>CAKRPQ010000001.1 GCA_934385225.1 uncultured Eubacteriales bacterium
GATTGCCCCCGCTCTCACGGGAACTCCGTTATTATACTACACCGCCCTCGCTTTGTCAAGGGGTTTTTGCAAAAAAATCCGATTTTTTCAAAAAAATATTGAAAAAAGGCGCACGCGATGTTATAATAAGAAAAAAGCTGATTTTTCACTACATTATTATATACGGAGGTCACGGAATGAAAAAAAGAATTCTTGTCGTAAGCAGCGCAAACATGGATCTTGTGATGAACGTTCCGCGCTTACCGCTTGCGGGCGAAACACTGCTCGCCGACGGCTCATACAGGCTTGTCCCGGGCGGAAAAGGCGCAAACGCCGCCATTGCCGTCGAAAGGCTCGGCGGCGACTGCGTTTTCTGCGCAAAAACGGGGCGCGACGCAAACGGCGAGGCTCTCCGCAAGCTATACGCGTCCGAGGGCATCAATATGTCCGCTCTCCGCTCGACGGACGAAGCCGCAACGGGGCTTGCCGCGATAACGGTCGAACCTGACGGCACAAACAGGATAACGGTCTTCCCCGGTGCGAACAATCTTCTGAACGCCGACGACGCCGAGGAGGCTCTGCTCTGCTACCCCGACGCGCTTTTCACGAATTTCGAAGTTCCCGACGAGGCTGTTCTGACCGCGGCTCACTTTGCGGCAAAGAAAGGCGTGCCTATCGTCATTGACGCGGGCCCCGCAAAGCCCGACTTTCCGTTCGAAAAGCTCCCTCCGCTCGAAATTTTCTCGCCGAACGAAACCGAAACGGAAATTCTGACGGGCGTATTGCCCTGTGGCGCGGACGAAGCCCTGCGCGCGGCACTAAAACTGCAAAATCTCGTAAAATCACACTATTATGTAATAAAACTCGGTGACAGAGGCGCGCTCGTCTATGACGGAAAATATTACAACATCGCCTCGTCCTACACCGTAAAAGCCGTAGACACGACGGCGGCGGGCGACGCCTTCACCGCGGCTCTGACGCTCGAATATCTGCGCAGCGGCAACATAATGCACTCGTGCAGATACGCAAACGCCGTCGGCGCGCTCGTTGTAAGCCGCGCGGGCGCGAGTACGTCGATACCGACCGAGAAGGAGCTTGCGGAATTTATAAAGGAAAACGAAATTAAAATATAAAATCAGGCGGGTCTTTTACTGACCCGCCCTTTTTTACTTTTTATTCGCTTTTGATTTCTTTATTCCGATAACGGCTACGACAGCGACTGCGACAGCGACCGCGACTACGACGACAGCTGCTACGACAACAATCGCGACAACAGGCATACCGCCTTCGGCGGGTTCTGTTTTCGGCTCGGAATCGGTTTTAGATTTGTCCGTATCGACGCTTGCCGCCTTCGTTCCGACGACAGCTTCGGTGTAGTACGGATCGTCCTTTGCTTTCGGGTCGTTATCGACGATGATATGATACTTCGGCTCGCGCGTTTCGACCTCTTTCGTCTCCGTACCGTTGCCCGACGACGAATTTTTCTCGTCCTCGTTCTGTTCGGGAGGCGTGCAGATAGCGGCTTCGGGCATTCCCGCCGATATATCGGCACTCTTTACGCCAAGCTCACCCGCAAGCGCGCTCGCCGCAGAGTCAGGCGCACCGTAGACGGCTCTCAAATTCATACAATCTTCAAGCGTAGAGGACACAAATCCCGTCGTATTGCCCACGACAAGGTTTGCGAGCAGATAGTTATACGCAAAAGTCCACGAGTCAACGCTCGTAACGGAACGCAGATCGAACGTACCGACAACAGGCTCCTCTCCGCTCGTATATATAGACTTCAATTTATAGCATTTTTCGAACGCACCGCTCGAAATTTCGATCGGATTGCCCGAAAGCTCGACGCTTTCAAGATTTTTGCACTGGCAGAACGAATATTTTCCGATCTTCGTTATCTTCGGATCGATAACTATCTTCTTTATGTCGTTTTTATATGAGAACCACGGCTGTTTTTTAGAACCGCCGCCGTAATAGTTTACGATGTCGTAAAGTTCGCCCGAACCGATGATACGGAGCGTTCCCGTCTCCGCGTCAAAGGACGCGATGGCGGAACCTCCCGCCGTCTGTGTATCGGGATTGATATATTCGTAGTATTCGTAAATATCCGTCGGGTCTGCCGCGTTAATAAGATTGTACTTATTATCCTTTGCGAAAGCAAGCGTCGTATCGTTTATGTCGGCGACGATATTCTCGCAGCCGATGAAAGCGATGTCGTTAAGCGTAATATCACCCGATTTCAGCTTTACGGTCTTTATTCCCGTGTTTTTAAGGATTCCCGCGGGATAGTTGCTTATCATTGTGAGATTCGCAACGCCCTCCTCAGGCTCTTTGCCTATCCTGTAAACGGAGGTAAGCGACGTGCAGTTTTCAAACGCCCCCTGATCTATCTTTCCGATGTTTATACCTATAATCACCGTGCGGAGTGCGGCGAAGTCTTTGAACGCTCTATGCGACACCTTATGAATACCGCTGCCTATAATAACCTGCTCGCACTTATCCTTATATTTTGAATATTTCGTTCCGCTGTCGGAAACGCTGTTCTGATTTCCCGTTTCGTTATAACCCGATGCGTTGCTTTTGAACGCAAGCGTCTTTTCCGCTTCGAACCACGCCCAATAGGTGTTGACTATTGTCATTCCTTCGTATTTCGTTGTCATAAGGCCTTTGTCGTCAGCCTTTTCGAAATCCCACGCGGCAAAGACCTCTTCGGGATCAAGTTCTACCGTTACAGTTCCCTCGATTAGAGTTTTTCCGCTCCCGATATCGACAAACTCATAGCCTTTCTCCTTTGCAAATTCGTATGCCGTGGAGTTCTCATATCCTACGACGGTGAAAAGCTGCGGACAGGAATTAAAAGCGGAAGAGTTTATTTTCGTGTCACTGCTCTCAAACGTGATCTTTTTAAGGCTTCCGTTCGATTTGAATGCGTTTTCGCCTATACTTTCTACCGTTTCGGGGAAAACGATTTCCTTAAACTTATTCGATTTGAAGCACTCGGTCGAAATGCTTTTAACATTCTCGCCGAACACGATATTACTGAATTTCGCGCTGTCAAAGCAGTAGTATCCGAGCTCCTTCATGCCCGAAAGATCTACCGTGCCCTTCGGCGTTCCCTCTTTTCCGAACGTGTCGAACGAAGAATCGCACTCAAAGGTCGCGTAGCCCGTCTTTATAAAGCTGTCTGGCACCACTACCGTACGCAAGGACGAAATGACCATATAGACTCCGCCCGTTGCGGCTGTAATTCCGTCACCGAACACTATCTTTGTTATTTTTCCGCCGCCGTACCAGGGGGCATTCTTGTTGTTTCCCCAGCCGATGCCCTTGCCGTCAGCCTCTCTTCCTTCGACGACGGTTGTTTTTACCCCTGATGATGCGTTGTCTATCTCGAAGTAAAGGACTTTTTCGTCGTCCTCTTCCTCAATATGCCATTTTATGTTCGTTGCCTCGCCCTTTTCGGTTACGGTGTATCCCTCGGTAAGTTCGGGAGTTTCCGCGTCCTCCGCCGACACCGCAAAAATCAGAGCCGACAGCAATAAAAGGATCGGAAGCACGGAAAATGCGATTTTAATGATTTTTTTCTTCATTATACTATTCATTTTACTCTCCCTCACTTCTTATTTCGGCAAATTTTGCTCCGAGCGCGTCGCGGTCAAGGAAGATGCCGCTTGCCCACATTTTTTCGTTCTGTCCCCACCATGACGTGCTGTTCTGGCTCGTCCATGTGAGAATATAACCTATCTTGTAGCCGTCGCTCATCATCTGTTTTACGAGCGCGGTAAAATCGGCGCACGTCCATGTCAGCTCCTGCATTTTTTTGTTATCGGCGCAGATATCGCCCGTAATACCGAACTCGCCGAGGTTCGTGATCTTATCTGTTCCCATCAGCTTTTCATAAGTCTTTCCGCTGCCGTCGATCTCATATGCGCCGCCCGAATACCAGTCGCAGGAGACAATGTCGACATACCCGTCGCCGGGATAGCAGTACATAGCATCTATCCAGCCGTTATTCACGTTCGGCGAATAGCACCAGACGAGGTTGTCAAGTCCCGCTTCGCCGAAGCGGTCATATATGTATTTCCAGAGGTTCACGCCGTACTCCGCGGGAAGCGTTCCGCCGTTCGCGATGGAGTACCAGAACCAGTTTGAGTTGATTTCGTGCAGAGGACGCCAGATTATCGGAAGTCCGATATCGCGGCAGAGTTTAAGGAACGCTATATCCGCGTCAAGCTCGTCGTTAAAGCGTGTGTTGTATTCGTCACCTTCGGTAAACAGCTTCTTCCAAGCCGCTTCACCGCCGAAATCACCGCGTACCCACGCGTCGTCGCCGTACTGTCTGCTCGGATTTGCAAAATGCGAGCTTATAGTCACGATACCGCCGTTCTCGGCGTATTCGACTATCTCGCAGAATGCTTCGCTAAGCTGCTCGTCGGTCATCTTGTTATTTTCTTCGCCCTCGGGAGCGTAGAGGCGAAGTCCGTAGCACCCAAGGTCAAAGCCCGCAATACCGGGGTATTTGCCGTTCGACTTTTCGAAAGAATCAAAAACCGTACTCGGCACTTTCATAGTGTTTGCCTGTTCGCCGAGAATGACTTTATCGCTGTCGTAAACGTCTTTGAGAACTGTCATAAGCTCCTCTTTCGTGTAGAGGTTCGGCTTGTCGATCTCGCCCTCAAAGGATTTTTTCACATCGGGATTTTTCTCGCCCGATTTTACAAAATAATCAAAAAATTCGAAGCAGCTCTTGAACGAACCGCTCACATAGAGGTTGCCGTCTTTAAGCTCCGCCTTGTACGGGCAGTAGTCGAGACTTTTCGCGTCAAGAACGATATATCCCGTCCCGTCCGCGGGCATATTTTCGGCAACTTCCACGCGTTTTCCGCAGAAATTGTAGAAAATGTTATCCGAAAGTCTCTGCGCGCACTTTGCGTTCGTCGAATAAATTTTATATTCGGAAATGTCTTTTCCTTCTATTTTAATATTCTCAAAAGCATAGGTTTGCGCGTAAAGCAGACCTTTTTTATTCGGAACGGCTACTTTGCCGTCAAAGAGGAAGTTCTCCGTAAAATCATTGACCGCATTTTCAAGTGCCTCGTCGCTTCCGCCCGCGATAACGATCTTGAAGCCGTCGAGCTTTATTATGTAGTCGTTTACACCGAGCATTGAGAGCGCGTTTTTGCTCTCCTCGCGGGTCGTCTCGCCGATAAGGATCTCCATTTTTTCCGAGGACATAGCGTCGGTACTTATTTTGAGATTTTTGCCCGTGTAGTCCGAGAGAACCGTGCGCACCCTGCTCGCAAGTTCCTTCACCTTGTCCTTTGCCGTGTCGGAACGCACTACGGTGAAGTCGCCGATAGCGCTCGAAACGTCCGTAGTGTGGATAACGGGAAGCCCGTCTCCGTCCTTCGGCAAATCGCTTACCGTCAGACGATTATTCGTTATGTCCGTCTCTTTTTTTTCGCCGCACGAGCACGCAGACGCGCAGACAAGCGCGATCAGAGCCGCACATAAAAGAATTTTTGCAATCGTTTTGCTTTTCATTTTTCTCTTCTCCCTCTTCCGTGTAAAGTACATTTTACACTTGTTTTAATTCGTCTCGGATTTCATTATAACATTTGTAACAAAAAAAACGGGCTGTATATTCCCTGTTTTGTATCCTTTTTATAACGACCTGTTTCTTTTTTATAATAATTTCCTCATTTGGCACAATTTTTTTGTCTAATATAATTATACGCATTTTTCAATATTTGTCAAGTGCTGTTTACAAAAAAAGAGAAATTTTCACCTTTTTTCACGTGTGCCTACGCAAATTACGGTTCGCATGCCGCAGAATATATTTTTCCCCGCCCACTTGACATTTTACCGATTATATTATATAATAGACTGTATATTTATCGTCACGCGGAATCTGCGGGCGAAAGGCAAACGAGGTTTAAGGTTATGGCAAACGATAAAAAAACCGTTGAGCAGATCACAAATATGGACGTTGACTTTGCGAAATGGTACACAGACATCTGCAAAAAAGCGGATCTCATCGACTATTCGAGCGTAAAGGGCTGCATGGTAATCCGCCCTTACGGCTACGCTATCTGGGAGAACATTCAGAAAATTCTCGACACGCGCTTCAAGGAGCTGGGTCACGAGAACGTTTATATGCCGATGTTCATTCCCGAATCTCTTCTCAATAAGGAAAAGGATCACGTCGAAGGCTTTGCGCCCGAAGTTGCGTGGGTAACACAGGGCGGCAGCGAAAAACTCACCGAACGCCTCTGCGTCAGACCGACGTCGGAAACGCTCTTCTGCGAGCATTACGCAAATATAATCCGTTCTTACAGAGACCTCCCGAAGCTCTACAACCAGTGGTGCTCCGTTGTCAGATGGGAAAAGACGACAAGACCGTTCCTGCGCAGCCGTGAATTCCTCTGGCAGGAAGGTCACACAATGCACGAAACGCCCGAAGAGGCAGTCGCAGAGACGGTCCGTATGCTGAACGTCTACGCCGACTTCCACGAAAAGGATCTTGCGATCCCCGTAATAAAGGGACGTAAAACCCCGTCCGACAAGTTCGCGGGCGCGGAGGACACATACGCGATAGAAGCGCTTATGCACGACGGAAAGTCGCTGCAAGCCGCAACGTCGCACTACTTCGGCGACGGCTTCGCGAAGGCTTTTGACATCACATACACAACACGCGACAACAAGCTCGCGCACCCGTATCAGACGTCGTGGGGTTCGACCACCCGTATGATAGGCGGCATAATCATGACGCACGGCGACGACAACGGTCTCGTACTCCCTCCCGCCGTCGCGCCCGTTCAGGTAGTCATTATCCCCGTTGCGGCTCACAAAGAGGGCGTTATCGAAAAGGCGACGGAGCTTTATACGGCACTGAAAGACAAGTTCAGAGTAAAACTTGACGCAAGCGACAACTCGCCCGGCTGGAAGTACGCCGAATACGAGATGAAAGGCGTTCCGCTCCGCATTGAGATAGGTCCGCGCGACATTGAGGCGGGTCAGTGCGTTATCATGACGCGTCACAACCTCGAAAAAGAGACCGTTTCGCTCGAAAATCTCGCGGACACCGTCGAAAAGAAGCTCACGGAGGTCAGAGAAGGTATGTATGCAAAAGCTCTCGCAAACAGAGAGAGAAGAACATACACCTGCAAAACGCTCGACGAGATAAACAAAGTTCTTGAAAACGGCGACGGCTTTGTCAAGGCGATGTGGTGCGGCGACGAGGCCTGCGAGGACGAAGTAAAAGCAAAAACGGGTGTCGGCTCGCGCTGTATCCCGCTTGAAGAAGAACATATTTCAGACGTCTGCGTCTGCTGCGGCAAACCCGCAAAGCATATGGTCGTCTGGGCGAGGGCATATTGATTTCGGTATTTATATCAGTTAAGCCGAACAGGCTTTGACCCTCCCGAAAAGCGACTGTTTCACTCGGCATTGCACTGTGTGACGGTCGCTTTTGGCTCTTATTTACAAAATTCGGAAAAGGCAGGAAAGGAGACGCCGTGGTACGTTCATTCAGCATAACAAAAGGGCAGAGAATGCGCATGATCGACCCTGTGCTTCTCGTCTGCACGCTCGTTCTCACCGCTTGCAGCCTGCTCACGCTCACAGGCACTCTCGGTAATGTGGAAAAGCTCACAAAATCGGGCTACTGCGTTCAGATCGGTGCCGTCGTCGTCGGTCTTGCCGCCATGGTAGTCCTTACCGTCATCGACTACGAGGAGCTTGTAAACAAATTCTGGCTTTTCTTCTTCATCGCGTCGATCGGACTTCTCGGCGTGACGCTCGTTTTCGGAACAAGTCAGGGTACAAACCGCAGTTACCTGCGTTTCGGCTCTGTCGGAATACAACCGTCCGAATTTGTTAAGGCTTCGTATATTATCACATTTTCAAAACACCTCGAATACGCAAAAGAGCGGATAAATTCTCCGAAAGCTCTGCTCGGCATCGGCGCGCACGCGGGAGTCGTCATCGGACTTGTGCTTGCCTCGGGCGACCTCGGCGTTGCGCTCGTCTACATAGGCCTCACCGCCGTTATGCTCTTCTGCGCGGGTGTCAGCATATGGTATTTTCTCGGCGCGGGCACTCTGCTTACGGTAGCATTCCCATATCTGTGGCCGAGGCTCAAAGACTACCAGCAAAAGCGTATTCTCGTCGGGTTCGACCCCGAAAAAGACCCTCTCGGCAAGGGTATGCAGCCGCTTCAAAGCCGCCAGGCGATAGCAAACGGCGGTATCTACGGTCAGGGACTCTACGGCGGTCACTACTACAAAACTCTTTACGCGTCGCATACAGACTTCATTTTCGCCACGTTTTGCGAAAAATTCGGCTTCGTCGGCGGGCTTATCGTCATAACGGCGCTCGTTACAATGGTCATTCGCATACTTATGATAGCGCGCAAAGCCGAAAAACCGTGCGGACGTTTCATCTGCATAGGCGCGGCGGCACTTATAATTCTTCAAACGCTCGAAAATCTCGGAATGTGCATGGCTTTTCTACCCGTCATCGGTATCACGCTGCCTTTTATGAGCTACGGCGGCTCGTCAATGCTCTCAATGTACATAATAATCGGTCTTGTCCAGAGCGTCAGGGCACACGGCGGCAAGTATTTCTTTGAAGTGAACGAATAGATAGTATAATAAAATGGAAAACAATAATTTCAAAATGGGTCTGCGCGACGGACTGGCGATAGGTCTCGGATACCTTTCCGTCTCCTTTGCGTTCGGTCTTTTCGCCGTCAAAAGCGGACTCTCGATAATAGAAACGCTCCTTATTTCAATGACGAACCTCACCTCTGCGGGTCAGCTCGCGTCCGTCCCGATAATTGCGGGTGGCGGAACGTTTATAGAGCTTGCCGTGTCGCAGCTTTTCATAAATCTGCGCTACTCTCTCATGTCCGTTTCTCTCTCGCAACGGCTCGGCAAGAGCGTAAAACTGCGCCACCGATTTCTCATCGCGTTCGGGAACACGGACGAAATCTTCGCCGTCTCGATGTCAAAGGGCGAAAACCTCGGAAAAAAATATTTCTACGGCATTATGATCTGCCCCTACGTCGGCTGGTCGCTCGGAACTCTCCTCGGTGCGGCGGCGGGAAATCTTCTCCCCGAAATCATCATATCCGCGCTCGGCATCGCCATTTACGGAATGTTCGTCGCGATAATAATTCCCGAGGCAAAAAAACGCATGGCGACGGCACTTTGCGTGCTTTCAAGCATTGCGCTCGGCTGTGCCTTTAAGTACATACCCTTCCTTTCCGCCGTTCCGAGCGGATTTGTGATAATTCTTTCGGCGGTGCCGATAAGTCTGCTCTTCGCCGTGATCGCGCCCATTAAGGAGGAACAGGAAAAATGATACCTTTTACAGACTTTCTTCCCTATCTTCTCGTCATGGCGGGCGTTACATATCTCGTGCGTATGCTTCCGCTCGTGCTTGTAAAGGGAAAGTTTGAAAACAAAACGGTCAGATCCTTTCTTTACTATATTCCCTATGCCGTTCTCGGCGTTATGACCCTGCCCGGCGCGCTCTACTCGACGTCCTCTATGCTCTCCGCGGCGATAGGACTTGCCGCAGCCGTTATCACGGCTTATTTCGGCAGAGGACTGCTGACGGTTGCCGCGGTATCCGTTCTCGCGGTTCTTCTCACCGAGATAATTATTCCGATTTTTTAAGAGGCTTCCAATGAAAAACGATACGTATAAGCTATATTCAAGTCTGCCGATATACAGCCGCCACAAAACGTGGGCGGAGATAGACCTCGATGCCCTAAGGCACAATTACAGGCTGCTCGGCAGCAAGGTAAAAGGCGAAAAAAACCCGCGCATAATCTGCATTATGAAAGCGGACTCCTACGGTCACGGTGCGGACAGCTGCGCAAGAGCGCTCCTTGAAGAGGGCTGCGACTTTTTCGCCGTCTCCTGCATAGAAGAGGCTGTCGCACTCCGCAAGGTCTGCATCGAACTCGGAAAATACGCCGATATTCTTATTCTCGGCTACACGCTCCCTTACTCTGCGGGCGAGCTTTCCGCAAACAACATAATCCAGACGGTATTTTCGCCCGAATACGCGCGTGCGCTCGGCGACGAAGCAAAGCGCCAGAGGTGCCATGTGCGCGTTCACGTCAAGCTCGACACGGGTATGAACCGAATCGGGTTTGTCGCGCAGAGCGAGGAAAGCATTGAAAGGTCCGCGTGCGACATCGCAAAGGTGTGCCGCGACGGCGCTCTCATTGCGGAGGGAATGTTCACTCATTTTGCAAAAGCGGACGAGGCGGACGACTCCATGACAAGGCTTCAATACGAGCGTTTCATCGCCGTTAAAGACGCGCTCGCCGAAAAGGGAGTAAAGATCCCGTTCCTGCATGCCTCGAACAGTGCTTCGTCCGTGCGTCACCCCGAATTTGCGCTTGACGGCGTCCGCGAAGGAATCCTCCTCTACGGCGCGCGCGCGTCAAAATTTGCGGACCTTGACGGTCTGCGCCCCGTTATGAGCCTTAAAAGCGTCATCTCGCACATTCATACGCTCGTGCCGGGCGAAACGGTCAGCTACGGCGGAAAATATTCGTCGGATACCGAAAAAACTCTCGCAACCATTCCGATAGGCTACGCCGACGGCTTTATCCGCGCTTACAGCGGCGCGTCGGTTTCTGTCGCGGCAAAGGGCGGAAACATCGAAGCTCCCATCGTCGGCAGAATATGTATGGATCAGTGTATGGTTGATATCACGGGAACGGAGGCGGGCGTCGGCGACGTTGTCACCCTCTTCGGCGACGATCCGAAAAGGCTTTACCGCCTTGCGGAGCTTGCGGGGACTATCGACTACGAATGTCTGTGCCTCATTTCGGGCAGAGTTCCGAGAATATACAAATAAAATGAAAAACTGATGTAAATTATGAAGAAAAAAATTGTTAAAACACCTGTAATCACGCTTTTGCTTTTGTTTGCCGTCCTCCTTTCCTCATGCGGTGCGCGTGATGCGCACGAGGACAGACCCGAGCTTTCGCTCTCCGACCTCGGTGTCGAAACGGGAAGCACGTCGGCACTTCTACCCGAACCGAACGCGAGCGGCGAAAAGACCGAATTTTTCGTCCTTTGCGAAAACGGCGCGGAGAGTTCGTTCGTTCCCTCAGGCGAGAGCGAAAGCGAGCTTGACAGAAAAGCCTTTGAGCGCAACGCCCGCATTGCGGACGAATACGGCATAATAATTCGCGAAATAAGCACGGGCGACATTGTGACAAAGGTCAAAAACGACGTTTTGTCGGGCAAAACCGACTACGACGCGATAGTTATGCGCGCAAAAAACGCGTCTCCGCTTATAACATCATTCAGTCTCGCAGATCTTGCGTTGCTCGGCTTTTCCCCGTCGGCAAAGGGCTATAACGAGAGCGTCATAAATTCCCTCTCGATCGCAAAAAAGCAGTATCTTGCCGTCGGTAACGCCACGCCGAGCCTGCTTCTCTCGTCTTACTGCGTCGCGCTCAACACGGAGATGTGCAAAAAAACGGGCGAAAGCGCGGAAAGCATCATTGCGGACGCCGAAAACGGGAAGTTCGATGCGGATACGATGTACCGTCTTTCCTCCGCGCTTGCGTCATCGGACGCGGGCGAGGAAATCACCAAAAGCGAGGGCGCACGCTATATAAGCGTCTCCGCGGACGATGCCTACGCGCTTTTTAACGCGGGCGGACTTGATTTTTACTCTGCGGATCCCGTCACGGACGAGTTCAGACCGCTCGAAACGAGCGAGACGACGGACGCTCTTTATGACGCTATGCTTCTCCTCTACGGCATCGACCACTCCTCCGAAAAATTCGACTGGGAAACCGCAAAATCGGGCGTGACGCCTCTCTTCTCCGTAATGACGGTGAATGAGCTCGGCAGTCTCGTCTCCGAGGGTGCGCCTTACGTCGCGCTTCCTATGCCGAAAATGACCGCAGGGCAGGAAAATTACCGCTCGACGGCGGATACGGACACCTTTGCCTGCACAGCCGTACCCGCGGCGGCAGAGGACGGCGCGTATGCCGTAAAGGTCATGAACCTCATATACTCCCTGTCGGACGACATTTATTCTACCGTTCGCAAGTCCGTCGCGGGAAACGAAAGAGATGCCCGCGTTTTTGACATCATAGCAAACAACACTTATGCGAGCGCGCTTGAAATTTTCGGCTGGGGAGATCTGCCGTCCTTTATGACGTCGGCGATAAACGAACACCTAAAAACAAGCGTGTTCTCGCTCCGCGCCGCGGAAAGAATAAACGCCTCCGTCGCCGCGCTCGCAATATCCTCCGAATCCGTGAAAAACGGCACAAAGCCCGAATAAGAAAGGAATCCGATGAAAATACTCGCAATCGGCGACGTGGTCGGACGCGCCGCACTCGATTATATAAAAAGAGAACTCCCGAACATAAGAAGCACCCTTAGCGCCGATTTTGTCGTCTGCAACGGCGAAAACGTCTGCGACATACGCGGCCTTACGCCCGCCGATGCCGACACTCTGCTTTCTTCGGGCATCGATCTTATAACGACGGGAAATCACGTTTACGGACAGAGATCGATCTACGACAGGCTCGACGACGACGAGCGCATTATCCGTCCCTGCAACTACCCCGCCGAGGCGAGAGGAACCGGCTATACCATACTCGACGCGCTCGGTTACAGGCTTCTCTGCATAAACGCGCTCGGAACGGTCTTTCTCGACTCGCTCGACAATCCGTTCTGCGCCGTCGAAAAAATTCTTGCGCGTGAAGAGGGCAGATACGACTTTTCGCTGCTCGATTTTCACGCCGAGGCGACGTCCGAAAAGCTCGCGATGGCTTACTTTCTCGACGGCAGAGTGAACATCGTTTTCGGAACGCACACGCACGTTCAGACGGCGGACGAAACAGTTCTGTCCCGCGGTACGGGGTACATTACCGATCTCGGAATGACGGGTCCCGACGAAAGCATTCTCGGAACGGTGCCCGAACCCGTTATAGAGCGTTTCAGGACGCATATGCCGCACCGCTTTGCCGTTGCCGAGGGCAGAATCACACTCTGCGGTGCGCTTTTCGACCTTGACACGGGCACGGGTCGCGTCAAGACCGTTTCAAGAGTACGGTACTCCGACAAATAAACCCGACAAGAGGTTTTATTTATGAAAAAGGAAAAAACCGAATTTTCGGGGGTAAAAGAGTCCCCGAAAAAGAAAATAATATATCTCTTTTCCGTCGCCGCATGTATCGCCGTTCTCGTTCTGACCTACTTCGTCATCACCAAAGGAAACGGCTTTACGGACACGCTCGACACCGAATATTTGCGCGCACGCGTTACGGAGATTACGGGGCACTACGAGGACGTGGGCGAAAACGGCGAGGTACTCTCCTCCGACGTATTTTTCGAAGCGAAAATCGGAAGCGGCGCGAAAAAAGGAACGATTGTCGAAGCGTCGCAGAATTACAGCTCATACACGCCTCTCAATCCGCGCGAGGTGAAGGAAGGCGATAAGGTTGTGCTTGCGCGTTTTGCGGGAACGGACAACTGGGTCTTTATCGACTATCTGCGCTCGGACGCTCTGCTCGCTCTGCTTGCCCTGTTTTCACTTCTCATACTCGTCTACGGGCGCGTAAAAGGCTTGAAAACACTCCTATCGTTAACACTCACCGTGGCGGCAGTCGCGTTTGTATTCTTCCCCGCGGTTCTTGACGGCAGAAACGTCAGCCTCTGGGCTGTTCTCGTATGCCTTTACATAATCGTTATGACGCTCGTTATCGTCAACGGTCTTTCGAAAATGAGTATCGCCGCCTCATGCGGCTGTATCGGCGGCGTTCTCATCTCGCTCGGTCTTACCGCACTCACCGACAGCTTCATAAAACTGTCGGGAAACTCGGACGCACATTCGATTTTCCTGCTCTACATCGGCAAAAACGGCATCGACCTGCGCTCTCTCATCTACGCGTCGATAATAATCGGTTCTGTCGGTGCTGTCATGGACGTTGCGGTCGATATTTCCGCCGCACTAAAAGAAATTTCTCAAAAGATAGGCGAGCCGACGCCGGGCGAGCTTTTCCGTTCGGGTCTCAACATCGGGCGCGACGTTATCGGAACTATGTCTAACACGCTCGTTCTTGCCTACATCGGCGGCTCGATGGGAACGCTCATTCTCTACATCTACAACAACGGCGCAAGCCCGCTTTACCTTTTCAATATTGAGGCTATCGTCGTCGAAATTCTCAACACCCTCGTCGGCAGTATCGGTATTCTTATGACGCTTCCGCTGACGGCGGCGATATGCTCGGTGCTTTACACGCACCCGTCGGTGAGAAAACGTCTGCGCGCCGAAAAAAAGGTGAAACGCGCACTTGAAGCGGCGAAAAAAAGAGCAAAAAAAGAGGCGGCAGTCTCGCCCGACGACTTTTCGGACACTCTCGACGGCGTCGGCGCGTTCGGCGGCTCGGAACAGGAAAAGGACAGCGGCGGAAAGGACGACGGTAATGGAATCTGACAAAAAAGGACGGCTTGCCGCCGTCATATCGGACGACGAATCCTTTCGAAGAATGCTCTCGCACGAGCTTACGCGGCTCGGCTTTGAAGTGACGGGAGAGGAAAGCGACACAGCCGCGAAAAAAGCGGATTTTATATTCACCGACTCGGAGGAGCCGGCGAAAAGTCCGGAATATGCCGAAAAGACCCTGCTCTTCACCGACAGCGCACGCGTTTTTCACTGCTTTGACGTGTTCCCGAAAACGTTTTCGCTCTCCGACCTTGATTTTCTCGCGGAGCTTCATTCGGGCGGCGTTCACCCCGTCCGCGAAAACACAAGGACACCCGTGATAAAGAACGACCGTGTCAGGATCGGCAAAACGGAAATAAAGCTCAGCCCCGACGAGGCGACAGTCCTTAAAGCCCTCTCGAAAGCCGAGGGGTATGTGTCGCGCGATGACCTTAACCGCCTGCTCGGACACGAGGAAAAATGCGGAAATCTTGTCGATGTTTATATCTGCCGACTGCGCAAAAAGCTCGAAAAAGCGCTCGGATACCGCGTCATATCGACCGTCCGCGGCGTCGGCTATAAATCGGAAAGGAAATTTGAATATGAAAAATGAATTTGAATTTACGCTTCGTATGAATGAGGAAATGATAAAAAAATTTCTTTTCATCTCCGAAAAAGAGGGCAGAACGCCGAATAATCAGTTTCTCTTCATGCTCCGAAACAACATAGCGTACTACGAAAAGACGAAGGGCAAATTGAAGCCGTCCGATCTTGCCGAAATCGACGTTTCGGAATTTGAAAAATAAATGAATAGATCTCCTTTTCAAGGGCAAAAATTATCCTGTAAACAAAGAAAAGGAGATTTTTTTCATGAATACACTCACAACAAAAGAAAACGGACTTCTTAAAGACCTCAAAATGCAGGAACAGCTCTGCATAGACAAGTACACAAAATACGCGTCCGAGGCAAAGTCCGCGGAGCTTTCCGCCCTCTTCACTTCGATTGCAAAGACGGAATGCGAGCATCTCAAAACGATAAACGAAATAATGGACGGCAAAGTCCCCGTAATGCCCGCGACGATAGGCAATTCGAACAATGAGCATACTTCCGCCTGCAAGTATGAGAGCGAAGAGGATAAAAAGCACGACGCATTTATGTGCAACGATATGCTCTCGACAGAAAAGCATGCGTCGAGCGTCTATGACGTCAGCGTTTTTGAGTTTATAAACCCCGAAAACAGACGTACCCTTAACCATATCCAGGCGGAAGAACAGCAGCACGGCGAACAGCTCTATAAGTATATGTCAAATAATAATATGCAGTCGTAAATCGCAGCCGCCTAAAATATTGATTCTCCGCACAGCCGAAAAGAGGGTGTGCGGAGATTTTTTCTTCGTAACATATTCGTTTTTCGTGGATTTTCATTTCTCGTCCTCTTTCATCTTTTCTTCAAGCTCCGCAAAATCAATGCCGTACCGTTTCTCAATGTATTCGAGCGCGCAAATGATCCCTTTGCCGACAAAAAGCTCGTTCGAGCCGAGTATGTATTTCATATTCCGCACGGTGAACGGCGTTAGTAACTTTGATCTTGAAAAGTTGTCCTCGTTCAATTTTGTTCTGATTTTGTAGGAATTGCCCTTTTCTTTTTCCGCTCCGTCCGTCCGTGTACGGTGTCGTTTTGCTCCTACTTTCGCTCTCGCGCGCATATATATAGTGTCGGCGTACGGTGGTAACGCACATTTTTATCCGACCTAATCTTATTTTGTAGTGTAACAATATACATTTTTAAATGAACGAAAGAATTTTTTCGCTATTTATATAGCGGTTTATATATTTTAAAGCGAAATAAATGTAAAATTTCTATGAACAAATCGTGTTTTCCGATTTCAGAACAAAAAAAAATCGTAACATTCGTTTCCGATTTTTACTCTTGACATACGCACAAAAAAATGCTATAATATGTAAATGCAATATGTCATATCGGGGTGTGGCGCAGCTGGTAGCGCGCGAAGTTTGGGAGCGTGTGACCGCCTCGTGAGCCGACCGCCGAAAGCTCGCAAAATCTCCGTTTTTCTCGCGTTTCCTCGCTTTTCCGCCGCCGTGTGTTTCGGAAAAAACTTTTGACCACAGATAAAACTTTTGACCACAGATTTGACCACTTACGGATTAGACCGCAAAAACCGAATATTTTCACCAATCGGGGTGTGGCGCAGCTGGTAGCGCGCGACGTTTGGGACGTCGATGCCGTCGGTTCGAATCCGGCCACTCCGACCAAAAAACGCGGTTTTGACCGCATGAAAGCCGCAAAGTTGGGTTACTTTGCGGCTTTTTATCACATCAAGAAAGGATTATGCAATGATTATTTTAAGACAAGGCAAGGCTAAAAGGATTTTGGATGGGTCCATAAATAGCGCCCTAACCGCCGTTGAAACATATAATCGCCCTCGTACTTTGTTTAGAATCGAAAATTATATAGTCCTTATGATTATTGCTTGGACAAAATTATTTCATGCCTTCTTTCAAAGCGAAATTGGCGAAAGGTATTTTTACAAAGAAAAAAATGGGCGCTATAAAAAAATTGATGGTGAAAAGAAAGCTTGGGAGTTAACTGAGTGCATTAGAGAATATCAGAAATTAAGAAAATCCTATTCCAATCTGTCAGAAGCAACCGTTGCTAATTTAAACTTTTTCATTGGGTTGCGTAATAAAATTGAACATCGATATTGGGACGGATCATCATTGGATATTCTTCTTTTTGGTGAATGTCAAGCACTATTGTTTAATTACGAAACCTTGATGGTAACGTTATTTGGCGATGATTATTCAATAAACACATGTCTTGCGTATGCTCTTCAATTTTCACACTTACGTGCCCAAGAGCAAATAAAAGCGCAAAGAGATTTATTGTCAAAAGATATGCAAGACATAAAAAAATACATTGACAAATATAAAACCGATTTGCCACAAGAAATTTTTGACAGTCAAGAGTACAGCATAAAACTATTACAAATCCCTAAAATAAGTAACGCCAATCGCCACGATTTGTCTGTCGAGTTCGTCAATTGGAATACTTTGAATGATGAAGATAGAGAAAACTACAACAGAATTAGTACAATTATTAAAGACAAAGTGATTGTTCAAAGGGTATCAAATGCAAGTTTGATGCGCCCTTGCGATGTTATCAATGCCGTGAAACAGCAATCCGGGGTTAACCTATCATACAACGACCATACACTTCTTTGGAAGTGCTTTAAGGTTCGTCCACAAACAAATAGTGGTGCGAAATTTGATACGATTCCCAGATACTGTATCTACGACGAACCACACAACGATTATCTTTACTCGGAAGATTGGGTGAGCATTATTGTTCAATTGCTTCGTGAGAGAATTATTACTAAAGAAACCATTCGTGAGTTTTGCGCTCAATCCCGAGCTATTTCCGAGTACGAATCACGTTAATTATTTGCGTATTTTTTCTTTGTCTACCGCAACCCCAATATTGAAGGGCGACCGTTCGTGGTCGCCCCTTTGCTATGCCTGTTTTGCCTTTTTCTTTTCGGTTGCAATTTCCGCTTTCATCGTTTTTATCAGCTCTGCCAGCTTCTCCTCGCACTCCTCCCGCGTGGTGGCGCAGGTCGTGAAACCGCACCCGCTTGCAGTTTGCGCGTTCCAGTATCTTCTGAAACCGATGATAGACCGCCGAAGGGTGTCGCGGTTGCGTGAGGTCAAGCGGGGACGGGAAAATCCATTCACTGTCGGTTCGCGTTTTCAGTTCTGCCATCAGTTCGAGCATTTCGGACGGCAACAGAATCATGCGGTTGGAGGATTTCGTTTTCGGTGTGGAGATCAGCACCTTTCCGTTGACCTTCAGCACCTGCCGCGAGATGTGCAGCTCACCTGTTTTCAGATTCAGATCCCGCCATTTCAGCGCGAGAATTTCGCCTGTCTTTGCAACAGCGGCGGGCTGTCTCTTATCCATTTCCCGTATGTCGTGGAGGACGTTTTAGCCGAATAAAGCGTCAAAAAGAAGCAGCCCAAAAACCAAAAATGCGTTTTGGGGCTGCCCCTTTTTTTAATATTTTCCGTTCTTTATCCCTTATCCCTTATCCGTCAGAAGCGTCACGGTCGGTGCGCCGAGCAGTCCCGACGGGCGCAGACGGTAACATTCCGTCCACGAGTCGCCCGTCGTTCTCCATGCGCCCGGATCTATCCAGTCTGTTTTTGCGTCGGCAAGGTGGAGCGGAGACAGGCAATTATAACGCGGAATATACGCGTTTATTTCGAGCATATGTTCGCCTTTTTTCACCCCGCCAAGCTCCGCCGTGTACGGAGAGTACGCGATTACGCTCTTCTTTTCGCCGTCAAGCGTTACGGTCATGACGTGCGCCGAGAAATGTGGGGCATGAATTTTGAGCGTGCCGTTTTCGGGAAGAGTGACGGGAATTTTATATGTAAGCACTCCGCCGAAATGCGCAAGTCCCTGCACCGCCACGTCGTCAAAGCCGACTTTTTCTTCGGTTTTGACTATAACGCGTTCCTCGCCCGCGATCTTCACGCCGAAATTGCCGAGAAGATAGCAATATTCGAGGTCTGTACTTTCGCCAAACGGCAGCGTGACCGTGATGACGTTCTCGCCAATGTCAAGAGGCGGAAGCGCGACTTTTCTTATCGAGCGGTCGATATAATAGCCGCAGTCCGTGTTCGGAACGGCCTCACCGTTACAGGTTATCTCGGCAACGTCCGCGTCTTCGAGCGCAAGAAGCGGCGCGGCGATGGGTGTTTCGCAAATGACTGTGAATTTCATCGTCGCCTTATGCGTGACCTCTCTGTTTTTGACGGCGTAGGGTTGCAGCACGTTCCAGCTTCTCCTCGGAATACCGAGCGCGTCGCGGAGCTCGTTATCGCCGCGCAGTATCTCGGTTTCGGGCGAAAATTCGCCGCCGTCAAGCGCCATGCACGCCTTATCGAGCAGGTAGACATTCGGCTCGGAGAGCGTATAAGCGACTTTTTTCGGCACGGAAACGGAAATTTCGCGTCCGTACCGCTTTTCTTTTTCTTCCTTTTCGGGCAGCCCCGCGTCGTCATTGCCATCGGCATCGTCATCGGCAAAGAAAATAAGCGCGCTGTCGTAGTCGAAAAGGTCGAGCGTCATATATGTAAAGCCGTCCGCGCGTTTCGACGCTTTGCCGTAGACTTTACCCGTCTGCGTGTCCCATATCTGCGGGAAATACGTTCCGCGAAGGCGCAGATTTATCGTCTCTTTTCTCGGAATATTTCGGTTATAGGGGTCTTTGCAGTGCGAGAGGAAGAGCCATATGCCGTCGGTATCGCGGCGAAGGCAATGAAGAATATTATCCGTGTACGAGCCGTCCTTCCCGCGCAGTTCGAGCGTTCTGAACGGTTCGAGAGCGGAAACGAGAGGCTCTCGCTGAAATTCGATATTTTCGGCAAGACGCGAAAGTTTCTTTCCGCGTTCTGTCGGCAAAGCGTTTTCGTATTTCGGCGCGTCGCCGAGAATTATGAGCTTTCCGCCGTCTTTTGCGAACGCTTCGAGGCGTTCGTATGTGGTCGGACGGAGCGTTTCGCACGCGGGAACGATTATGACGTCGTACTTCATCTCGCCGACACAGAGAGGCGACGTGCCTTTCTCGCAGACGGACGGCAGAAGTGCCTCGGAAATGAAGTCAAAATCAAGTCCGCCGTAGAGAAGCCACTCGGTTATATTCTTGAAATTTTCGTCGAGCTGTGCGCGCAGAAATCCCGTTCTGTCGTTCGGTCCGTAGTGGAGCCAATAGCTCTCTATCGGGTGAATGACGCCGATGCGCACCATTGCCTTTCCGCGTGTAAGCGCGGTATTAACGCGCGCAAAGTGGTCTTCGACGTAGCCGAATTCGGGATAGTAGGGCGACTGATAGGAAATAGAGCCGGGGTAATCGCGCTTCGCCTCGCCCTTCATCGAAACCCACGAAAGGTGCGGTACGCGGACGGTCACGCCGAGTGCCGCCTGCCAGTCGCCGTAGAGCTTGAAGCCGCGGAAGTCGAAATCCCAGTTCGTAACGCCGTAAAGCTCGCTCGTCATTCCCGCTTTGCCGTACTGGCGCACGACGGACTGCGTCTGTTTTGCCGTCGTCAGTTCGCGGTTTGCGACAAGCATATCTATGCCGGGAATACCGAAAGCGGGATAGGAGCGCATTGCCTCGCCTATGGCGGAGGTCTGGTTGAAGAGCGTATCCTCACCGAAGAGGTGTCCCGTCATAAGAATTCCGTGCTTTTCGCACCACGCGCCGTATCTGCCCGCAAATGTCTCCGAAAAACGGTCGCAGACGTGGTCGTGAAAGCGGTATCGTATGACGGACGGCACGCCGTCCGCTTTTTCAAAGAAAAGTTCGGGAAGATGTTCAAGGAGCGACACGCCGTACTTTTCGCGGAAAGAGGCGTCAAGGTCGTCCGTCCACGGGATACGCGCTTCCCTGCTCTCTTTTGCAAATGTAAGCGGGCGGTCGGCATTAAACTGCGGCTCGTCCGTAAAAATCGCGGGAACTGTGCCGCCGAAAAGATCGCCGACTTTTTCGTAATATTTTTCGTGCGTCACTTCAAGGAAGCGATCAACAGCCCTCGGATTCATCGCGTCGATATAGGTCTGCCCGTTATGCCACGGCTCGGACGGTTCGAGCGTGCGGTAGGCATACAGGAGCGTGCCCTCCGCCTCATCTTTTTCGCTGTCGTCAAGCATTCTGTAAGAAACGAGGTCGCCCTTATCATTGAGCTTCACGTCGTAACGCGCGAGAAGAACGGGGTCTGTATCGGCGTCGTAATCGAGCCTGTCGCGCCTGAAAAGCACGCGTCTGCCGCGGAGACTGCGATCCCTTGTGACGATACCGCCCGCGGGTCCCGACGCATAGCGATCCTCATCGTAGAGCCATGCGAGCATATTGTTTTCCCGCGCATGAAGCACGCAGTCGCGGACGAGATCCATAAATTCGTCGCCGAGATACGGCGTTGCGAGTCCCGTGCGGACGTGCATATGGAATCCGCCGAATCCCATCTCGCGGAAAATGTCGATCTGGCGCAGAAGCTCATCGTGTTCAAGGCGGCAGTTCCATGCCCAGAACGGTGCGGCGCGGTACTCCGACGTCGGCTTTTCAAAAAGTGATCTGTTAAGGCTTTTTTCGGAGCGGTTTTTTTCGTATATCATATTTCTCCCTCTCTTGAAATAAATAATATCGGTTAAATTATAACATAACAAAACACCGGTTTCAATGGATTTTTGCACAATCTTTTTGTGTTTTTTGGATTTTTGTTGTCTTTCACGGTAAATTATTAAAAAATCCTGAAAACCGTTGAAAAATCAAACGAGCCGTGCTATACTAATGTTGGCAAATACCGCTTGACGGAGGTATCAAAATGAAAAAACTTGTTATATACATACACGGAAAAGGCGGAAGCGCCTCAGAGGCAAAGCACTACGAACCGCTTTTCGCGGACTGCGACGTTATCGGGTTTGACTACACGTCGGAGACACCGTGGCAGGCGAAAGAGGAATTTACGCGCTTTTTCGACAAAAAGCGGGATGAATACGGCGATATTACTCTTATCGCGAACAGCATCGGAGCGTTCTTTTCGCTGTGTTCCCTCTCGGAAAAGCAGATAGACAGAGCATTTCTCATCTCTCCCGTTGCAGACATGGAAAAGCTGATCTCGGATATGCTCATGTGGGCGGGCAAGAGCGAGGACGAGCTTCGCGAGCGCGGCGAAATTCCGACCGATTTCGGCGAAACGCTCTCGTGGGACTATCTCCGCTACGTTCGCGAAAATCCGATAAAGATAAAATGGGGCGCGAAAACAAAAATCCTCTACGGCGACGGCGACAATCTGACGTCGCCCGAAACAATAAAAGCCTTTGCCGAGCGCACGGGCGCTTCTCTCACCGTTATGCACGGCGGCGAGCACTGGTTTCACACGGAGGAGCAGATGAAATTTCTTGACAACTGGATTCTCTCGAAAAAATAAGATCGGCCTGCCCCAAAACGCAAGAAAAGGAGAAAACACGGCTATGACTATGTCACGGGAATCCTTTCTCGAATACTGCAAAGAACGTTTCGGAACATCGCCCGACTATCCATTTGAGGATAACGCAGACGCGGCTGTTCTGCGACACGGTGACAACCGCAAATGGTACGCGCTTCTTATTCGTGTTCCGCGGCGGAAATTCGGTCTTGACGATGGCGGAACGGCAGACGTTGTCAACCTGAAACTGCCAGCCGAAATGTTCGGTTCGTTTGGCATAGCGGACGGCGTTTATCCCGCATATCACATGAACAAACTTCACTGGGTATCGGTGCTGCTCGCGGACGCTTCGGACGAGACCGTCCGTTTTCTCACAAACGCAAGCTACGAGGCGACAAAAAGCCGAAAAGGCTTAAAACGCGGCTCGCGTCCCCGCTAAGAGCGGAATTCTTCTCCCGACGCATAGCACAATAGTTCTCTTTTTCGGCACAATACTGTCTTTACTTTTGTGAAATTCGGGGTTATAATTATTACAAATAAAATTCGGAGGTAACACAAATGAAAGCGATACTTGTCGGAAAAAACAAGGAACTCACATGGAGCGACGTACCGAATCCCATTATGGGCGATGAGGACGTTCTCGTCGAAATACACTACGCCGCGATTAATCGCGCGGATCTTATGCAGAGAGACGGCGACTATCCGCCTCCTCCCGGCTGCCCCGATTGGATGGGTCTTGAAATTTCGGGAATCATTAAGGAAATGGGCAAAGCCGCAAAAGAAAAGAGCAATTTCAAGGTAGGCGATGCCGTCTGCGCGCTTCTCGGCGGCGGCGGATACGCGGAATACGTAAACGTGAAATACGATATGCTTATGCCCGTCCCCGAAGGCTGCTCTCTCCTTGAAGCCGCCGCAATGCCCGAAGCCTTTGCCACCTCGTACCTGAACCTCTTTATCGAGGGCAAAATCGAGCGCGGAAACACGCTCCTTATGCACGCGGGCGCAAGCGGACTCGCAAGCGTTCTTATCCCCATGGCAAGAGCGTTCGGCGTAAGAGTAATTTCGACGGTCATAAACGACGAATATATAGAAAAGGTCAAAAAACTCGGCGCGGAAATCGTCGTAAATACAAAAAAAGAGGACATTGCGGAAGTTCTCAAAAAGCAGCTTGACGAGGGACACCCCGTCGACGTTGCGATCGACTGCCTCGGCGGCGAGATGATGGGCAGATGCCTGCCGTATATGCAGAGAGGCGGAAGATGGATCATGCTCGCGACGCTCGCGGGCGATATGACAGAGGTCAATCTCAAAAACATCTACGTCCGCAACATTCGCATAATCGGCAGCACGCTCCGTTCGAGAACGCCCGCGGTAAAGGCGCAAATCCTTTCCGAGCTGGTTAAAAACATCTGGCCGAAGGTGACAAGCGGCGAAGTTCGCGCGACCGTTCACGCGACCTACCCGATAACGGAAGCAGAAGAAGGTCAGAGGCAGCTCTCCGAAGGCAAGAGCGTCGGCAAAGTCGTGCTTGTAGTAAAGGAATAATAAGTCGAAAATAAAGGGCAGCCGCAAAACATTGAGTTATGCGGCTGCCCTTCTTTACTCCGAGCAGATGAACATTTCTATTGCGCCGTACCCCTGCGGAGAGAGTTTAAGGCGTCTGTCCGTCTCGGCGCAAAGTTCTATTCGCCGATAAAGCGTTTTGTAGTCTGTCTTTTGCGCCGCGCGCGCGTAAATTTTCGCGCGGTATTCGTTCATTATCTTCGCTTTTCCTATATCGGCGCATGTCATTCCGTCGTCGATCAGGCGTTTTATCGTCAGAATATCGCATATCGTCCGCGAAATATCGCCGAAAATTATCAGCGGATCGACTCGTCTG
Organism: uncultured Eubacteriales bacterium; assembly: GCA_934385225.1. GTDB lineage: Bacteria > Bacillota > Clostridia > Oscillospirales > CAG-272 > SIG710. The sequence continues at coordinate 24,345 of CAKRPQ010000001.1, forward strand.
AATTTGAGGAAATCAAGAATTTCAAGTGCGTCGCCGTTTCGTCCCTCCATAACGGCATTTGCAAATGCAAAGCTGTCAAAATCTGTCTCCGAAACGCAGACGTTCCGTATATCCGCCTCGGTTACGCTGTCGCGCCCGTTCCACAGCACATACGCGCAGAGCTTTTCAGCCTCGCCCGACAGGCGGAACATATCGCCGCCGCAGTAATCGACAAAGAAACGCGCCGTTTTCTCGTCCGCTTTCACACCGCCGTGTTCAAAATGCTTTATCGCCCAGCCGCAAAGGCGCGCGGGCGAGACTTTTTCAAATCGGACAAGCGACAGGTATTCGCCGAGTTTTGTCAGGAGCGCCGACGGCTTCTGCGCGGAATACCCTTCGTCGATAAGCCCCGCCGCGACGTTTATTATAAGCACGTTGTAGTCGTATTCGGGAAGCACGGCAAGAACTTCGCAGATATCCGCAATATCGCTCTGCCTCATCGCCGTGAAATCAAGTCCCGAAACCGTCACGAGCTTTTTCTCGCTCGACATCGGCGGCGGCATAAGCGCGTCAAGGAGCTTTGCGGGCGTAAAATCGAGCGCGTCGATGCGTATATCGTTGAAAAAGGCGAAACTTTCATCAGTCGAAACGGCGGCGCGCGCGGTTCTTAAAGCGTTCGCCTTCATATAGTCCTCGTCGCCGTAGAAAAGATAGCCCGTCGCGGGTCTTACCTTCACTTCTTTTCTGAATTCCGACTCTGTCATTATCTTCATCTCTGTTCACCCGCGATAACGCCTTTGCCCGTCGCTTTTATTTCGTCCGATGCCGTCACGACCGAGAACGGCGCTCCATAGAATGTCATTGCCGTCTGCACGGAGGTGTCAGAAACATCGCCGCCAAGAAAAGCGACGAGATTTGCGTAGAGAACGTCTACGGGATCGCCCGTTTCATAATCGAGCGCGAGCGAGCTTGCGATATTCTCCGTGCCGTTCTCGCCCGTCGCCGCGTTTATGTTCGGTGAGCGGTGAACGCCGCCCGCCTCATAGTACATAATTTCGCCCTCGTAGAGCGGGAACGAGCGCAGGAGGCTCGCCGAGCTTCCGCGTTTTACCGCCGCCGACGCAATGATTTCAGGCGAATAGCCCTCGTTATAGCCGTACATACAGTATTCGCCGCCCTCGTGTTCGGAAAGAGACACGGTAAGACCGCTCGCGGTATAGGCGTAGCCGTTTTTGTAGCCGTTTTCTTCGAGTGCAGAGCAGATTATGCGCAGTCTGTATGCGTCCGCGAGCAGATTCGGGTCAAGAATACACGTCCCGTACTCGTTTTCGCGCAGAAAGTCAAGATATTCGTCCGCGACGGTGAACTTCACCGTATATTTTTCGTCGTCAAGAAACTCAATGTCAAAATAATCGGGGTTTGATGTCATTTCGGCAAGACGCGCGATGCGCTCCGCCGTTTTTTCGTTTACGGACGGATCAAATTCGGTTGCCTCCTCCGCTTCGAGCGACAGTATTGCGTTCCATTCTTCAAAAAGCGCGCCCGCAAAAAGGTTATAGCCCGTCCCAGCCGCGCCCTCGCGCGTTTTTTTCGCAGCGTCGGCAAGGATTCCGTAAAGCTCTTTTCCGACGCTCACTTCTTCCCCGACCGACGCGTTGAGCGTCGCGATATTGGAATATCCGTCATAAGTATTCTTCGCGTCAAGCAGCTTATAGGAGCGCAGGAGCGCCTGCGAATAGACGTCGCCGAGCTGTTTTATGCCGTTCCTTATTTCCGCGCTTTCGCCCGTGAAGTAATATTTCAGGTGAAAACCGACCGAATACATCGGCGTTTCCTGATTTTTTTCGGCGGATATATCGTAGTAGCCCTCGTCGCGGTGAATGACGCGCGAAACGCCGTAGGAAAAGGCGACAATGGCGACGGTAAACGCGACGATAAAGAGCGCAAGCCGCAAGCCGACGTGCTTTTCGCTCACCTCTATATTGTCCTTATCGCCTTTTTCCTTTTTCTCTTTTATTTTTTTCGGATCGGCGGTGCTGTTTTCGTCTTTTTTTCCGAATTTCACTTTTTTACCTCTTGTTTCTTGTTTTTCGGCGGATAGTAAAATATCGTCCCAAAGCAAAGAAAGGGACGATATTTTCTGCTCGGTTTTATCCGAATCTGACCTGTTTATAATGCTCTGTCTCCTCCGCGTTTCCGAACACCATATGACCGTTTCCGATATCGACAAGGCTCGGCTTTTCGGTCTCGTAATGATGTATCGACGGGTCATAGACGAACAGTTTCTTGTTCTTCTCTATGATCGGGTCCGGAACGGGTATTGCGGACATAAGCGACTTTGTATAGGGGTGAAGCGGGTACTTGAAGAGTTCCTCCGTCTCGGCGATCTCCATAATGCGTCCCTTATAAATAACGACGATACGGTCGCTTATAAAGCGGACTATCGAGAGGTCGTGCGCGATGAAGAGGTAGGTAAGTCCTCTTTCCTTCTGGAACTTTTTGAGAAGGTTAAGCACCTGCGCGCGTATCGACACGTCGAGTGCGGAAATAGGCTCGTCCGCAACGATAAATTCAGGCTCCATTACGAGCGAACGCGCAAGACCGACACGCTGACGCTGACCGCCCGAAAACTCGTGCGGGTAACGTGTGAGGTGTTCGGGAAGAAGTCCGACCTCGCGCGTGATGTTCTCTATTTTCGCCATTCTGTCCTTCTCGTCCTTGTAAAGGTGGAAGTTGTAAAGTCCCTCGGAAATGATATATTCTATCGTCGCGCGCTCGTTAAGAGAAGCGGCGGGATCCTGGAATATCATCTGAATTTTTCTGATCACTTCGCGGTCGTCCTTGCGGGAGAGTTTACCCGAAATCTTTTTACCGTCGTAGTAGATCGCGCCCGCGGAGCAGGGGTTGATACGGACGATTGCTCTGCCTATCGTCGTTTTGCCCGAACCCGACTCGCCGACAAGAGAAAGCGTTTCGCCCTTGTAGATATCGAAGCTGACGTTGTCAACCGCCTTGAACGACTTCCTGCCGCGTCCGAAAACGACGTCAAGATTCTGTATAGACAGGATCGGTTTCTTCTCGCTCTTATTGCTATCCATAACGCTCCTCCTTATGACTCGAAATCGACATGAGCTTTAAGCATTTTCTCATGCAGATTTCTGATATTTTCGGGAATTTCCGTTTTCGGTGCTCTCGGATCGAGAAGCCACGTTTTTGCGTAGTGCGTCTCGCTGACCTTGAACATCGGCGGTTCTTCCACAAGGTCTATCGCCATGGCATAGCTGTTTCTCGGCGCAAAAGCGTCTCCGATAATCTTGTTGTAAAGCGACGGAGGCGTTCCGGGTATGGAGAACAGATCCGTTCCCTTTTCCGCGATCTGCGGAAGCGAGGATAGAAGAGCCCATGTGTACGGGTGACGCGGGTCGTAGAATATCTCCTCTACCGAACCGACTTCGACTATCTGACCGCCGTAGAGAACGGCAACGCGTTCCGCAACGTTCGCAACGACACCGAGGTCGTGCGTGATATAAATGGTAGTGAAGCCGAGTTCCTTTTGAAGATCCTTTATAAGTCTTATGATCTGCGCCTGTATCGTAACGTCAAGTGCCGTCGTCGGCTCGTCGCAGATGAGTATCTTCGGCTGGCAGGAAAGCGCTATCGCGATAACGATACGCTGTCTCATACCGCCCGAATATTCAAACGGGTAGTCGTTGAAACGCTTTTCGGGGTCGGGGATACCGACTTTCGCCATAATGTCGAGAGTACGCTTTTTCGCCTCCGCATTCGAGCATTTCTGGTGTTTCAGAATGACCGTCATTATCTGTTTTCCGATGGTTATGACGGGGTTAAGCGACGTCATAGGATCCTGGAAGACAGTCGCAATGCGGCGGCCTCTTATCTGCTGCCAGTCCTTTGCGTACTTGACCTTCGCGCAGTCGAGAATGACGTAGCCGTGAAGAATGTTTTTCTCCTCGTCGATCGAGCGGAACTCAACGCGGAACGCAACAACCTCAAAAATTCTGTTGAGAACTTCGGGGTCTGTCAGATCCTCGCCGACGCTCATCGCCATGGCGAACGCCTTGTTCAGCTTGTGCATGAACATTATCTGCGATCTCCTCGGGTATCTTCCGATAGAGAGAAGAACTTCGTAGCCGATTATTTTGTTTCTTTCTATAACCTTATCCGAAAGCCCGTAGGGGTTGTTTTCGTTATCGGGAACAAGAATTTTGCGTTTTCTCTCGGCGAGCAGCTTTGCAAGCTCCGCACTGTCTGTTTTCTGTGCGTCTCCGTGCGCATATTCGGCTTTATGCTTCTTTACGAGCGCCTTGTAGTCGTCCGCAGCCTTCTTCATCTTTGCCGAAAGCTCTGCGATATTCTTTTTTGTAGCCTCTATCTCGCGGCGGTCATTTTCGTTTTTCTTATCGAGCGTTTGGAGATAGTTATTAAGATCGACGATGTTATCTTTAAGTTCTTTCATCGTCTTTTTATAGGCGCGTGCTTCATCAACGGACGCCGTTTTCGCAAATTTTACCGAATTTTTCTTTTCGAGGTACGCGCGATACTCCGCAGCGCCTCTTTCAAGGCGGGAATTGCGGTTAAGCATATCCGTGATACGCGAAAGAAGTCTGCGGTTATAGGACGTGAGCGCAACGTCTGTCTTTGAGATCTCGTCGTCCGAGAAAATTATGCTTCCGTTTGAAACAAAACCGTTGGATTCGAGCATTCCGGCAAAAGTTTTTGTAAGAACGCTCTTTCCCGAACCGGATTCGCCGACGATGGCGAGCGATTCGTTTTCGTATATATCGAGCGAGACATTGCGTATCGCCGACAGAACTCTGCCTCTGACGTTGAACTTTACGTCAACGTTTTTAAGGGAAAGAAGAACCTTTTTTTCGTTATTGTTGTTTTCTGCCATTACGCTTCCTCCCTTACATATGCGTTCTCGGGTCGGACGCGTCTGCGAGGTTCTGACCGAGGACGTAGAGAATTATCGTGATAAGGGACGCGATGGCAACGGGCGGCCAGAATTCCCACGGGAAAACGAGGAACGAGGACTGCGCCTGCTGGATCATACGTCCGAGGGACGGAACGCTTGCGCTAAGACCAACTCCGATATAGGAGAGGAACACTTCCATCGAGATGTACGAGGGAAGCTCGGTTGCAAGCACCGTAACGATGACGGAGGTGAGGAACGGGAGAATATTCTTCGAAACCATACGCGGTATCGGCGTTCCGAGACATCTTGAAGCGAGCGAATACTCACGGTCGCGGATAACCATAACCTGCGTTCTGAAAAAGTACGCGATAGAGAGCCAGCCTGTGACCGTAAGCGAGAAAATGAAGCTCCAAAAGCCCGAACCGATGATATAAACGAGCACGGAAACGAGAAGAATATAAGGAACGTTTGCAATGATGTTGTAAATGACCATCATAATAGAGTCAAGGGTCTTGGAGTAACCCCAGACTGCGCCCATAATAATACCGACGAACATATTTATTGCCGCGCAGATCGTTGCAAGGAGCAGCGATGTACGGGCCGACGCGATGATACCGTAGAGAATGGAGTTACCCATTGCGCCCGAACCGAACAGCCACTTAAACGAGAAGCCGCCCGTTTTTGCCATAGCCTTTGCGGGGCTGAGGTTGAACATTGAGGTATCTGTGACATTCTCCATCGGGTCGTACTGCCAGAAGATAGGCATAATGAACGACACGAGAATGATCGTCGCGAACACAATGAGGAGAAAAATGTTTATCTTCTTGCGGAAGAACACTCTGAACACGGACTGCCAGTAGGAATAACGCGGAGCGATAATCCTCTCGGAGTCGATAGCGTCGTTGTTTATGAAGCGGAACAGATCGTCCTTATTTTCGTTTTTGAGGTCTTTTTCGAGATCCTTATCCATCATCTTCCGCCTCCTTTCTCCTTGGACAGTGAAATTCTCGGGTCATATTTGGCAAGAAGAAGGTCGCCGAGAATGACCGAAATAATTGAGAGTGTTGTATAGAACACGGTACAGGCTACGATTACGCCGTTATCGTGTGTATTGATCGCGACGGTGAGCAGGTTTCCGACGCCGGGAACGGCATAAACGCGCTCGGTAATGATTGCGCCGGTAAGACAGCCGAGAATACTTGCGGGGATACCGTGAACGAGGTAAATTAGAGCGTTCTTCGAAATGTGAATTTTATAAATTTCCTTTTCGGAGAGCCCCTCGGCGCGCGCGAACTTAACGTAGTCGGAGTTCATCTGGTCTATCATATAACGTCTCATCCACTTCATAAGGCTGCCGATCTGCGGAAGTGCGAGAGAAATGGTCGGGAGAACGTAAGCAAGCACTTTTACGTTTGCGTTCGCGAACTTATAGGGCAGTCCGAAGAGGGACGTACCGACTGCGGCGAACATAAAGATATACGCAAGCGACGGAACAGCCATAATGAAGATGATGTAGGCGTTACCGATTTTGTCGGCGAGCTTGTCCTTGCGTCTCGCCATAAGAATACCGAGCGGCAGACCGAGCATATATGCGATTATAGTCGCGATAAGACCGATAACGAAGGAGTTTTCGAGAATTGAAAGTCCTTCCATATGGAAATCGGAGACGGTATATCTGTCGGGGTAGTTCTTTACATCGGTTTCGCTGAGCGTACCGTAGTTGTAGCGGAGCGAATGGAAGTCTATCGCCGTTTCCGAATACTCGTCGGTGCCGAGCTGGTTCGGGAACTGCTGCTTAAACGGAGTTTTAAGGCTGCCCGCGGGCTTATTCATAACCGTCGTAATCTCCTGTCCGCGGTAAGTCGTGTAGGAGGTTCCGAGGTTTATATTTATAAAGTTCTGATGTATGAACGGGAAACGGCCGTCGAAATACAGCAGATATTTATGGAGCGTACCCGATCCGACAATGGCAAAAGGACCTCCGTAGGGGTCTTTCTCAAAGCGGACGTAGCGCTCGGTGAGGTTTTCGTCCTTTACATAATTCTTTGTGTCAAAGGAGATAAATCCTTTTACATAATCGACAAGGCGGAAGAATACGTTGCGTTCGTTTATGGCGATGAGGTAGCCTTTTCCGCCGGGTTTTGCCGTGCCGTCGGAATAGTTTACGGGTTCAAGCCATTTTATGTCATAATTCTTGTATTTTTCCTTAAATTCATTAACGGATTCGTTTGTTTCGTACTTATCCTTTTTCTGAATAGCGCGGAGATCGGCTTTGTAGTCGTCCTTTTCGGTGTAGCCGTCGCCGTAGATCGCCTGATACTTCTCTTTAAGGAAGCTCGTATAGTTTACGAAGTTAAGGTAGCCGTACTTCTGGTACTGTGTGTACTCATAGTAAGCACGGTCGTTGTTCGACTTTTTGTTCCATGCGTCGTCCGTCTGGAAGATAACGTTTCTGTTGATACAGGTGTAGACAAGAAACATTACTGCCATTGTAACGACAAGCAGGGAAAAAATCGAGAAGAGGATTCGATTTAAGAGATATTTTTTCATGACACGAACGCTATAATTAAGTTTTTCATTAACTATATTCTCCTTTTCCTTGACTTTCCGTCTTTATTACAGGTATTTTTCACTTTCGCTTGAAAACAAAAAAAAGCCGACTTCTCCATTCACGACCGTCCGAGGTCCCTGAACAAAGAACTTAGCTTTTTCTGCCGTACTTTACACAAGTCTGGGCGCCGGTCTTTAATAAAAATCGTACCCGAACGCGCGAAACACGCCGTTATCAGCTTTATTTTGAGCCAACCGCAGCGGGTTCCGCGTGTCCGAGACGAAAATTTATGATTTAGGAAATCATTACGTCGGTGTGACCGCCGCGCGAGCCGTCTGCCGCCTGTGCATTTCTGCCGTCGGGACGCCTCTGCGCGGTAAAATCACGCCTTAAAGTTATCCGGTTATCAGAACAGACCGATGACCTTTGTCATGTAGCCTGCGCCCTTGCCCTTGAATGTGTCAAGGTAGGAGCAAGGATCACCGAAGTCAGGACCCCAACCCGAACCCCAGAACATATCGAAGTTACCTGCTTCGCCGTTAGCTGCGCGGTAACCGCATGCGTAGTAGTCTTCGGGAGTAGTAGCCTCAATGAGGTTGACCTGAACCTTGTCTGCGCCGAGAGTTTCCTCGGTTGTCTTCTTATAAGCCTGAGCCTGAGCGGATTGGAGATCGCTTGCGGAATAGTAAACAACGTCGATCTGGATCGGGTATGTTACAGTATCGCCGAGTTCTTCAACAGCCTTTGCGAGGTGATCCTTAGCGGATTCGGGGTTGAACCAACCGTCAACACCGTCCTGAACCTTGATACCTACGCCGAGCTTGTCGCAGTAGTACTGAACCATTTCACCGTACATAGTACCTGCGATGAAGGTGTGTCCGTCTGCGTCTGTTGTGTCAGCCGTAAGAGAAACGAACTCAGGGTGCGTGTACATATTTCTGAGGTTTGTTGTTGCAAGCTCGCCACGGGAAACAGCGTTCATCGTAGTCTTATCGAATGCGAAGAGGACTGCCTTACGGAAGTTCTTGTTCTGCATAGCTGTGTGTGTGGAAATCTTAGCTGCATCGTCTGCGGGAGTAGCGCAAGCGCCGCTTTCGAGAGCGAACGTACCGCGGTTGAGGTTAAGACCGCCGAAGTAGGTTGTGGAAGTCGTATCCGAGATGAAGGAGTACTTCTCGAAGTTACCGTCAGCGTCAGCGAGCTTACGGGTTGTCTCGTTGGAAACGCTGATACCTGCGTATGTGCCGTCAACAGTGCTGTTGTAAAGTGCTGTGAGGTCTTCGCCGTTATCGTATACCCACTTGATGGAGTCGAGCATTACCTTGTCGTTATTGTAGTAGTTCTTGTTACGAACGAGGTATATCTCAGAGTCCTTCTGGAGCTTCTGAACAAGGAACGGACCGCAGTAAACCTGAGATGCAACGTTTGTGGAAGCACCGAAGGTGTAGCTTTCGGTTGCGGTAGCCTCAGCGTATTCGTCTACGCCGTAAACACCGCCGTTAGCCTGGTAGAAACTGTCGCAGATAGGAAGGAAGCAGGAGTAGGTAAGCATTGTAAGGAAGTAAGAAGTAGGCTTTTCGAGAGTAATTTCGAGAGTGTACTTATCAACTGCCTTGTAACCTACGTTATCCCAGCTGCCGCCGTTTGCGTAATAGTCGGTTGCTCCTACAACGATGCCGTCAACGAGCCATTCAAGACCTGCCTTAGCATCGAGCATGTGACGGAAACCTGCAACGAAGTCGCTCGCCGTTACTTCTGCGTACTGAGTACCCTCAGCGGTGTACCAGTAAGCGCCCTGACGGAGAGTGAATGTGTAAACAGTGCCGTCCTCGGAAACTTCCCACTTTTCGGCGAGTGCGGGCTGCATTTCGCCCATGTCATCGTACTCAACGAGACCGTCAACGCAGTTTACCGTGATTTCGGTATCGGACTGAGAGCTTGTGTTAAGCCAGTCGAGAGTTACGGGAGCTGTCTGGAAAGTTGTCGTGTAGTTTTTTTGGAGGGTGTGACCCTTGCCTGTAAGATAAGCAGCGGGATCGTATGTGCCCTCGCCGATCTTAGCCTTTGCCCACTGATCGAGAAGGTCGGCGCGCTCTTCCTTTGTAAGGAATTCGTCGGAGATAACGAGACCTTTAAGACGGTCATCGTCGTTACCCCACTGAACGTAAGGAATTGTTCTGGGTGCTACGCGAGAAATCGTGTAAGCACCGTTCTGTGTGGTGTTAGGGATCATTACAGCTGCATCGAGAAGAGCTGCTTCCGCCTGAGCGAAGAGTACGAAACGAGCGTTTACGTCCTCGAGAGCTTCTGCTTCGTCAAGGAGCTTAGCGTATTCGCCAAGAGCCGCATCATAGATCTGCTCATCATCGCCGCGGACATACTCACCGGTAGAAGGTGTAACAACGTCTCCACCCTTATTATCGGTATTTGTGTCCTTGGTGTCGTCGCCGGTCTTACCGCAGGCAACTACCATAGGCAGTACCATGAGAAGAGCCAGCACAAGTGCCAAAAACTTTTTCATTTTCTTTCCTCCTGAAAAGGTTAAAAATATATTGAACAAGAGCTGTTCGCTCAAGCCCGCAAAAGTTAAATATTTGACGGAATGCGACATCATTCCGTCACAAAAGTGTGATACGGACGTGTTTTTCGGTGGAAAAAGGCGTTTTAACGCTTCAATCAGCTGCTACGCCTTCAAATAGTTTGATACATTATACCATAACGGAAAAACAATTACAATGGGCATTATGCACAATATTTAATATCCGTCTTTGTGAACTTTTCACCAAAACGAGAGAAAAAGGGGCAAAAAAGGAACACAAAATGGCGATTTTGTGAACATAAAGTGTGCATTTAATGTACGAAGCGGAAAATTCGCGAGATTTTTTTATAGTCGGGGCGGTTGTGCTTGGATTATCGCAAACGACACCCCCGACTTTGCCTCCCCTGTGTACAAGGGGAGGCGGCGGAGGAGCGCAAGCCCTCCGACGGAAGGGTTGTCCGTCTATCTGCTGACGTGTGGTCTTGCAGTCTCAATCGACGCCCTTTCTTTTGACGTAGCAGGCGCAAAAGAAAGGGCTTAGCCCAAAGAAAAGCGCCGAGAACATTTCGCCTCTCCATCGTGCTTCGGGAAGAACCGTAGGTTCTTCATAGTCGGGGCGGTTGAACTTGGACTAAATCGGACTTCACCCCCGACTTTGCCGTCTGCGGACGGCGACAAGGGCTATGCGCCCTTGACCGCACCGCCTTTTGCAAAAGGCGGGCGAAAACTCTCAATCAAAGGCTGGAGGTCACTTAATCAGAGTCCGTTCCCCAGCCGTCAACATTCGCGTTCTTCATCGCCGTGAAAACGCGATGCCGAAGCCCTTTATGCTCTCTGTCAAGTCCGTCAAGCAATTTTTTCATCTCCTCGCGTTCGGTATTCCCGTTCGCGGGACACGCCGATTTTATCACGGGCAGGTCATTTTTCGCGGCAAAATACCGCACGTCCTTTTCGGGCATATAACAGAGAGGTCTTATGAGTTTTATCCCCGTTCTCGACAGGTACGACACGGGCGAAAAGCACCCGACGCGTCCCTCAAAAAACAAATTCAGCATAAACGTTTCCACGGCGTCGTCAAAATGATGTCCGAGCGCGACGGAAGTACAGCCGATTTCCTTTGCCGCCGAATGAAGTGCTCCGCGTCTCATTTTTGCGCAGAGAGAGCACGGGTTTTCCTCGTGTCTCACCTCAAAAACGATCTTATAGATCTCCGTCGGGACGATTTTATATTCAACGTCAAGCTCGTCGCAAAGTCGTTTTATCGGCGAAAAATCCGTCCCGCCGTCAAAGCCCATATCGACCGTTATCGCGACAAGTTCAAACCTTTTCGGGTAGAATTTCCGCAAAGTCGCAAGGGCGCAGAGAAGCGTCAGCGAGTCTTTACCCGCAGAGACGCCGACGGCGACCTTATCGCCGTCCTCTATCATCTTATAGTCGTCGACCGCGCGGCGGACGAAGCTCATCGGTCTTTTGGTTTCTTCCATATTATATACCGTCCTTTCGTCAGAATGCGCAGTCCTCGTAAATTTTTTTGAATCTGTCCGTTTCGGTCAGGTGCGACGCTTCCGAATAGACGAGCAAGGCAGGTGTTACGGAAAGCCCCGCGGCACCGCCTTTTTTTGCTTCGACGAGCACCATCGACGGAGGTGCCGCCGCGTCGGCGCAGACGAAAGTCATTTTTTTCGGTTCAAGTTTATTTTCGCGCATGGCAGATATCAGATCCGAAAGTCTGTCGGGGCGATAGACACAGTAAAAAAGTCCTCCGTAGCGCAGAAGTCTGTTCGCGGCGGCGCAGAAATCGCCGATATTTCCGCAGACCTCGTGCCGCGCGATATATTTGCCGTCGTTTTCGTTGCGTCTGCCCGCGTTCGTCTTCATATACGGCGGGTTCGTGAACACGACATCGACCTCACCGTCCGTATCCGTGCTTTTCACGTCTCTTACGTCGGCGCAGACGGCTTTTATTCTGTCCGCAAAGCCGTTTAGCGCGGCGTTACGCGATGTCAGAGCAGCAAAATCTTCCTGCACCTCGAAAGCGTATATCCTCGCGAGTTTTCCCTTTTCGGCGCAAAGCATCGAAACGATGCCGCTTCCCGACCCCAGTTCCGCACCGCGCGCGTTCTTTGCGCCTCTCATATAAGCGGCGAGAAGATAAGCGTCCGTACCGAAAGTCAGTCCGTCCGTCTTTTGAATAAGTTTTAGATTTTCGTTCACGCCGTCAAGGCGTTCGCCGTCGAATATTTCCATTCGTTTCCTTTCGGGCGTGAGCGGCATTTCGCCTGTCCTTACGACTTTTCCCCGACCTCGCGCAGAATATCGAGTGCGGGTGCGGGGATTCTTCCGAGCCAGTCGGGACCTACGTTCACAAGGTAGTTCACGCCTCTTTCGTTCAGTTGTTTGCGGTGATTTATGACAGTTTCGGCATCTTTCCAGTTAGTGTCATAGTATTTGAAGCCCCATGTATCATTAAGCGTTGTCGGTGCTTCGCAGAGGCGTCCGTCGCGACCCGCCATCGAAAACTCGTTATCCTCTCCCGAAACGTAATCGCCGAGACCGTTTCCGATACGGGAGTTTACAAGGCAATCGGGCTGATAATGCTTTATCATATCGTAAAGCTCGCGGCTCTGCGCGTCGCTTATCGTCTGCGGGGTGTCGCACCAGACAAGGAAAAGATCTCCGTATTTTGTGAGAATTTCTTTCATCTGCGTTTTGATCTTGCCCTCAAAACACTCCGTATAGTTCTTTTTGTCGTTATCGGGATAATCCCAGTCGTTCGTCCAGCTCATATAGCCGCAGTTAGTGTGACCCGTTCTGTAACCGCCGCCGTTCGGCTCGTGCCAGTCAAGATCCTGCGAGTAGTAAAGACCGAGCTTCATTCCGTGCTTACAGCAAGCCTCTGCAAGCTCCGCGATAATGTCGCGGCCAAACGGCGTGCCGTTTTTCGAATTGAAGTTGTCCCATTCGGATTCAAAGAGCGCAAAGCCCTCGTGATGCTTCGACGTGACGACGATATATTTCATTCCCGCCGACTTTGCCGCGAGAACCCACTCCTCGGCGTTAAAATACACGGGATTAAAGACATCCGCGAGCTTTTCGTACTCCGCGTTCGGGATTCTGAAATGAGACTGCGCCCATTCGCCGATCACGTCCATTCTTTTGCCTCTCCACTCGCCGCCGAGAACGGAATAAAGTCCGAAATGAACCATCATTCCGAAGCCCGCCTCTTTGAAAAATTCCTTGTTGTTCATAATTTCCTCCTTGAAATTGCCGTAATATTGATTTACACTTTTATTATAGCTGTTTCGGGAGGAAAGTAAATGACGGTTTTTGGCTTTTTGTTGTTCAAAATCGTCTTTTGCGGCGGTGTACAAATGAAAATAACAGAACTTTATACCTACGGCAGGAAAACGGTCACGGGGACATGGCATATTTCACACGCCACGACAGTAAGCAGGCTCTATTTCCCGCACACGGGCGGAGCATATTACATTTCGGGCGGCGTGAAAACCTTCTTCGAGCCGGGGAAAGTGTATCTTTTGACGTCCTCCGAGCATTATACGCTCGGTCTTTGCGACGGTGCGTCGTTCGACCACACCTATTTTGACTTCGACATCATTCCGCCGCTCTCGTCCCCGCTGATTCTGCCCGCCGCAGGGGTTCTGTCGCACGCGTGCAGATACTGCGACGAATTGATTTCGGAATTTCGGGAACGTCCCGACTGGCTCGCCGATTTTATGACGGCGGAGCTTGACAACATACTCCTTTTCATCGAAAAAACAGAATACCCGCAGAGGGTTTCGGACGCACGCATTGAAGAAGCGATGAGCTTCATACGCGAAAATTTCTCGCGACCGATAACGGTAAGCGACATAGCGGCTCGCGTTCATCTTGAAAAAACGTATCTTATCGAGCTGTTCAAAAGGACGGTGCGCATGACGCCGCACGTCTATCTGCGCGCGTATCGCCTCGACCGTGCGGAGGCGATGTTAAGATCGGGAATATCCGTCGGTGACGCCGCGCTTCTTTGCGGTTTTGAGAGTACCTCGTCCTTTTCGCACACTTTCAAAAAATCGCGCGGATACCCGCCCGCGGAATTTCGCCGATAGAGGCAAGGCAATACCGAAAAACGGTGCTGCCGCTTTCGTGACAACACCGCTTCCATATGTACCTTTCGGAATCAGTCTTCCTTGGGTGCGCCTACGGGACAGACACCTGCGCAAGCACCGCACTCGATGCACTTTTCGGGATCGATAACGTACTTACCGCCGTCCTCGGAAATAGCTTCTACGGGGCACTCGCTCGCGCAAGCTCCGCAGCCGAGGCATTCTTCTTCGTTAATCTTATAAGCCATGGTTTTACACCTCCAAAATATTTATGATGTTAATATTGTACCACATTTATCGTAAATTGCAATAGTTTTGCGTAAAAAATTTATTACCAATTCTTAAAATATGCGTTTTTTCGCGCGTAAATCAGCTCTCCGCGTCGGGTTCTTCCGTCAGATCTGTCTGCATATCGTCTGTTTTATTCGGCATTTTCAGAACCTTGACCGTATCTCTCTTGTAATATTTGGGTGCGGCGTCCGCCTTTTCGTTGAGTTTTACGCGCACAAGACCCGCTATCGGGTTTATCTCGGTGACGTTGCCCACGCCGTCCTCTGTTCTGACGAGCGCACCGACGGGCGGCGTTACGCGCAGCTCCGCCCGGTACGACTCATGCTCGTAGCGCAGGCAACACATAAGTCTGCCGCAATTGCCCGATATTTTTGCGGAATTGAGCGAAAGTCCCTGCTCCTTTGCCATTTTTATCGACACCTGAACGAAATCCGAGAGAAATCTCGCGCAGCACAGCGGTCTGCCGCACGCGCCGAGACCTCCCATCAGCTTCGATTCGTCTCTTATGCCTATCTGGCGCAGCTCTATGCGCGTTCTGAACACGGACGCAAGGTCCTTTACAAGCTCTCTGAAATCCACTCTGCCCGCGCTTGTGAAGTAGAAGAGGAGCTTGCTGTTATCGAACGTATATTCAACATCGACGAGCTTCATATCAAGCCCGTGCGCCTCAATCTTGCGTAAACCGATAACGAAAGCCTCTTTTTCCTTCTTCTTGTTCTCCTCGGCGCATTTTTTATCCTCCTCCGTCGCCTGTCTTATGACGGGACGAAGCGGCTTTACTATATCGCTCTCGCGAACGCTCTTGTTTCCCGCCGCGACGCAGCCGTATTCAATGCCGCGCGCGGTTTCGACGACGGCATATGCGCCCGTCTTTATTTTAAGCTCGCCGGGGTCAAAATAATACACCTTTCCCGACGGCTTGAAGCGCACACCTATAACGGTGACAAGCGACGCGGGATCGGTTTCCTCTTCCCGCGGCATGGTATTTTCGGGAGTGACGCCGAATGCGGCACCGTCCTCGCGGAGATTTTCGTTTATGCTTATATTTATGTTTTCCCCGAAAGCGGAAATTTCGGGCGCGAAAGCGGGAGCATTTTCTTTTTCGCTTTCATTTTCGTTTGCGCCTGTGTTTACGTTTTCGGCGCGTTTTTCCCTGCGCTGAAAATCGCGGTCGCCGAAATTGCGGTTTTTTCTCGGTCTGAAATCGGTGTCGCCGTTCTGCGCGCCGTCGTTTCTTCTGCGTTCCGCGCCGTTCTGCGCGCCATTCGGCTCACCGTCCTTTTTCGGGCGGCAGTACGGGCGCTTTCTGCCGTAATGCGCGCTTCTGCCCTCTCCGCTTTTGTTTCTGTCCTGTGCGCCGTCGGCGCGTGTGTTCTTTTCGCTGTCCATATATGTAATATCCTTTTCTATTCAATAAGACTCAGATAAGTCCGCATTCCGCGGCAAACGCGCACACCGTCAGTCTCACGTTCGCGTTGTAAAGAAGTCTGCTTTTCGCCCTTTCCGCGGCTTCGACAATGCCGAAAAGAGTCTCGGATTTATAGCCGAAAGCAAGTTCTGTCGCTTCATGCGCTTCACTCGGCGTAAAGAAGCAGAGCGGAGCGGCGTCGGCTTTTTTGAGTGCGAGCAGGTCTCTCGCGGCAAGCTCTATATCGTCGAATCTGTCCGAAAGCTCGTCGCGTTTCTGCGGAAAAGAGCCGATAAGAAATATCGCTTCTCTGCCCTTTCGTTTTCCCACGGCAAGCCGCAGAACCTCCGCGGCGTCGCGTCTGCTTTTAAGCAGCGGCTCTCGTTTTCCCTTGTCGAGAAGGTCAAGCGCGCGTCCTATGCTTCCGCACGCGAGCTTTACGGTCTCGTCGAACTCCGTTTCGCTTTCGCGGAGCAGTTTTGCGCCGTCCGCGTTTTTCGCAAGCGCGTTTTTAACGTCCGTGTCGGGCAGTGCCGAAAGTCTTATCACGGGTGCGCGGCTTCGAACGGTTTCGAGCAATGCGCCCGCGTCCTCGCAAAGGAGCAGAAACACAACGTATTCGGGCGGCTCTTCGAGCGTGAGCAGAAAAGCGTTCTGCGCCTGAACATTCATCGTATGCGCGTCCTCTATTATGTATGTTTTGACGTCAAGATCGTTCGGCGCGAAGAAAACGTCCTCACGCAGACGGCGTATAACGTCAACTCCGAGCTGTGCCTTGCCGTCCTCGCGTCCGATCGTTATCACGTCGGGCGACACGCCCGAAAAAATCTTTCTGCAAGACGGGCAGACGCCGCACGGCATATTCTGCTCGCCTCTTTCCCTGCCCGTGCAGGAAAACGATGCGGCGATCTCGCGCGCGAGCGTATGTTTGCCGCTCCCGTAGGGCGCTTCTATAATGTAAGCGTGCGTGAGCGTTCCGCGCATAATGTCGGATTCAAGGCGTTTTTTTAGTTTTTCGTTTCCTAAAAGGTGCGGAAAAATCATTTTCGCCCGTCCTCCTTTTTTCGCTCTCGTTAAATTATAGCAAAAAAAATTCCCGATGTCAAGTGGTAACATCGGGAATAGGTATGTCGGAATTATATTCACTCGCCTGCGCGCATAATATCTCCCTCTTTTACGTCAAACGGCACGCGCGCATAAAATTTCATTGCGGGGTGCGGCGCGCTTTCTATCCTCTCGCCGTCCTCCGAATAAAGCTCGGAAACGCGGAAAGCGCGTCCCGTTTTTCCGGGTGTTATCATCTCGGCGGAGTCGCCCTCTTTCACCTTATTTCTCTGCACGAACGGGTAAAGAGTGCCGTCCGCCGTCTCTTTTATGCCCGCGAGCCGTTCGGGCATTGATTCCGCGCCGCAGAGCGCCGTCGCAAAGTACGCCTTGTCTCTTATATAGCCGTTCATCGTTCCGAGGTTTGCCTCATCGAGCGGGTGACCGAAGTAGTATCCCGTGCAGTATTCTCTGTGGCTGACGCTTTCAAGCTCGCGCAGAAGCGCGGGGTCGTTTTTATACGCCGCGCCGTCTTTTTCGTACGCGTCCATCGCCATTCTGTAAGCGTTCGTGACGACGGCGGTGTAGTACGCGCTCTTCATTCGTCCCTCTATCTTGAAGCTGTCGATACCGCTCTCCGTAAGTTCGGGAATGTGTTCGATCATACACATATCCTTCGAGCCGAAAACGAACGTCCCGTCCTGCGTCTGTTCTATCGGCAGAGGCACGTCGGGTCTTTTCTCTTCGACGAGGGCATAATTCCAGCGGCAGGGCTGCGTGCAGGCGCCGCGGTTTGCATCCCTGCCCGTCAGATAGTTCGAGAGCGTGCAGCGGCCGCTGAACGAGACGCACATCGAGCCGTGAATGAACGCTTCGAGTTCGAGACCGCGCGGAATGTCGGCTTTTATCTCCTTTATTTCGGCGAGGCTCACCTCTCTCGCGAGAACGACGCGCTTTGCGCCGAGGTTGTGGAACGCGCGGCAGACGGGAGCGCTGACGACGCCCGCCTGTGTCGAAATATGCACCTCCATATCGGGAATAATGCTTTTAACCGTATCAAGCACGCCGAGATCCGCGATTATCATAGCGTCGATACCGATGTCCTTTATTTCGTCAAGAAATCTGCGGAGCGCGGGGTATTCGTAGCCGCGCGGCATTGTATTCACCGTAAGATAAATTTTCTTCCCGCGCCCGTGCGCGTACAAAACGGCGTTTTTAAGTTCCTCCGTCGTGAAGTTATCGGCGGCGGAGCGCATACCGAACATATTTCCGGCAAGATACACCGCGTCCGCGCCGTAGAGGAACGCCGCTTTCATTTTTTCAAAATTTCCCGCAGGGGATAAAAGTTCGGGCATATTTTTTCCTTTCAGAGAGGTTTTCGAGTTGTTGAAAATTCTTTTTCAAAGCAATTTGTCATTTTGTTTAATCAAATGAAGCCGACTCCCGCTTTTTCTCCCATGCGACAGGCGCTCTCTCTTTTTAGCCTCCCTTGTGTAAAGGGAGGTGGATTGCCACGAAGTGGCAAGACGGAGGGATTGTTTCTACACCGCCGTGAAGATATGCAGTCCCGTTTTCCACTTTTTCTTTGACACCACAGGCGCAAAGATAAAAGCATAGATGCCTTCGGCATCTCACAAAAAGAAACGCCGAGAACATTTCGCCGTCTGCGGACGGCGACAAAAGGCTCTGCCTTTTGAATCCGCAAGCCTTTGAAAAGGCTTGACCTAAACTTTATAATCGTTTTTTGCCTGCTATTTCCTTTTCGCGGCAAAGCCGCAGGACGCGCAGAGAGGTTCGCGGAAAATGCGGTGTTCAAGGTCGTACCGCAAAGTTCTCGCGCGAGCCGACAGGAGAATTTCGCCGAGCGTATTTTCGTATATATTTCCGAGCGGAATCCTGCCGTTCCTGTCAAGGCAGCATGGCACGACAGTTCCGTCCGCGAGGACAGCCGTCTGCGTCAGAAGTCCGTGGCAGAGCGCGTTTTTTCCGCAGTCGCGGGGCTTGTCCGTCTCTTTCGCGTCGGGCCAGTCGAATTTTTCTCCGTATTCGACAAAAACGTGCGTCGCGATGCGCACTCCGCGATGATTTTCGACCCACTCCTCCCTTTCGGGCGGAAAATTTTTACGCGCGCGGGCGAGAATTTTTTCGTTAAGTGTGTTTTTTCCGCCCTCGCCGTCGTTCCAGAGGCGCAGAACGGCAAATTTACCGTTTTCGGCGAGCGTTTTCGCCGCGGAAAAGCAGTTTTCGAGATATTCGTCGAAATCCCCGCCGTCCGCGTTCGCCTCAAACGAGTGGAGCGAAACGCAGACCGTTTTAAGCCTTTCGCTTCCGAGAAGAGTCGGCAGTTTTTCGCGGAGGAGCGTTCCGTTCGTCGTTATCTTGACAGAGGACGGAAATTCGTCCGCAATTTTGAGTATTTTATCAAGTTCGGGGTGCAGAAGCGGCTCGCCCATAACGTGCAGAAAGATATTTTCGGGCTTTTCGCCCGAAACCGCCCTCATCGCCGCGCGGAATTCCGCGGGCGACATAAAGCGCGCTTCCCTCTCGTGTCCGGGGCAGAACGAACAGGCAAGATTGCAGACATTCGTAATTTCAATATAAATATTCTTCATAGGAAAAAGCGCGGATATCGCGGGCGCAGAGTATTACTCCCCGTCCTTTACGGCGATAAGTTCTCCCGCAAACGGGAGCGACATTATCCAGTCGCAGAACGTATGCCACTCCGCCAGTTTATGCGTGCGGCGCGCGTAGTAGATATTTACAAGGTTCTCGTAGTTGAGCGTAACCGTTCTCATCTGATTATAGCTTGACGGGAGAATCTGTATCATATTGTGCCAGTGGCTTCTGTCGTCCTTGTCCGCGATAAACTGCCGTCTCTCCTCTTCAAGGAAATCTATTATCGAATCGAGCATTTTAAGTCCCTCGTCCGTCAGGCGGTCGCAGCTGAAATCCTCGCGCGAGAACGGCTTTGAGTGAATTTTGTGCATTGTGGAGCAGGAATTTGCCGTCGTGCCGACCTTATATGTGTCGAACTCTTTCCACCAGTAGAGCGGAGCCGTTATATCGACGGAAACGATTATCTGGCGGAGAAATTTTCTGTGATCGCTGCCCGCCTTCGCGAGTCTTGTCGCAAGCGAAAGATCGTTTTCGCCGAAAACGAAATTGCCGTCCGCATCGGTAAAGCTGTCCATTCTCTCCCAGCTGTTCATCGGGTTTCTCGCGCCGCGGATCGCGTTCTCAAAGTTCATGACCGAAGTTCTTTCTGTCTTTATCATTTCACTACCTCCGTTTTATAAAATATTAACATATCCGCGCGCATAAGTCAAGAGAAAATCTTGACAAAAACGAAAAGAGGTTATATAATAACCTTAAAATATATTATAAAAGGAGAATGAAAATGACCGACGTAAGAGCCGACATACCGGCAAAATACAAATGGGATCTTTCCGCAATATACGAAAACATCGAAGCGTTCAACGCCGACTACGAAAAGGCGAAGAAGCTGATCGAAGCGTTCCCGCGCCACGCGGAGACGATGACAAAGAGCCCCGAAGCACTGTACGAAGCACTCGAAGAAGACACGCAGATTTCGCGTCTGCTCGAAAAGCTCTATTCCTACGCGTTCCTTAACTCCGACCTTGACAAGTCCGACAACTTCTACCTCTCGCTTTCGGGCAAGATACAGAATCTCTGGTGCGACGCGGGTTCGGCGAGCTTCTTTATGCGTCCGAAGATGCTTTCGATAAGCAAGAAAACGACAGAAAAATGGTACGAAGAATTTCCGAAGCTGCTCGAATACAAGAGAGCGATAGAGGGCGTTCAGAGATACCGTCCGCACACGCTTTCGGACGAGGGTGAAAAGCTCCTTGCGGATCTTTCGCCCGCAATGGGAACTCACTCCGACATCAGAAGCATTTTCGCGAACGCGGATCTCCGTTTCGGCAAGATAAACGACGAGGACAGAAAAAAGGTTGAGCTTACCGAGGCGACATACGTTCTCCGCCTTATGAGCGAGGACAGAAACGTCCGCCGCGCGGCATTCAAAAAGCTCTACGAGACCTACGACGGCTTCGGCAACACCCTCTCGTCGCTTATGAACGCGTGCGTAAAGGAAAGAACCACGCTCGCAAAGGTCAGAAAATACAAGGACAGCATTACGGCGTCTACTTTCTCGGACGAGGTAACGCCCGAAATCTACAACAACCTTATAAACACCGTCAGCGAGAACTTTGCACCGCTCTTCAAGTATTACGACATCAAGCGCGAGGTACTGGGACTTTCGAAAATGCATATGTACGACGTTTACACGCCTCTCATCTCCTCCTGCACGAAGGAATACGACTTTGAAGAGGCTGTTTCCGAGGTACTCGACACCGTAAAGGTATTCGGCGACGAATATCTGAACACTCTTAAAAACGGTATCGAAAAGGAAAAATGGGTTGACGTTTACCCGACGAAGGGCAAGAGAGGCGGCGCATACAGCGCAGGCTGCTACGATACACAGCCTTATATACTTCTCAACTACACGGGCAAGCTCGACGACGTTTCGACCCTTGCGCACGAGGCGGGACATTCGATGCACTCCTACTTCTCGCGAGGGGCGAACACACCGCAGGAATCAGACTACACTATCTTTGTCGCCGAGGTTGCGTCGACTGTAAACGAGCTTCTTTTCTGCCACAGAAAGCTCCGCGAATCGAAGAGCAACGAAGAAAAGCTCGCAATAATGAACCAGCTGATGGAGACGTACAAGGGAACGCTCTACCGCCAGACGATGTTTGCGGAATTTGAGCGCGAAATGCACGCACTCTGTGAGGCGGGCGAAACGCTCACAAAAGAGCTTCTCTGCGACGTTTACTACAAGATCGTGAAGAAATATTTCGGGAATCACGTCGTCTGCGACAAGGAGATCGCGCTCGAATGGATGAGAATACCGCATTTTTACAGCTGTTTCTACGTCTACAAATATGCGACCTGCATTTCGGCTGCGTCGTCGATCGTTCACAAGATAGAGACCGAGGGCGAGGCGTATATAGGAAAGTATCTCGACTTCCTCAAATGCGGCGGTTCGAAGAGTCCGCTTGACAGCCTCAAAGTTGCGGGCATTGATATGACGAAACCCGAAGTCGTTCGCGACGCCATTGCCGACTTTGCCGAGACTGTTGACGCTTTCGAAAAGCTCTATAACGAGACGAAGTAATTTGGGTTAAAGATACAAAAAGAAAACAGGGATTTTACGATCCCTGTTTTCTTTTTGTTTTCGGAGAGCGGGAGGGAAATTCGGGCTTCACCGCGACTTCGCCTTTTGTGCTGTATGTCGGGAAGAATCCGCAAGGATTCTTCATAGGTGGAGCAGTTTATACTTGGATTTTATTAGACTTCACCTCCACCTTCGCCTTTTGTGCTGTATGTCGGGAAGAATCCGCAAGGATTCTTCATAGGTGGAGCAGTTTATACTTGGATTTTATTAGACTTCACCTCCACCTTCGCCTTCCCCGGTGGCGGGAAGAGACTTTCCATAAAGGAAAGTCAGACCGCGATAGCGGTGGATGAGGTGTTGCGAACACTTTTAGCGGAACTTCACGTCGTGTTTAGGCTCCCTTGTGTAAAGGGAGCTGTCACCGCAGGTGACTGAGGGATTGTCTATCCGCCGAGGTGCAGTCGTGCAGCACCATTTAACGCCTTTTCTTTTGGTGTTGCAGGCACAAAAGAAAAGGCTTTGCGAAAAGAAAAGTGCCGCAAGAGGGTTTCGCTCTCTGCGGAGAGCGACAAGGGCTATGCGCCCTTGACCGCACTCGCCTTTTGAAAAAGGCGAGACCCAAAACTTTCGACAAAGGCGAGGTGAAAACTTTCAACAAAGGCTTGACCTAAACTTTCACTAACTTTTTTGCCTCCCCTTTATTCTTTGATAAAGGGGAGGTGGCACGAGCGCAGCGAGTGACGGTAGGGTTCTCCTTCCCCGTCACGACGCCTTTCTCGCGCTGACGCGCACAAGCGCCGCCGATATATCGTCTCTGCTTCCGTTTTCCGCGGCAGTCGTGACTATCTTTTTCGCAAATTCGCCGAGATCCGCGTGTGTTATATCCTCGCCGAGAAGCTCCATTACGGGAACGCACTCCTCAGGCGACTGCGAAACGCCGTCGCTCATCATTATTATCACGTCGCCGTCCTCAATATCAAAGCAGACCTGCTCCGCGTCGATTATCTTCATTATCCCGATAGGCGCTGTACTCGACGACAGTTTATAGAGTTTATCCCGCCTCTTTATGAACGATGAGACCGCTCCGCTCTTGACAAACGACGCTTTTCCGCGCACAGGGTCAAGTTCCGCAAGGTCCACCGTCGCCGACGTCTCGTCTCCTCTCGCGCGCAGAAGCGTATTGAGCATTTTCAGCGACGTATCCTTTCTGTTCCCGCCTTCAAGCATTTTCGAAAGGAACATTCCGCATATCTCCGAGGCAAAAGCCGCCCTCTCGCCCGTTCCCATTCCGTCGCTTATAAGCGAATAGAACTTCCCCGACGGCGTATCAAACTGCTTCACGCAGTCCCCGCAGACTTCGTCCTCGCGCGGAGAAAGCGAATACGCGCCGTCCTCGAAATCAAAGCGTTTTGCCGCCTCTGTACTCATCGCAACCTTGCCGTTTTTAAGCTCGAACACAAGGTCGCGCAAGGGAAAACCACACGCCTTTTCAAGCGCTGCTTTAAGATCCGCCGAGCCTATCTTCTCCGCCTTTTTCCCTATGCACGCCGAGTAGATTTTTTTCATGCCGTCGCCCGTTCCGAACACTTTGATATCGCAGATTCCTGTCTCCGCATATATCCCGCGGCGAACCTTTTCGGTAAGCTCCGTGTCGATCTCGCTGTCCCGTCTGTTCTCCTCGACAGTCTCTTTCAGAATGTGCGACACCGCGTCGTAATCAAGTGCGAAAAGCTCCGTTTTCTCGCCCTTTATGCCGTCTCTGACAAGCTCCGCGAACTCCGTATTCACCTCGACTATGACGTCGGGAAGATACAGGCAGTCCGCGCCCGCGTGTTTCGGAAGTTCCTCCGCTTCGACCCTGCCGTTCCTTGCGAGAAGCTCGCCGAGCTTCGATATAAGTTCCAGTCTGTCCCCGAATCGCTCGGAATAACATTCGCCGTTTCTGACGCACCCGCGGCAGCGGCTTTCAAGCGAATGTTTGCAGATTGCGTTTATCTCGGCGCCGCTCGGCGACTTCATACGTTCGGAAATGCGGTAGAGAGAATCTGCAAGCGCACCGAACGTCTCGCCGAGCTTTGTGATGCGTTCCTCGTATGCCGTACCGAGTTCCGCTTTGTCCGCGGAAAGGCACAGGGAGCGAACGTCGCTTATGCCCTTATCCGCGACCGCGCCGAGAGCAATGACGAGCACCGACGCGCAAAGGAACGGCGGCACGAAAAGCGTAAGAGCCGAAAGTCCGCCGATATAGGCGCACCAGAGCGCGGACACCGTAAACGCAAGGCAAGCCGACGCATATTCGGAGCGTCCGCGCATAACGAAGCTCGCTATGGCGGCGAGAACGAACGCGGGCGACCATGCGGAATTTACCGCAAGTCCCGCGGCAAGACCCGCGGCGGCGGCTGTAACGGCATTTTTTCTGCGTCCGAGGTAAAGAACGGCGGCGCAGGCGAGAAAAACGGCTGCGTTCGCACCGAAAAATTCGGTATTTTTAAGCGACAGAACGGTGACAAACGAAAATCCGACGGTAAAAATTCCGCTCATCGCCTTTCCGACGCGCGTCTCCGTCTCCGAGCCGCAGCACGAGAAAACGAACGCGAAAACGGGCGCGGAGACCATGCCGAACATCGCCGAAAAGAGGTCATAGAACCTATACCCGCCCGCGCTCATCGAATATAGACCGACAAGGAACGCCGCGGCGCACGCGCTCGCCATTCGGAGGAACACATTCTCGCCGAAAAGACCGCCGTACAGCATTTTCCATGCCTTTCCCTTCTCCGTGCCGACAAGAGTGCTCGCCCTCATACCGTCGGGCGGGTCGATGAACACCCGCGCAAGCGTCCTGACTGCCGTTATCGTCAGATAGGCGGCAAGATAAACGTAGGGCGAGAACAAAACCTCGCTCCCGATCTCTTTCGGAACGGCGAAAGCCGAAAGGACGGTGCCGACAAGCACATATATGTAAAATTTCTTTTTTGACACGGCGGTGAGAAGCGCGATGCCGAGCGGATATGTGTCAAGCAGAAGCGGCGTCTTTCCGACAAAGAACGAAATCGCAAGAACGAGCGCGCGTATAAATATTCCCGTCGCCATCGTGCGCGGGTCCGTTAAAGCGTACGTCCTTATCCGCCTGCACGCCTCGCGGAAAAAGCCCGTTCCGTCTGCGGCTGTTCCCTTGGCGGCTGTTCCCGCGGAGGTAGTCTCCGCCGCTGCCGCCGTGACCTTTGCGGGTCTTGCGCCCGCGTTCTCTTTTACTCTCTTTTTTCTTCCCGTTTTCATTTTGTGACCCTGCCTTTTCTTCTCCCGGCGGGTCGCTGCCGCGAAAAAATCATACCCGCCGTTTTTTTGTGAGTACATTTTATAACACGGGTGCTTAAAATCGCGTCGGAATCGGTAGGCGTTTATTTTGCGCGGCAAAGGGCGGAAATTGCGGCGATTGTCGGGGAAAAGCCGCTTATAAGCCTTTGCGCGGGCGGAAATGACGGAAAAAAAGCGACGGGCAAAATACCTGTCGCTTTTTTTCGAACGATTTTTTTAATATTTTTTTCCGCGGGGCATAGAATTAAAGGTTTATCCCTACTTCTTCTTTTTGATGCCTTTAAGTATTCCCGCGATAAACTTCGGCGGCCGCCAGACGTAGATTTTCATTATGTACACCTCCGAAAACGTCTTCACCGAAAGTATATTCCGTCTTCACCGAAAGTGTTAAACGCTTTTTATGTCCGTCTCGATATCCACAGCCTCGCCGAGCGGAAGAGAGTAGATGCACACGCGCGACGGCTCCTCGCCGAAGATTTCGCGCACAGCCAGTCTGTAATACGAGAGCTGGGTTGCGTGCCTCTCGGTCAGCTTCTTTTTCGCGAGCCGAACGTTACGCTTTTCGGCTTCCGTCAGATAGTCGGTCTTATAGTCACAGAGGACGAGAGTGCCGTCCGCTTTGCGGAAAACGAGGTCGATAACGCCCTGAACAACGACTGTTTCGCCGCCGAGAAGTTTTTCACGCGCGGGGTTCTCCGTGAAAAGAGACGCGGCAAGGCGCAGATTGAACCGCTGTTCCCTGTAAATCTCGCGCGAGGCGGAAAGCTCCGCGAAAAAGCTGCTCGTAAAGAACCGCGAAAGCTGTTCCTCGTCGATAAGCTTCGCGATTTCGGGCGACAGGAAGCCGAGCGCGCAAAGTCGCTCTTTCTCCGCTCTGACACCGTGCTTTTTAGCGTTCTCAAAGTCGCAGAACTGCATAAACGTATGAGTCGCCGTTCCGTGCTCCGCTCCGCCCGCCCTTTCCTCCGTCGGGACAAGGAACGCGGGGAGCGTGCGGAGAGTTACCTCCTCTTTTTCTGTCGGAACTCCGTCCGCCTCGTCGTCAAGAACGCCGGGATACAGCTTCGACACCGACATTTTGGCGGGCAGCTCCGAAAGATATGAATACGGATACTCGAAATCAAAGCGTTTTTCAAGCTCCGCCGCAATCGCCGCCTCGCGCTCCGCGCTAGCGGCGTTCGTTTTGCCCGCCGCCTTTTTGCCGTCGTATTTCACTTCTTTCGGAATATCGCCCGCCTCCGCCGAGAAGAATTCGAAACAGTCGGACGGGCGGTCGCAACCGTCACCGAGCGCGGTCAGAATGAATTTAAGGAAGCTGCGGCAGGACATAAATGTGTATATATCGGACTTCTCCGCGCCCTTTACTATCGACTCGACCGTGTTTGCGCTCACGCCCGCGCTTATGTAGAGCCTTTCCCTTGCACGCGTCAGCGCAACGTAGAGGACGCGCATACGCTCCTCGACCTCGCTGTCGCGGTTTTTGCCGTCAATAATGTTCTTTATCGGATTTACGCGCTTTACAAAGCCGGTTTCCTCGCCGAATGACATTCCCACGCCTATATCGCGGTCAAACGAGACAAGCCCCGACGCGCCCTTCGGGAAGAAATCGCTTTCTGCGGACGCGATAAAGCATATCGGAAATTCAAGTCCCTTTGACGCGTGTATAGTCATAACATCGACGGCGTTTTCGGCGCTTTCCGCGGCGGGCGGCTCTACCTTTCCGCCCGATTCGATTATCCCGTCGATGTAGTTTATAAAGCCGTAAAGGCCGCCCGCGCCCGTCTTTTCGTAAGTGCAGGCGTAATCGTAGAGCATAAGCAGATTTGCGCGTCTCGCCTCCGCGTTCGGTGCGGATTCCTCGTCGCCGCCCGCAAAAGACATCATTCTCGTGTCGGAATAGATAAAGTGCAGGAGCCTGTCCGTTCCGAGCCGTCTCGCCTCGCGGCGGTAAAGCGCGAGTTTTTCGGTAAAATACCCTATTTTGCTTCGCAGAGCCTCGGTCACGTTTTCGGGGTTCTCCGCTGTCGCAAGAAGATCGTCGTAGAGGGAAATTCCCGAATTTGCTCCCCGCAATCGCGCAAGGTCGTCGATATCAAAGCCGTAGAGCGGCGAGCGCAGCACGCCCGCGAGATAGACGTCCTTTCGCGGGTTGTCGATGACTTTGATAAGCGAGAGCGCAAGAAGCACCTCGGCGTTCTCAAAATATCTGACGCTTGTGCGCGACACCGTCGGAATGCCCGCGTCGCGGAGGAATTTTGCGAAAACGTCGGCTTTTTTGTTCGTTCCCGTAAGCACGGCAATATCCCGCGGCTCTATGCGGCGCATGACGCCGCCGTCCTCACATAGCTCGCGCCCGTCCGAAAGGAGTCTTATTATCTCGGACGCGATGTACCGCTCTTCAAGATTTTCGTTTATCTTTTTCGCCCGCGCCTTATCTTCCTCCGTGCCGTTTCTCGGCGCGGCGCATTTTACGAGCGCGCCGAGTTTTACCTTTGTAAATTCGCCGTCCTTTTTTACCGTCCGCTTTCCGAAGCGGAGATCGTCCTCCGCCGTATAGCCGACGCTGTTTCTGCCGCCGCGGAAAAGCGCGCCGCAGACCCTGTTCGTAAAATCTATTATCGGCTTGTCGCACCTGAAATTGTGCGACATATAAATGCTCGCGTCGTAGCTTTTTCCCGCCTTATCGAGCGGCGGAAACGTATTTTTGTATCCCGCAAATGTCGACGGATTCGCGCCGCGGAAGCGGTATATGCTCTGCTTTATATCGCCGACCATAAAACGCCCGCCCGCTCTCGCTATCGACGCGAATATCAGATCCTGAACGGCGTCGGTGTCCTGATATTCGTCAATGTATATCTCGTCGAACCTGTTTGCGTACTCACGCGCGAGAGGCGTCGGAAAGCCGTCGCCGTCGACAAAAAGTTTCAGTGCAAAGTGCTTGCAATCGCTGAAATCGCACCCCATAACCGCGAGTTTCGCCGCCGAAAAGCGCTCCCTGAACTCCGAAAGCACCTTATACGCCCATTCGACGTTCCGCGCGTTTTCGAGAAGAGCCGCGCGCATACCGTCTTCGCGTGCGCGGAAGTATCCCTCGCGGAATTTTCCGTATTCGTCTTTCAGTTTGTTCCGCTCGCCCTCGTGATATTCGAGCAGCTCCGATTTTACCCTTTCCCTGCCGACGGGCGGCACGGAAAAGTTCGAAAAGAGCCTCACCGCTTCGTTCATATCGTCTGCCGCTATCGCCTTTTTCACGTCCGTGAAGTGCTTATACAGATAGGCGTATGTGTTCTTGTACTTTTTCTGCTCCTTATCGCCGAGCGTTTCGATTATTCCGAGCGCGTCCCCGAAAACGGAGGCGAAATGTTCGACAAACGGCACCGTTATCTTTTTAAGCTCGCCGCCCGCCACGCCGCAAAGGAACGGTTTCTCCGCGTCCGCGCGCATATTTTTCGCGTTCTTCGCGAGAAATTCGGTGAAATCGGCGTACCCCGAGAGCCTGTCGTACAGCGAAAGAAGTTCCGCTGCGGCATAACTCTCCCCTCTCGAATCGAGAAAAATGTCCATAAACTCCCGAAACGAGCCGCCTCCGTTCTCATTGTCGTTGTCGTTTTCGTTTTCGTTTTCGCCGCCCCGATACTTTTCGTAAAAGTCCTCAATGACGCTCTCCATCGTCTTTTCGCGCATAGGAACGAGCAGGGTGTCGTCAAGCACGCGCAGAGACGGCGGAAGTCCGAGAACGTCGAAATTCTGCTTCACTGCGCCGTAGTAGAAAGAGTCTATCGTCGATATTGACGCGCTTCCGAGGCGCACCATCTGCTCGGCGAGGTGTCTGTTCGACGGATTTTCGGCAAGAGCCTTTCCGAGAGCCTTTGAAATCTTCTTTTTCAGATCCGCCGCCGATGCTTTTGTGAACGTGACCACGAGAAAACGGCTTATGTCGGCGGGATTTTCCTCGTCTGTCAGCCGCCTTATTATGCGCTCGGTAAGCGTTGCCGTTTTTCCCGACCCCGCCGCCGCGGAGACGAGAACGGTCTTTCCGCGCACGTCGATAGCGCTTCTCTGGGCGTCGGTCCATTTTGTTTCGCTTCCGCTCATTATTCGTTCCCTCCTCCTTCGTTTTCGTTTTCGTTTTCGTTTTCGTTTTCGTTTTCGCCGTCTCCTTCGTCGTCCGCGGCTCGCGGCGAGCGGCAGACAGCCTTCATCTCGCAGTAATCGCAGCGCAGTTTGCCCTTTTCGTCCGTCGGATATATGCCCGCATCGCCGCTCCTGATGTCGCCCGTTATTTTCGTTAAAACTTCTCTCGTTTCGCTCCTTATGCCGTCAAAAGTCTCGCGCGAAACAAAGGCTTTTTTCATTTTTTTGTCGCCGCCCGAAAAAACAAGCCCCATATTGCCGTTTTTGTTAAGAGCTGCTTTTACACATTCGTCGTCTATCATAATTCCGCTCCGCGTCAGGCTCGCTTCGGCGTTCGACGTTATTTCGTCCTCGTCCGCGCCCATATCCGCGTCGCCTCTTTTTACCCTTGACGAGAGGTAGATCACGCCCGCGGGAACAAGTTCGCCTTCCCCGACGCCGAAAAAGCGCTTGTTTGCGTCGGTGCAAAGGGTGAAGAGGTAAAAGAGCATCTGCAAATTGCGCCCTTTCTTTATATCCTCCGCCGAAAACTCCTTTGAGCCTGTCTTGTAATCGACGACCTTTACATAAACGTCGCCGCCGTCGCGCAGAACGTCAACTCTGTCCACCTTTCCGCGAAGGAGCGCCTTTTTGCCGCCTCCGAGGTCAATGTAGGCGGGTTTCACCTCGCCCCTCTCGCTTATGTCAAGCTCAAAATATTCGGGACGGAAGCCGCTCTCCGACAGCTCGCGCATAACGCTCTTTGCGACAAGCTCCGATAACTTCCCGAACTTGCGGAAGCGGTGCTTTACGCTCTCGCGCAGCGCGTCCCTCTCGGGCACTTCCGCCTTTATGCGCTCCGAGACGAGGTGCTCGATAAGCTCGTTTATCTCCTCCTCCGAAAGCTCGTGTCCCGCGTATTTCCCGTGCGCCGAAATTTCCTTTACAAAATCTTCAAGCACGCCGTGAATGATCTCTCCCGTGTTGTTTGCGCGGAACACGTTTTTCGAATCGGGGCGCAGGCGAAGCACGTTCTCGCAGTAATATCCGAAGTGGCACGCGACGTATTTTTCAAGCGCCGACGGCGATATAAGCAGTTTATCTCCGAGAACCTCGTCCGTCACCTCCGCCGACATTCTGCACTTTCTGTCATAAACGGGTATATCAAGCGCCGCGAGAGCATTTCTGTAATCGTCACGCGTCGCAAAATAGCGGCGGAGCGCGTTTCTGACGCACTCGTCGTCGGCGTTTGCCGAATATTCGAACGACGGTCCGCGCCTTTCAAGCCTCTCTTCAAGCGGAATACGGGAAAATTCCGTCTCTTTCCCCGCCGTGAGCAGCTTCGCACGCTCGTATGCGACGGACGGTTTCAGCTCGTCTCCGCCCGACAGCTTTGACATAGGGTAGGTCATTATCAGCTTCTCCGACGGCGCACTCATCGCACGGTAAACGTAGAAAAGCTCGTTTGACGACTTCTCGTCGACACCGCCCGACAGCTCAATACCGCTCTCCGAAAGAAATGACCTGTCCTCGTCCGAAAGAAGTTCACTCTCCTTTGCGGGTGCGGGGAAAACGCCGTCGCCGACGCCTATCATAAACACAACTTTAAGCTCTCCCGCGCGGAGCATCGACGCGCTGCCCACAGTCACCTCGTCGCAGGACGTGGGAATACTGCCTATGCTCGTCTGCGAGAGGGTGACTCCGAGCGCGGTTTCAAAATCGGGCAGCGAATAGACCTCTCCGCAGTCAAAATCCGCTATCATTCCGAGAACGTCAAGCAGGGCGTTGTAGAGGCGCAGAGTTTCTCCCGCCTCCGCCTTGTCGCCCGCCGCCTCGTATTCCTCGGCAAAACGCTGCATGCTCTCGCTCGCGTGAAGGTCGTTCATATATTCAAAAACGGCGCGGCAAAGGTCGCGGTTGCTCTCCGCCTCCGCGAGCGACGCGTAAAGAGACGCGAGCGGTGCGATTAGCTTTTCCCTTGCGCCGTTTATAATTTCAAGTTTTTTCTCCTGTTTTTCGCCCGTTTTCTGCGAATAACCGTCGGGATTCATAGTGAAAGGCTCGGAGAACGTCTTTTCTCCGTTCAGCTCCCACCTTGAAACGTAGTCGCAGAAGAGATCGCTCTCGATCCCGTCAAGTCCGCAAAGCTCCGTTTTGACGTAGGAAATCACGTCCTCCGTTCTGAAATCGCGGTTTTTTAGGTGCAAAGCACCCATGATAAGTCCCGGCAGCGGAAGCGACGAAATATCCGACGGCAGCGACATAAAGTACGGTATGCCGCTCTTTTCAAGCGACGCGTCAATGATACCCGCGTAGCTCTCCGCGCGCCTTGCGACAACGCCTATATCGCGGTAGCGCATACCTCCGCGCACAAGCGCGGATATGCGCGCGGAAACAGCCTCCGCCTCCTCGTACACGTTCGTGCATTTTATAAATTCGACGCTTTCGTCGTCCTCCGCCGCTCTGTTTCCGCCGCCGAAGTTCCAAATGTTCGCCGAGAGGTGCGAGAGCGACTTTTTCTTTGCCCGCATGTTGCCGCGCAGATATGTTGTTTTTACCTTTGCGCCGTTTTTTTCGGCAATTCTTCCGAGCGACGCGAGCGTCCTTTTCGCCGCGTCAAATTGAAGTCCGCTTATATTTCCGTCACACTCCGCACATACGGTGACGACGGTTTTTTCGGCTCCCGCGACAATCCTTGAAATAACGCGAAGTTCCGCGCCCGTAAAACTCGAAAAAGAGTCGATATAAACCGACGCGCCCGCGAAAAAGTCGTGCTCCGCAAGCACCGACGCGAGCTTTCCTATATCGTCCGAGCCGTCGCCGTAGCCCGAAAGCATATTATTATACGTCGCGTAGATGAGAGAGAGGTCGTACAGCTTCGACGCGAGGCGGCTGTCCTTCGGCGCTTTTTCCATCGCCCTTTCAAGCGCCGCGGGCGACACGGAATACGCCTTGAACTCCTCTATCGCGGAGAGTATCATATCCCCGAAATCCGCAAAGTTCCTGTGCGCGCCGTATTCGCGGAGAACGGGAGAAAGCGTTCGCACCGCGTTCCACGCCGCGAGAGACTTGACGCCTTTTCCGACGTAGTTATATGTAAGACCGCCGTATTTTCTGAAAACGCGGTTCGCGAGACGCGAAAAGTTCAGAACCTCGGCGTTAAGCGCGGCGGACGGCGGCAGAATATCAAGCACTCTGCTCTCGATTGCGACCGTTTCCTGTTCGGGAACGATCAGAAAAACGTTTCTTTTCGGCTCGCGAAGAGCGTCCTCTGCGAACATTTCGAGAACGCGGGTCGTTTTTCCGCTTCCGCACCCGCCGACAATGATTTCAAGCATATCCCGTCCTCCTTAATAGATAAAAGTCAGGTCGTCCGCAACGTTTTTCGCGCCGAGAACGGTTCTGCGCAGAACGAAATAGTAGTTCCGCCGCACCATATAAACGCTTCCGTATTCGTTCCGCTCGGTAAAGTATGCGCCCTTGCCGCCGAAACCGCTTTTTCTGAAAAAGTAGGGCGACACGACAAGGCAGACAGACCCTTCCGACGCAAAGGAACGAACGTTTTCATAAAAAAACGAACTCTCCGCGCCGTTCTTCTTCATCTGCCTGCGGTTGCCGAAAAAGACGTAGACTTTTTTTCCGTTTATAGCGTCGGCTATGCGTTCGTTCGCTTTTTTGCTCCCGAAAAGAGCGATGAGAAGCGACGCGATGAAAAGAACTCCCGTCACGGGGAGAACTATAAGAATGACGGCGGAAAAGGACACGATGAAAACCGCGCTCGTCTCTGCCCATATTACGATTTTGGTGAGAACCCTGAATATCGTCGAAAAAAGTCTGAAACGGCGAAAATACGCAAGTATCCGCAGATATACGTTATACACCGACGTGCTTTTTATAAGCTCTATAAGGTATCTCGGATAGTATTTCACCGACATAAGGCGGCTCTGCCGCACCTCTTTGTACCACTCGTGCGAAACGCTGTCGCCGCCCGTTTCCTCTCCTCTTTCGCTGCCCATGCGCGAGAGTTTTACTTCAAGCTCGTCTATTCTGTGGTAAAGTCCCTCGTTCTCGGCGCGAAGCCGTGTAAGCTCCGCCGAGAGGTCTGTTTCGTTTTCCTTTTTTATGTTCGTCCCGTCGTCCAAGCTCTTTTACGTCCCCTTTCGGTCATTTTTCGGTCGGTTCTTTTTCAAGATTTTCAAGATTGCGCGTTATGACCGCGCGTCCGCGCCACGAATAGGCGCGCTCGGCAAATTCCACGTCCGTCATATTTTTCAAGTCCGACGACGTGAGAAAAGGCGTTAAGCTCTCGCGGAAAAACTTTATCTCCGTAAAATTGCCCTCCTTTATCGCACGCTTTGTGTGCGGGCAGGCGAGCTGACAGATGTCGCAGCCCCACGCCGTGCCGTTCTCACGGAGCATTTTAAGCTCTTCCTCCGTAAGTTCGCCTTTCCTTTGCGATATTTCGGAAAGGCAGAATTCGAAATTCCCGTCCTTAAAGCCGGGACAGGCGCGAAGGCACGCTCCGCAGTCCTCACAGTGCTTTATTTCACCCGCGCGGCACTCAATCTTCATATCGGTAACGATTTCGCCGATAAACACGAGCGACGAATATTTCTCGGTTATGAGCAGTCCGTTCCTTCCGACAACGCCCAGACCCGCTTTCGCCGCCGCCTTTATCTCCGCTATCGGCGAATGGTCCGAAAAACCCGCGAATTTGTTATTCGGAAAAGCCTCCGCAAGATTTTTCGTCACGCGCGCGAAAAAACCCTTAAAGAATATGTGGTAATCGCGCGGTGTCGCGTAGAGTGAAATGTTCCTCTTTTCGGGAAAAAAAGCGCAGTAAGGCACGGCAAGCATTATCGCCGTCCCGTCCGAAATGCCGGCGCGTTCGAGAAGATACGCGCGCTTTATCTCACAGTCGGAGAGCGGTATCGGCGCAAAATATTCGATCCCCTCCGCACGGATAGCGTTTTCTATAATTCCGTCCATCAGACGTCCGTTTCCTCGTATATTTCGAGAAGCCTGTTCTCTATTTCCGTTTTTCTCTCGTCCAGCTCTGCCGCGCGCATATAGTCGCTCGCCGCCTCGCCGTAAAGTTCTTCTTCAACCTTTTGAAGCTCCTCTTCGAGCTTTTTCGCCTCGTTTTTCAGCCGTTCGATGCGCTTCTGTTCGCGCCTTATGTCCGCCTGGCTCTGCTTTGCGGCAAGGTACTGCTCCCTCTCCGAGGTGTTCTTTTCCGCTCTGCTCTCCGTAACGCCCGCCTTTTCGCGTCTCGTCTCCCTGAACGCTCTGTATTCGTCGTAGGCGTGACCGTCCCCGCCGCACCTGAAATCGAGCAGCTCGTCCGCCAGTCCCGCGGGCTTTATCTCTATTATCCGCGTCGCCAGCTTGCTGATGAAATATCTGTCGTGCGAAACGGTGACAACAGTCCCGTCGTATTTTTCGAGCGCCTCTTCGAGCGCCTCGCGCGAGCCGATGTCAAGGTGGTTCGTCGGCTCGTCGAGAATGAGCAGATTCATTTTAGAGAGTATCAGCTTCGAGAGGGTGAGTCTTGCGCGCTCGCCGCCGCTCAGCACCGACACCGTCTTATAAATGTCGTCTCCGAAAAAGCGGAAGAGCGCGAGCGTGTTTCTTATCTCCGTCTCCGTCAGCGTCGGATAGGCGTTCCAAAGCTCGTCGAGTACCGTGTTTTCGGGAGTCAAATTCTGATTTTCCTGGTCGTAGTAGCCGATTTCGACGTTATACCCGATTTCGACGCTTCCGCCCGTCTGGCGGAGCTTGCCGAGCAGGATCTTTATGAGCGTGGACTTGCCGCACCCGTTCGCGCCGACGATAAACACCTTTTCGTTCTTCTTCACAAGGAACGAGAGGTCGTCAAAAAGTCTCTTTTCGCCGAACGCCATCGAAAGGTGCTTCACTTCAAGCACGTCGTTTCCGCTTTCGAGTCCTTTTTTGAACGTGATGCGTATATTTTTCGGGTCTTCCTGCGGTTTTTCGAATTTCACCATCTTGTCGAGGAGCTTCTGACGGCTCTCGGCGGCAATGATGTTCCTCTCGCGGTTCCACGCGCGCTGCTGTTCGATGTACGCTTCCTGTCTCGCTATCTCCTTCTGCTGGTTGCGGTAGCGTCTCTCCGCCGCCTCGCGGTCGGCTTTTCGCTTCTCCATACTCTCGGTGTAAGAGCCGCCGTAGAGCTTCGCCGTATGGAATTCGACGCAGAGCGTTTTGTTCGTCACGCGGTCAAGGAAATAGCGGTCGTGCGAGATGACGAGGACGTTCTTTTTGTACTGAACGAGAAAATCTTCGAGCCACGCGAGCGTGTCCGCGTCGAGGTGGTTCGTCGGCTCGTCGAGGAGGAGTATATCCGGCTCGCGGCAGAGAAGTCTTGCCAGCGC
Source organism: uncultured Eubacteriales bacterium (assembly GCA_934385225.1). Lineage (GTDB taxonomy): Bacteria > Bacillota > Clostridia > Oscillospirales > CAG-272 > SIG710. The sequence continues at coordinate 60,219 of CAKRPQ010000001.1, forward strand.
AAAACGCGTTTTCTGTCCTCCGCTGAGCGACGAGAGCGGTTTTTTCGCGTCCGCGTCGTCAAAGCCCATCTTTTTCAGTATCGACATCGCGCGGCTTTTATATTCCATACCGCCCGACGCGATAAATTTGGCGTAAAGCTCTGTATATTCGTTTGTTAAAATGCGGTATTCTTCGCTTTTCGAGTCGTGCGACTTTTCGCCGAGGAGCTTTTCAAGCTCCGCTATGCGTCTCTCGGCGCGCACAAGTTCGGGAAACGCCGCGTACATCTGCTCGCCGACGCTCCCGCCGCATATGTCCGACGTCTCAAACGCGCCGTCCTGCGTGAGAAGTCCGACGGTCTTGTCTTTTGATATATAAACAGAGCCGTGCTCCGGCTCGTATTCGCCCGTTATCAGCTTGAAAAGAGTCGATTTTCCAGACCCGTTCACGCCGATTATGCCGAGCTTGTCGCCCTCTTCAAGCGAAAAGGACACGTTATCGAGTATCACCTTCGTTCCGACGGAGAACCCAAGGTTTTCTACACTTATTGCAGTCATATCAGTTCCTTAAAATCTTATCTTCATTTCTTTCGCGACGCCGAGAATGCGCGCGTCTCCGCACTCAAAATCTTCGGGCGTCAGCACTATCGGTTCGTAATCTTCGTTTTCGGGGACAAGGTATATGCGGCGGTTTTCGGTGTGGTATCTCTTGACCGTCGCGCTTTCGCCGTCGACAAGGCAGGCGACGATGTCGCCCTCCTCCGCGTACTGCTGCTTTCTGAAAAGAACGAGCGAGCCGTTCACCATACCGCAGTTCTTCATACTGTCGCCGAACACCGAGAGGTAGAAGTAGTCCCGCGGGTCTTCGCCGCGCGAAATGTCCGCCGTCTCGTAGCCGATCAGCGTTTCGTTCGTGATTATAGGTTTTCCCGCTCTTATCTCGCCTATTATGGGTATCCGAATGTTTCCGCCGATCTCCTCTTCGTCCGTGAGCGAAATTTCCGAGAGATCGACGTCGTCGCCGACGAGTTTCGAGATGTCAACGCCGAAATAATCCGCGATGAGGCGCATCTTATCCGCCTTCGGCACACTCCTGCCGTTTTTCCAGTCGGAAAGCGTCGAGGGCGCAATTCCCGTAGCTTTTGCGACCTTATATGAGGTCGATTTTTTCATATTCAGCAGTTTTTCGTAATTCGAATAACTCATATATAACCTGTCTCCTTTTTGTGCAAAACGACAAAACTTCCAAAATAGGAAAGATTTCCGAAATATGCACTTGACAATAGTTCGGTTTTGCGATATAATAGTTCCGAAATGTGAACTACGCTGTCCGCTATCCGAAAAGCCCCGTTTTCGGTTTGCACGATTTACAGTTCAGTATATCACATTTCCCCTCAAAAGTCAACACATAAAAGCATTTAAGGAAAGGAACAATGAATGACGAGAAACGAAAAAAATTATCTGAAAAGCTCTGAATGTGAAGGTGAAAAGCCGAGGTACTGCCGTGTTTGCGGCGAAATTATACCGAAAGGCTGTTACTATGTGAATTTCAGAGGAAAAAGCGTATGTTGCACCTGCACATTCGAAATGAAGTCGGAGGAAATAATTCGGATTTGCGAACTCAAATCGCCCGAGAAAACGCCTGACAGGCACGGATTTACGCATGAATGATTTCCTCGGGGTATCTGCCGTGCAAAAAGAAAAGACAAAGACCGTCGAATTTCTCGAAAGTTACAGAACGAACAAGCGAATGCTCGATATGATGCGCTACGAAAAGGATTATTTTTCGGACAGAGAGCGCGGCACGGAGGCGGAAAAGGACGATTTTCTGCTGCTTCCGGGCGGCGACGAGGTTCTGCTGAAAAACAGAATGTACACCGTGCGCCGCTTCATTATGAGCCTTGGCGACAGCGACCAGAAAACGCTGCTTTTTTACCACTACATAAAAGGATTTTCGGTTGAAAAGTGTGCGGAGCTGATGAACATAGGCAGAACGAGCGCATTCCGCCTGAAAAAGAAGGCACTCGAATCGGCGAAGAACGTGTACGACGAGAAATTCACCGCATAAAAGAAAATATATAAAAAAACAGGGACGAAAGTCCCTGTTTTCTTGTTAAACGACCGTGAGGTTGTTTTTTAGCCTCCCTTGCCATAAAAAGTCGGTAAAAGTTTTGGTCAACCTTTTTCAAAAGGGTGCAGATTCAAAAGGCAGAGCCTTTTGTCGCTCTCCGCAGAGAGCTAAGTCGGGGGTGAAAAAAGCGATGACCTCAATTCTACCGCCCCGACTATGAAAACCCTACGGTTTTTCCCGAAGCACGATGTGGAGGAGAAATGTTCTCGGCGCTTTCTTTTTGTGAGATGCCGAAGGCATCTATACTTTTATCTTTGCGCCTGTCGCATCAAAAGAAAGGGCGTTATTGGATACTATGCAACCGCACGGCTACATTAGCCTCCCGTTGTACTTCGGGAAAAACCGTAGGGTTTTCATAGGTGGAGCAGTTTACACCCTCTATTATTGCAGACCTCACCTCCACCTTTGCCTCCCCTGTGTAAGGGGAGGTGGCGGAGGTGCGCAAGCCCTCCGACGGAAGGGTTGTCCGTCTGCGTGCCGCCGTGAAGTCGTGCAGCACTCATTAACGCTCTTTCTCTTGATGCGACAGGCGCAAGAGAAAGAGCTTCGCAGAAAGAGAAGCGCCGAGAATGTTTCGCCGTCTGCGGACGGCGACAAGGGCTATGCGCCCTTGACCGCACTCGCCTTTTGTAAAAGGCGAGACGAAAACTTTCAGTCAACGGCGAAGCTAAACTTTCACCCGTCCCTCATATCTGTTTATGAACGCTCTTATATTCATCATAATACTTATAATACGGGCAGCCTCTCACGCTCCGCGAAACAAACGCAAGCATTTCGTCCTCATCAAGCGACATCATACAGCGATAGCAGTCCTCGTCCTCATCGTAATCGTAATATTCGCATTCCTCGCAGCAGGTACTTCTTTTCCGTGCGGACGGCAGCTCTTTTTCCTCTTTTTCGCGCTCCGACTTCGGCACATAATGCGTTTTATCCCATGCTCCGTCGCTCATTTTCCGCTCTTTCCTTTCCTGAAAACGATCAGTTTACTTATGAAATAGTTCAGAATGACCACAATGACGGACGCCGCGATCTTCACGGCGTATTTATTATATTTGAGCCTATCGTAAAGTCCCCAGACGATTGCCTCCTGCAAGAGGAGCGTAAGAACTCTTCCGCCCGCGAACTCCGTTATCTCGCGCACGACGGGCAGAAAACCTCTCGCGCGGCTTTCAAAGACCCATATTTTATTCGTCACATACGCGAACGCGACGGCGGCGCACCATGCGGCAACGTCCGAAACGTGCACATTCGTTTTCGTCCTGTAAAGGAGAAAACTGACGGCAAAATCGACGACGGTCGTAAGTCCGCCGAAAATGAGGTACATAAGCGCCTCGCGGTATTTAATGACGAGATTTTTGATTTTTTCGAACATTTACCTTTACCCACCGATTTTGTAGGTTGTTCCCTCGCGCGAATCGACGAGAGTTACGCCCTTATCCGAAAGATACTTGCGTATTTCGTCCGCTCTCGCGAAATTCTTCGCCTTTTTCGCCTCTGCGCGCTCCGCAATAAGGCTTTCTATCTCCTTTGCAAAGTCCTCGTCGATTTCGGGCGTGCTCGGCTCTGCGTTTTTCAGTTTTTCGGCGTGCGCGACAAGGTCGAGCGACAGAACGCGGTCAAAATCGGCGACAAGCGCGAGCTTTGTCGCGTCACCCGCGCCCGATTTAAGCACGTCGTAGAGAGCGGTCACGGCGAGAGACGTATTGAGGTCGTTATCGAGTGCGTCGGTAAAGCCTTTTTTAAGCTCTGCGAACTTCGCCCCGTCGACTTCCCCGTCCTCTTTAAGCGTCGCGATCTTCTTTATGAGTTTATCGTATGCGACGGCGGCATTGTCGAGATTTTCGTAGCTGAAAACGAGCGACTTGCGGTAATGCGAGCCGAGGCAGAAGAAGCGGTACACCATCGGGTCGTATCCTTTTTCTTCGAGGAGAGAGACGGTGAGGAACTCGCCCTTTGACTTCGACATTTTGCCGTTTGTAGTGTTGAGGTGATGGACGTGGAACCAATAGTTGCACCACTTATGACCGAGATAAGCCTCGGACTGCGCGATCTCGTTCGTATGATGCGGGAAAGCGTTGTCGATGCCGCCGCAGTGAATATCGAGATATTCGCCGAGGTGTTTCATCGAGATGCAGGAACATTCGATGTGCCAGCCGGGGTAGCCGACGCCCCAGGGCGAATCCCATTTGAGCGCCTGGTCTTCGAACTTCGATTTTGTGAACCAGAGGACGAAATCGTTCTTGTTTTTCTTATTGTTATCGGCTTCGACGCCATCTCTGACGCCGACGGCAAGGTCTTCCTCGTCGATGTTGCCGAAAACGTAGTATTCTTTCAGCTTTGAGGTGTCGAAATAGACGTTTCCGCCCGCAATGTAGGCGTATCCCTTGTCGAGGAGCGCGGAAATGACCTTTATGAAGTCGTCAATGCAGTGTGTTGCGGGTTCAACGACGTCGGGGCGCTTTATGCCGAGCTTTTCGCAGTCGGCGAAGAACGCGTCGGTGTAGAATTTTGCTATTTCCATAACGGTTTTGTGTTCGCGCTTTGCGCCTTTGAGCATTTTGTCCTCGCCCTCGTCGGCGTCGGAGGTCAGATGACCGACGTCGGTGATGTTCATAACGCGTTTAACGTCGTAACCGATGTAGCGGAGGTATTTTTCGAGTACGTCCTCCATGATGTAGGAGCGGAGGTTGCCTATGTGCGCGAAGTGATAGACAGTCGGACCGCAGGTGTACATTTTGACCTTGCCCGGCTCGCGCGGAATAAATTCTTCTCTTTTTCTTGAAAGTGAATTGTAGATGTACATTATATGTCTCCTTTGTTTTAAGAACGTTGTGTTGAGATTTGGGGTGCCGTTTGTTGAAAAGTGAACAACCCTTCCGTCGGAGGGCTTGCGCACCTCCGCCACCTCCCCTTACACATGGGAGGCTGAAAAACGGGGTGAAAGTTTCGCTCGCCGTTTATTAAAAGTTTTCGTCTCGCCTTTTTCAAAAGGCGAGTGCAGTCAAGGGCGCATAGCCCTTGTCGCCGCTCGCAAGCGGCGAAATGTTCTCGGCGTTTCTTTTTGTGAGATGCCGAAGGCATCTATGCTTTTATCTTTACGCCTGTCGCATCAAAGAAAAAGCGGAAAACGGGACTGCACGACTTCGCGTCAGCGGAAAAACAATCCCTCAGTCACCTATCTGCCGAGGTGAAGTCTTGCAGTGCCTATTAACGCCCTTTCTTTTGATGCGACAGGCGCAAAAGAAAGGGCTTTGCCCAAAGAAAAGCGCCGAAAAGAAGTTTCGCCGTCTGCGGACGGCGACCGCCGTCGTCGGCGGCTCACGCAAACTTTTGAAAAAGTTTGATCAAAACTTTTAACAAGCGGCGAGACGAAAACTTTTAACAAACGGCGAAACTTTCGTCGTTTTACTTCCTTTCGAGCTTCGCTATCCGCTCTTCGAGCCGTTTTATCTCCGCCGCAACGGGGTCGGGTATGTGTATCTGGTCAAGATCGGCATTCTCGCCGACTTTCTTTCCGTATCTGCGCACGACTTTCGCGGGTATTCCCACAGCCGTACTGTCGGGCGGTATCTCCGTCAGCACAACCGCGCCCGCCGCAACTTTTGAATTATCGCCTATCTTCATCGGTCCCAGCACTTTCGCGCCCGCGCCTATCATGACACCGTTTCCGAGCGTCGGGTGTCTCTTGCCGACGTCCTTACCCGTTCCGCCGAGCGTTACGCCCTGATATACCGTACAGTCGTCACCTATCTCAGTCGTCTCGCCTATGACAACAGCCGCGCCGTGGTCGATGAAAAACCGCTTCCCTATCGTCGCGCCCGGGTGTATCTCTATTCCCGTGAAAAACTTCGCAAGCTGGCTTATCGCCCGCGCCCCGAAATAGTGTTTTCCGAGGTAGAGTTTATGCGAAACCCTATACGCAAGGATCGCGTGCAGTCCCGAATAGAGGAAAACCACCTCCGCGTCGCTCTTTGCGGCAGGGTCGCGCTCGCGAAAAGTCTTTACCTCCTCGCGCACGTCGTCAAACGGCTTCGACATTCTGTCACACGCACGAACCGCGCGTTTCATTATTCTTTTTCCGACGGCTTTTGCGTCTCTCGCAAGCTCCGCGCCGTCAAACATTATTTTTTTCATAAAAAATTCCGTCCTTTCGCGAAAAATTCGGGATAGAAAACAAAAAGCTCCGCACCGACGCACAAAAACATCGGTACAGAGGCGTATAGACATAAAAACGCTGTTCCACTCTGCTTCGCCGCCATATGGCGACCTCTCGTTCCCTTAACGCGGTTTTTTACGCCGCGCGATACTTGCCTTCTTCTTTACAGGCTTTCTCGTGCGGGTCTCGGCGGAGGCACAGCCCGACTTTCCGCCGCCGTCGCTCCCAGCCCACTGGCGACCGCTCTCTTTCGCGTTTTTTGTCGGATTCTTTCCGCTTCACTGACTTTACACTATATTATATACGCTCCGCGTCGCATTTGTCAAGAGTTTTGAAAAATTTCGGGCAACATTTTTTGCGTTTTCGGCGCGGAATTTCTGTCTTGACTTTTTCGCCGCCGTATGGTATAGTACCCTTAACGAAAAAACCGAGAGGGAGATAAAACTATGGATACCCGGTCGAAAGAAAAAATATGGGACTGGTACGGCTCGCGTCCGTGGATACGCGGCTGCAACTTTATGAGCAGCGACTGCGCGAACCGCATAGACCAATGGCAGGAATACGGCTTTGAAAAGCGTCTTGAAACAGCCGACAGAGAGCTTGCCGTCGCGGAGGAGATCGGCTACAATTCGATACGCATAATTCTCGAATTTGAAGTCTGGGACAGGCAGCACGACGGCTTTATGCGCCGACTCGACAAGTACCTCGAAACAGCCTACAAACACGGCATTGACGCGATGGTAGTCCTTGCAAACGACTGCTGCGTTCCGAAGTCGCTCTACAAGCCCGTCGTTTTCGGCGAGCAGCACTACGACGTCGGCTATCACGGAGGCAGAAAGAGTTCGCCGCACGCGGCGTACGCTTCGGCGGACAACGAGGAGCGTTATCACCCGCTCGACGAGCCGGAGATCCGCGAGCGCTACTACAAAATGGTAAAAGAGATAATCACCGAATATGCGCACGACGAGAGAGTTCTCATCTGGAACCTCTTCAACGAGCCGGGCAACAACCGCGGTAACAAGAGCCTTCCCTACATCGAAAAATTCTTTGAGATTGCGCGGGCGATAAACCCGATGCAGCCTCTTTGCGCCGACACGTGGAACGGCGTCGACGAAAACGGCAGAGCGAAGAACCTCATCGAGCAGCGCGTCCTCGAACTCTCGGACATTGTTAGCTTCCACGGCTACGAGCCGTACAATGAAACCGTCGATATGATAGCGAACCTCAAAAAGACGGGCAAACCGATCTTCAACACCGAATGGCTTCACCGCATAGCGCACAACACCGTTCAGGAGATATTCCCGCTTATGTATCTTGAAAAGATCGCGTGCTACAACTGGGGCTTTGTCGCGGGCAAGTACCAGACGTACGAGCCTTGGGAATCGGTATGGCAGGAGTACGAAAAGAACCCGAAAGCGGACATAGACTTCACGAAATGGCAGCACGACCTTATCCGTCCGAGTCTGCGCCCCTACGACCCGCGCGAGATCGAAATAATCAAGAGATACTGCGACCGCGCCGACAGGGATTTTGAGCGAGAGAACGGAGAAAAAGGTTAATCCGACCGCCCCGCCGGGTCGAAAGACGTAAAAATGTGCTCTTTTCGTGACGAAATTCCGAATTTTAACGAAATCCCGCCGCAAGCCTTGACTTAGCGTCCGATAGGTGATAAAATATAACCGAAAGATAAAGCGAAAGGTTCGGTGCGGAAATTGGATCAGGGCGAAAACAGAATACCGTCAAACGCCATGGAGCTCTTCAAAAACTACAAAGAGATTATGGCGCTGCAACACCTCTACAATTCGGCAATAAAGGAGATCGAAACGAGGCTTGAAATTCTGAACGGCGAATTTAAGGTCATGTACGCGCGCAACCCCATTCATCACGTCGAGAGCCGTCTCAAAAGCTCGGAAAGCATGGTCAAAAAGCTGATAAAGCGCGGGTACGAGGTCAGTATCGAGTCGGCGAAGAGAAACCTCAACGATATTGCGGGCGTGCGGGTTGTCTGCTGTTACATCGACGACGTTTACAGCGTTGCCGAGATGCTTCTCCGCCAGACGGATCTGCATCTTGTGAAGCTGAAAGACTACATAAAAGAGCCGAACTACAACGGTTACCGTTCGCTGCACCTTGACATTGAAGTGCCGATATTCCTCTCTGACCACACGGAGAACGTGACGGCGGAGGTACAGATACGGACGGTTGCGATGGACTTCTGGGCGAGCCTTGAACATGACCTCAGATACAAGAGCGACAAGGTAATTCCGCACGACATAAGCGATGATATGTACCGCTGTGCCGACGAGATTGCGGAGATCGACCGCCGTATGCAGGAAATGTACAGGAAAATAAGAGAGCTGTAAATGTAAAAAAATGCAAGAAAAAAGTGTCGTCTCGGCGGCACTTTTTGTTTTGCAATTCGGGGAAATAAAGACTTTGTCGGGGCAGATGCATTTTGGTTATCGCAAGCGACACCCCCGACTTTGCCTTTTAAGCCGAACGATGGGAAGAATCCGAAAGGATTCTTCATAGTCGGGGCGGTTGAACTTGGACTAAATCAGACTTCACCCCCGACTTTGCCTCCCTTGTGTAAAGGGAG
>CAKRPQ010000002.1 GCA_934385225.1 uncultured Eubacteriales bacterium
ATATGTTTGTAATTTACTGCTCGGATAACGGTGCATATTTTGTCACCGAAAATGGCGCTATTCTTATTTCGGGCGAAGAGGAAAACGAAACCATAGATATTCCGCGCGAAAACCTGACCTTAAACGCTATCGAACTGAAAAGCCTTGAATAACAAAATCCGCAAACCTCACGGTTTGCGGATTTTGTTATTTTACTCTTTATCTTCCCCGTTTTTCTCTCTGAGAAGTTCTCTGATGTCTTTAAGGATATCGTCCGTCGTTTCTGCGGGCGGAGTCTCCTCTTTCGGCTCTTCCTCCTCTTTCGGGTGCTTTTTGTTCTCGATTTCTTCGGCTTTCTTCTTCATCGTCATAATAAGGCGCAGGAAGCAGAATATGCAGAACGCAACTATAAGAAAATCGACAACGGTCTGAATGAGATCACCGTACATAAGCGCGTTTTCGGGTCTTAGCACGTTCCCCGCCTCATCAAGAACCGCCTCGCGCATTACGATTTTACGATCCGCGATATTGAAGCCGCCCGTAATGACACCGACAAGAGGCATGATAACGTCGTTTACGAGCGCGGTCACTATCTTTCCGAAAGCACCGCCGATGACGACACCGACCGCCATATCAAGCACGTTTCCCTTTGCGATGAAAGCCTTGAAATCGATAAAAAATGTACTCTTTTTCTTCTTTGACATCTTAAATTATCCTCCGTTATGTTTAATATTTTTGATATTATATAGTATAACTGCCAGGAATTTCACCCTCGGAATCCGTAAACACCGCGTTGATCTTCCCGTCGGAAAATTCAAGTCCCGCGCCTGCAAAATACTTCCCGTATTTAATTTCAGAGCCTATCACAAGAGTACACGGAAGTCCGAGCTGATCGTATTCGCCTCCCGGTTTAGATACGACGAGCTTGTGCATATGACCGCAAAGCATTATATCGGGGTGAATATTTTCCCTCAAAAGTGCCGACCACTCACGGTAAATATCACGTTCTATATTAAACTTCTCCTCGCTGTTATTCGATGTGGAAAAAGGGACGTGACAAAGCACCATTTTGTAATCCGTCCCGCCCGACATATATTCGGTTTCGCGGTTCGAAACAACGTTTTTTATGAATTCTATCTGTGCCTTGCGAAACGCATGACACGAAACCGTATGGCCGTATTCGGGATCGGAGTCGTCTTTATCCTCCGCGCAATCAAGTATAATTCCCCATATGCCGCCGAGTTTGAACGTATAATAAGTCTTACCGTTTTCCGACGGTGTGTAATCAGCTACTCTGTCAGCGTAAAGACCGCGCATGTCGTGATTTCCTCGCGAATACACAATCGGGATATTGCCGTGGGTTATCGCGTCCGCAATGCGGTATATCGTATCAAAATTTTCAGGACAGCCGCTGTCCGTCGGAATATCGCCGTTGAGAATAAGAAAATCAATCTTTCCATAATGACGCACATATGTGTTATATGCCTCGACAGGCTTCTCTACCATATTGTGCGAGTCGGCTATATGATAAGCCCTTGCGCCGTTCCCCTTCACAGGGTAAAAATCAAACTCGAAGCAGGCAGGCTCTTCACTCTCGGTGAAATAAGGTTTTCTTTCGATTATTTTTCGGTAAATTACCGTATATTTTCCCGCCTTATTGAGAAGATCGGCAGGAACAATCATACGATGAACGGAAATATCGGAACGAAGTATTCCGTTTGACTCGTCCGCAAACGTTTCACCGTCGACATTTACCCACATAAGGCACGGACAATTCACGGGAACCATTATCTGATATGAACTGCCTACGGCAAAAACTGCGGGAGCTGTTTTCAGAACGTTATCCATTGCATTTTCCTTTGTAAAAAATTGATCTGTTTATCTGTTATAAAGTCTCTTCTTCTGATAGACAGGCTCACAGGTGAGGTGGATTCCGAGTTTCTTAAAGGTTTTTGCGTCCTCCTCCGAAAGTATTACAGTCGAATGAGCGTCGCAGCCGCGGAGCTTATCAAGCTGTTCCATCGCGATTTCGGCTTCGGGCGACGTTATCGAACAAATCGAAAGCGCAATAAGAAGCTCGTCGATATGAAGCCGCGGATTCCTGTTTCCGAGGTGACCGACTTTAAGGTGCGAAATAGGCTCTATTATCGAATGTGAAATAAGCGCGTGGCTGTCGGGTATCTCGGCAAGATATTTGAGCGCGTTCAGCATAAGTGCCGACGTTGCGCCGAGAAGAGGCGTCGTTTTCCCCGTCACGATATGACCGTCGGGAAGCTCCATCGCCGCAGCGGGTGCCGCGGTCAGATCTGCCTTTGAGATTGCCGCCGCTATAACGGGTCTCGTTTCGGGCGAAAGTCCCGCTTTCTTTATGAGAAGCTCCATATTGTAGACAACATCGCCGTCGATATTCCCTTTTTTTCTGTCGCAGAGCGCCGTATAATAGCGTCTGATTATCTCTTTATTCGCCGCCTCTTTCGTCGCTTCGTCGTCGATTATGCAGTTGCCCGCCATATTTACGCCCATATCCGTCGGGGACCTATACGGCGACTCGCCGAGAATACGGCAGAGCATCTCGTTAAGCACGGGGAAAATCTCAATATCGCGGTTATAGTTCACCGCCGTTTTGCCGTAGGCTTCAAGGTGATAAGGGTCTATCATATTCACGTCGTCAAGGTCTGCCGTCGCGGCTTCGTACGCTATATTTACAGGGTGCGAAAGCGGTATATTCCATATCGGGAAAGTTTCGAATTTCGCGTAGCCCGCCTTTATTCCACGCTTATTTTCGTGGTACAGCTGCGAGAGGCAGGTCGCCATTTTTCCGCTTCCGGGTCCCGGTGCGGTGACGATGACAAGCTCGCGCGTGGTCTCTATATAGTCGTTTTTGCCGTAGCCCTCTTCGCTTACGATCTTTTCAACGTCCGATGGGTATCCGTCGATCGAATAGTGGCGGTAAACGTTTATTCCGAGATCTTTCAGCTTTTTTTCAAAGGCTATCGCCGCCGTCTGACCGTCAAAACGTGTGAGAACGACGCTTCCGACATAAAGTCCGACGTCCTTGAAAGCGTCGATAAGGCGCAGAACGTCAAGATCATACGTTATACCGAGGTCGCCTCTGACCTTGTTTTTTTCTATATCGCAGGCATTTATCGCGATAACTATCTCAGCCTTGTCTTTGAGTTTGAGAAGCATTCTGAGCTTGCTGTCGGGCTTAAAACCCGGCAAAACACGGGACGCATGATAGTCGTCGAAGAGCTTGCCGCCGAATTCAAGGTATAGTTTGCCGCCGAAGAAGTCAATGCGTTCCATAATATGCTCGGATTGCATTTCAAGGTATTTGTCGTTATCAAAGCCGATTTTCATTACCACACCTCATAAATAAAATTAAATAACCGTTTAATTATAGCACGTCGGACGTTTTTTTTCAAGCGTATTCGACAAAAAGCGCGAAAAAAATTGCACAAAAATAAGCCGTACGATTTGTTCATTTCGAATAAAGAGTCCCGCACGGCGCGGTATTGACAGAACAGTCGCCGTGTGGTAAAATACTGATAAAACATTCCGAAAAATCGAAACGAACCGAAAGGAGCGGAAAATGACAACCTTTTTCAGAATATGCGGTGTGATATTTTTCCTTGCCGCGGCACTTTTTCTTGTGCTGTCCGTTTTTTCTCTCTCGACTTCAACTCCCTTAACGGCAGCAGTGCTTGCGTTTTTGGCATTCGGCGAGGTTGCTGCGGGGCTCGGATTCATCTATCTTGCCGACGTGAAGGAGCGGCTTGACAAATACGAAAGTGAGAAAACCTCCGAAAAAAATAGGGGCAGCGAAGAATGATTTCATTTCTTCGCTGCCTTTTCTTAATACTACAAAAACCGCAGGCGCATAGTGCCTGCGGTAATTATTTTTCGAAAAACCTTAAATTAAAGCTCTGCGAAGTACTTGATGGTTCTTACCATCTGGCTTGTGTAGGAGTTCTCGTTATCGTACCAGGAAACAACCTGTACCTGATATGTGTCGTCTGCAACCTTGGATACCATCGTCTGTGTTGCGTCGAAGAGAGAACCGTATCTCATACCGATAACGTCGGAAGAAACGATAGGATCTTCATTGTAACCGAAGGACTCGGAAGCAGCAGCCTTCATAGCGGCATTGATGCCTTTCTTTGTAACGTCCTTGCCCTTAACAACTGCCGTGAGGATAGTTGTGGAACCTGTCGGAACAGGCACACGCTGAGCAGAGCCGATGAGCTTGCCGTTAAGTTCGGGAATAACAAGTCCGATAGCCTTTGCTGCGCCTGTGGAGTTAGGAACGATGTTAGCTGCGCCTGCGCGTGCACGGCGGAGGTCACCCTTTCTGTGAGGACCGTCAAGGATCATCTGGTCGCCCGTATATGCGTGAATGGTACTCATGATACCGCTCTCGATAGGAGCATAATCGTTAAGAGCCTTTGCCATAGGAGCGAGGCAGTTTGTTGTGCAGGAAGCTGCGGAAATGATCTGGTCTTCCTTCGTAAGAGTCTTTTCGTTTACAGAGTAAACGATCGTTTTAAGATCATTGCCTGCGGGAGCGGAAATAACAACTTTCTTTGCGCCTGCGACGATGTGAGCCATGGACTTTTCCTTGGAGCAGTAGAAGCCCGTGCATTCGAGAACGACGTCAACGTCGAGCTTGCCCCAGGGGCATTCCTTTGCGTCCTTTATAGCGTAGATTTTGATTTCCTTGCCGTCAACTGTGATGGAGCCGGGCTCGGTCTCTGTTGCTTCCTTCGACGAGATGGTATGCTTGCCTTCGCCGATTCTGCCGCAGTAGCCGCCCTGAGCGGTGTCGTATTTAAGAAGATGAGCGAGCATTGCGGGGCTGGTAAGGTCGTTGATAGCAACTACCTCATAACCCTCTGCGCCGAACATCTGTCTGAAAGCGAGACGACCGATACGACCGAAGCCATTGATTGCAACTTTAACTGACATGATTGAAATTCCTCCGTTTTATATAAAAAATTTTTTGACAAACGTAAAAGACAATCTTTCACCCCTATATTTTAACTCATTCGGGGGCAATATACAAGAGATTTGAGAAAAATTTATCAATTTCGTAACAATTACCCAAAACGCTTTTGTTTTTGCGGTCATATATGGGCAATTATTCAGTCACGCGATTCTATAACGAGGAGTGCGCCCTTCTTCACCGATATAAGCGCGACGTTTCCGACAATTTCGTTACTGACGGCAAACTGCTCTTCGCGAAAAAGTTTTGCATTTTTAAGCGGATACTTTCCGCCGTCGATCGAAACGCCTTTACATACCCTGTCAAGCGCAACAAGAGAAAAATACTTATAATCGCTTTTCGCCAGCAGGAGGCTGTCGTTTTCAAGGTATCTGACGCGGTTATAGCCGTTCGCAATATATCCGTGAAGCCTCATCTTCTTCATACTTTCAAGTATCGCGCAGGACGAGAGCGAATGGTCAAGTCTCGTTCCCATTCCGCCGATAATTACTATCGTGTCATACCCTCGTTCGACTGCCGCGCCGAATGCCGCCTGGGTATCGGTACAGTCCTTTTCGCAAGGGAGCGTTATGCGCTCTATGTCGCTCGGAAGCTCCGTATCGTTTCCTATCGAATCGAAATCACCGATGAGAAGATCCGGTTTTACCGAGAGTTCAAGGGCGTGTTTATACCCTGAATCCGCGGCGATGCAGAGGTCGCCTTTTCTCGGTCTCTCGTATTCGCTTATATTCTCGTAAAGCACGCTTCCGCCCGTATAAATAAACGCGCGCGGCGGTGTTTCGAGCCTGCCTATTATACTTTCTTCGTCCATGCTTTCTTCTCCTTTAACACGTCATACATTAAAACGAAGCTGTCGTGGCGGCTTTTTGCTATTCTGCCGTCGCGGACCGCTTCGAGAACGGCGCAGCCGTCCTCCTTCGTATGCGTGCATTTTGTATATCTGCATTTCCCGATATACGGCTCGAATTCGCGCATCGTCAGCGGAAGATCCTCCTTTGTGAAGAAGTCGAACCGCTCAAAATCAAGCATACTGAACCCCGGCGTATCGGCAATATACCCCTCGCCGTCGCCGAAAACAGGGTAAAGCTCGACGTGGCGCGTTGTATGTCTGCCTCTCTCGGTCTTTCTGCTCACGTCGCCCGTCGCCAGCACAAGCGACGGAAAAAGCGTATTCATAAGCGTCGATTTTCCGACTCCCGATGCCCCCGCGAACGCCGCCGTTCTGCCGACGATCTTCTCGTATATGTATTTTTTTATGTTCTCGACACCCTCGCCCGTATGGCAGCTGAGAACAAACACGTCGTATCCCGCGAGAGAGTAAATTCCCCTCATTTTTTCGGCGTTTTCGGGGTCAAGTTCGCATTTTTCGATGACAACGACGGGGTCAATCTTATTAAATTCAAGTATCGACAGCAGTTTATCCACCGTTTCGGGAACGGGTTCGGGCGACGACGCCGCCATCGACACGAGGCATATGTCTATATTCGCGACCGGCGGTCGGATAAGAGAATTTTTTCTTTCTCCTATCTCGCTTATCATAATATCGCCGCCGACGCCCTCCGAAAGCGACTTATCCGTATAAACGACGCTCACGTTGTCGCCGACAAGCGGCGTAATGCCGTCGTGGCGGAAAGATCCTCTCGCCTTTGCCTTTGCAAGCTCTCCCGCGAGCGGCGAACCGTCCTTTTCTATACGCACGGTGTAAAGACCGCCGACGCCTTTGATTATTTTTCCGAAGCTGCGGTATTCCATATCAGTTACCGCCTATTCCGAGGTCGCGCGCGTAGACCATACGTGTATTCATCGACAGCGAGCCGTCCGCCGAGAGCGAAAAATCAAGCATTCTGCCGCCGCGGAGACGGTTATTTATATCGAACGTCCCGCCGAAGCCGTAGCCGTCGTAGCCTATGCTTGCGGAATATCCGAGTTCTATGCCGCAATATTTTCCGACAAAAGAATTGAGGTGGTCATGTCCGCAAAAAATACCGAGAACATTTCCGTCCGCAAGTGCCGCGGCAAAAAGTCCCGAATTTATCGGCGACGAGGAAATGTCCTCTCCTATCTCGCCGAAAAGCTGTGTCTTTTCGGGATTTAACGCAACCGCGGAGAACTCCTCCGTCGGTGTATGCGTAACTATGACGGTGCGGAGCGCGCCGCCCGTTTCCCTTTCAAGCACCTTACCGTTCTCCGTGAAAAACGCTATATGGCTCGCGGGAACAAAGCCGTAATCGCTGCCCTCTTCCACTCTTCTGTCAAAAAGCTCCTCCGAAAGAACGCCCTCGTATTCGGAGAGCATTGCCGTCTGACCGAGCGTCCAGATACCGAGTGCGGGTACGGACGCGCTTGTCACTTCACCTGCGGGATAAATCGGCAGAAACGCGCTGACTGCGCCGTCCGACGTACATTCCGCCTTCGTAACGCAATGCGCAAACGACGAATAGACCTCTGTCTGCGAAAGCGCGTCAAGACCGCCGTCCGTATCCTGCTCGCCGAAAACGACAGCCCACGGGATTTCGTTCTCTTCAAGCGGCAGGGTGAGCTTCTTTACATATTCTTCAAGCTCCGCCTTTGTCGTCATTCCGCTCGACACGTCGCCGTCGAAAATAACAAGCTGCGGCTTTTCGCTTTTCACTATCGCTTCAAGCGCGGAAACTGTATATTCGTTTATATCCGCGTCGGAAAGAACCAGCACCCTGAAACGTCCCGTTTCGGTGAAATTGAGAGGCACCGACGTCTGACGCAGCGACGACAACGGCTCGTTTCCCGTTCTGTCGACGAGAGTAAAGCTATGATGAGCGGCAAAGGTGAGTCTGCTGTGTCTGTATGCGCCGACGTAGTTCGTCACAAAATATCTGACCGCCGCCGTCGCACCGCTTTCGCTGAATGCAGCGATATTCACGTTGTCGCCAGATGTTATCATGACGGCGTAGCCGTTCTCGCCAAGCGCGGAAACGGACGTAATATAGTCGTCAGAGGCTCTGTTTGTATGTCCTATGCGAAGTTCGTGCAGCCCGACCGCCTCGCTGTCGGGGACGACCGAAAGCGAAGCTCCCGTTTTTTCAAGAAACGCGTCGTGAAGTGCCGTCGCTGCCGAAAGTCCCCATGTATCCGACTCACTGTAAACGATTCTGTACGCCCTTGCACTCGACCTCGTCGCCGCGCCGCCCATACTCAGTTCTCTTATGCTCTCTCCCGAATAGGAATACGCAAGTCCGACGCAAAGCACAAGAAAACCAAGCGAAACCGCCGCAAAAACGGCCGCGCTGACTCTTCTGACAAATGCCACGCTGTATTCGCGTTTTCTTCTCTTTTTCTTTCTCGCTTTTACATTTACATTTACATTCTTCTTCGGTATCGGCGAAAGAGGGCTTCTTCGCACGCCGCTTTGCACATTCGGCACTTTCTGCCCCTGCGCTCCTCCCCACATATCGGAAACGGACGGGCGTTTTACGCCGTTTTCTTTATTTCTGTTTTCATCATTCATAAATAATTTCCGTTTTGATTAAGGTTCAGTCCTGACCGCCGCTTATCTCGTAATCGACCTGCGGCTCGCCGTCACTGTCCTTCGAAATGCTTATACTGACTATCGTTCCGACAGGTTTATCGCTCTTTACGGTAGTTCCCTCTCCGAGCGAAAGTTCAACCTCGCGGAGAAGCGATCTCGCCTTTTTGACTGTCATTCCGACAATATTCGGAACCTGATAGCCGTCGCAGTCTATATACTCTATCTGACCGCCCGCCGCAAAATCGCCGCTCGACACGGTATAATCAACCTTTGTGACACCCGACGAGATAGGTGTTCCGGGAACGGGAAGCTGTTCAAGGATAAGTCCCTCGGCAAGCTCGCCCGCCTGTTCCGTCTTATTTCCGAGAACAAGACCGTATTTTGCAAGTTCCGCCTTTGCCTTTTCAACCGTCATTCCCGTAATATTCGGGACGGATTTTTCTCTGAAACTCTGACCGCCGCTGACGGTGAGTTTTATTTCCGCGCCGACTTCGATGCTCGTTCCGGGCAGAACGCTCTGACCGATGACGACACCCGCCGCCTTATCGGATTCCTCATACGTTACATCGGAAACGGTAAGACCGAGGTTTGCGGCTTCCGTTCTCGCTTCGGTTTCGGTTTTAAGTCTGAAATCGGGAACATCGACCGTATTTCCGCCCGACGACTTGCCCATGCTGTAATAAACGGTAACCGTCGAACCCATAATGGCGGCGTCACCCGCCGCGGGATAAGTGTAGCAGACCTTTCCCTTGCCTATCGTATTATGGAATATCGGCTGTTCCTCGCACGTAAAGCCGAGCTTTTTTAGCGCGAGCTTTACGTCACGCAGGGACTGTCCCTCGTAATTTTCGAGTATGACGGTTTCTGGACCGAGGCTGAGCACGAGTTTAATCGTCGCTTTCTGTTTATCCTCTTTTACCTTTACCGTAGAGCCGGCTTCGGGCGTCTGTTCGAGAATTTTTCCCGCCTGGGCGTCCGAGCTGTATCTTTCCTCTGTCTGCACCTCATAATAGCGCGAGCTTAATCCTACCGCGTCCTGCGACGTATATATCGAACCGACTACATTCGGCACTTTTATCTCCACAAGCGAGCTGTCCGAGCCGAAAAACGCTTTAAGAACGATAACACCGCTGACGATAAGAACGACGGCAAACGCCGTGACGACGCCGAGTATCATCGGGAACATGGAACGGTTACCCGCCTGTTCTCTTCTCTCCGTTTTTGCCGCCGTTTTATGCGCCGTTTCGAGCTTGCGGCTCGGTTTGAACACAATATTCGGGTCGGCTTTGAGCCTTGCGAGCTGGCGGAGCATCTGTGCCGCGCTCTGGAAGCGCAGATCGGGATTTTTTTCCATCGCCGAAAGCGTTATCTGTTCAAGTCCGCGCGGTATCGCGGGATTTATCGAACGCGGCGGCACTGGCTGTTCTTTTATCTGCATAAGCGCAACCGAAATCGGGCTTTCATCGTAAAAGGGCAGTCTTCCGCAGGACATTTCGTACATCATAACGCCGACGGAATATATATCGCTCCTGCGGTCGATCGCCTTGCCCTCCGCCTGTTCGGGACTGATATAATAGACCGTTCCGATCGCTTTGTCGGTAAGCGTGAGCGTTTCGGCGTTCGGGAGCTTCGCTATGCCGAAGTCCATCACCTTTATTACGCCGTTTTTAAGGAGCATTATATTCTGCGGTTTTATATCCCTGTGCACTATCCCCTTTGAGTGCGCGTGGTCAAGCGCGCGAAGGATCTGCTCCGTGTAACTGATTATTTCGCTGAGCGACAGGACTCCGCGTTTTGTCATATAGTCTTTGAGAGTGATGCCCTCAATATATTCCATGACTATATACTTGACGTGGCTCTTCACCGAAACGTTATATATTTTGACTATATTCGGGTGCGAAAGCATCGCAACCGCTCTCGATTCGTTTACAAAACGCTTGACCTGCGCTATATCCGAGGCAATATCGTCTTTGAGCATCTTTATCGCGACCGTTTTCTTCTCAAAAAGGTCGTATCCCTCAAAGACCACCGCCATGCCGCCTGTTCCTATTGTTTTGAGAATACGATAGCGGTTATCGAACACCTGCCCGACGTATCTGTCGTAACTTTCAATATTCATATTCCGATTTTTCTCCGATCATATTTGACGTTCGCGTGGTCAAAGTCCGAGAAGCAGGGCGGTTATGTTGTCGGCACCGCCGTTCTTGTTAGCTTTTTCGATAAGTTCCGAGACCTTCTTTTCAAGCGTCCCGTCACCCGAAACCGTTTTCGCTATGTCCTCGTCCGTCACCATGTTCGTAAGTCCGTCCGAGCAGAGAAGGAAGTATATATTTTCTCCCTTGCCTTTTTCGACGGCATCGACGTCGGCTTCAAGCCCGTCCGTCGTTCCGACAGCTCTCGTTATGATGTTGCGGTTCGTACTGTTCTTTGCCTCCTCGGGCGTAAGTCTGCCCATATCGACAAGATACTGCACATACGAGTGGTCGTGCGTTATCTGCGTGATTTTTCCGTCGTTTATGCGGTAGATACGGCTGTCGCCGACGTTTATCGAATATATGTTTCCGTCGGCAATGAAAAGCGCGACAAGGGTCGTACCCATTCCCGCAAGTTCGGGATTCTTTCTCGCCGTTCCGAGGACTGCCGAATTTGCCTCCTCCGCCGCGTTTCCGAGAAGTATCCTGACGTTTACTCCGCTCATATCGACAG
Organism: uncultured Eubacteriales bacterium; assembly: GCA_934385225.1. Lineage (GTDB taxonomy): Bacteria > Bacillota > Clostridia > Oscillospirales > CAG-272 > SIG710. Next base: position 11,193 of record CAKRPQ010000002.1, read on the forward strand.
TTTTGCCGTCGTCCCTCATTCTCGGCAGGCACACCGCCTTTATCTCGCCCGAAAAGGCGTCAAGAGCAATTCTGCTCGCCTCTTCGCCGCCGTTTGCGCCGCCCATTCCGTCGCAGACCGCAAGAAGCAGAACGTTATCGGCAAGCCTGTATATGCCGAAATTATCCTGATTTCCTTTCCTCTTCTTGCCAACGTCCGTTTTTCCGAAATATATCATACAAATTCACCGTTACCGTCGCACAGATACGCGGTATCCTTTCTTTGCCATGTCAAATCAGATGTCTTTTTCGGTTTTTGCCCCGTTTTCCTCTTTGCCCGAATCGTCTTCGAGTGCGCTTTCGCGGCGGAGCTGACCGCAGGAAGCGTTTATATCCGAGCCGAGTTTTCTGCGCACCGTTGCCCTTATGCCTTTGCTTTCAAGAGTGCGTGAAAACGCTTTTATCGCGTCCGCGCCGCTCTTTTTGAAGCACGTTTCCTTTACCTCGTTCACGGGTATGAGATTGACGTGGATAGGCATCGTTTCGCTTCTCGTCCGAAGCGCTCTGTTGAGTGTTTCGGCAAGGCGGAGAGCGTGGCGCACGGTATCGTTTTCGCCCGCTATCAGCGTATATTCAAACGAGATACGCCGTCCCGTGCTTTTATAATAATCCCGACAGGCGCGAAGAAGCGTCTCAACGTTCCACCTGTTATTCACGGGCATTATCTTTGAACGCGTCTCGTCGTCGGGTGCATGAAGCGAGATTGAGAGCGTTATCGGCAGCGAGAGCCTTGCAAGCTCATATATTTTATCCGCCAGTCCGCAGGTCGAAAGGGAGATATGCCTGTAACCTATGCAAAGTCCCTTCTCGTCGCCGACAAGCGTGAGAAATTTCACAACATTATCAAAATTATCGAGCGGTTCGCCTATTCCCATCATTACGATGTTCGATATGCGCACACCCATATCCTTTTCGGCCGATATGATCTGACCGAGAAGCTCCGACGGACGCAGATCGCGCACCTTTCCGCCTATGGTCGACGCGCAGAAACGGCACCCCATTCTGCAACCTACCTGCGACGAGATACATATCGTGTTTCCGTGCTCGTACTTCATCACAACGCTCTCAATGCAGTTTCCGTCGGAAAGCATAAAGAGGTATTTCACCGTTCCGTCGAGCTTTGAAACGAGCTTTTTCTTTATCTTAGGCAGAAAATAATATGTATTCTCCGCGAGCTTTTCTTTGAGTGTTTTCGGGATATTCGTCATTTCTTCGGGCGAGACTCCCTTTTGCAGCCCCGCGAACATCTGCGAGGCTCTGTATTTCGGCTCGCCGAGAACGGTGAGAAGTTCTTCGAGTTCCGTCGCGGAAAGCGAGAGCAGATCGGTTTTTCCCTCTGTGTTTATCATTTATTATCCTTTACGTTTTTATGAGTTTCGCGATAAAGAACCCGTCACTTCCGTCAGACGACGGGAGAAACGTATATGTTCCGTTTTCTGCCGTAATACCGCACACGGAAAACGGCACGGGTCTCATTTCGGGGTGAAGCGAAACAATTCTTTCGACGTTTCTTTCGTTCTCTTCGGGAAGAACGGTGCAGGTCGAATATACAAGCGTTCCACCCTTTTTCAGATACTTTATGCAGTTCTCCGAAATTTCAAGCTGAACATCGGGAAGTCTTTTTATATCGGCTGCGTTTTTATATCTGATTTCGGGCTTTTTTGCAATGACTCCGAGTCCCGAACAGGGAACGTCAAGAAGAAGCACGTCCGCGCTTTCTTCAAGCTCTGCGTCGAATTTTCTGCCGTCGCGCGCCGCTGCTTCGATAATGTCTATACCGAGCCGTTTCGCGCCGTTTCTTATAAGCGACAGCTTATTTTCGTGGAGGTCAAACGACTTTATCACGCCCTCGTTCTCCATCATCATCGCCACCGAAAAACTCTTTCCGCCGGGGCAGGCGCACGCGTCGATAACGGTATCGCCCTTCTTTGCGCCCGTGACGAGAGCGCATATCTGCGAGACCTCGTCCTGCACGAAAAACAATCCCTCGTCATTTTCGCCGACAAGTGACGAATAACCGTCCGCGTCCGAAATTTTTATGCCGAACGGCGAAAATTCCGTCTTGGAGACCTTTGCGCCGTCCCTCAGCAGTTTTTCGGCAAGCTCGTCGCGCGAAATTTTAAGAGTATTGGTTCTGAGTGTCATCGGCGGGTGATTTTCCGACGCCGAGAGCATTTTTTCGGTTTTTTCTTCGCCGAGTCTGTCCATAAGAAGCTCGCAGACATCGGGCGAAACCGAATATTTTACCGAAAAATACTCCGCCGTGCCGTTTTCTCTTTGCGGCAGCGGTATCTGCTTGCCTGTGCGCACAAATGCGCGCAGGAGCGCGTTGACAAAGCCTTTCGAGCGTTTTCCCGCAAGCTCGACGCTCTCGTTTATCGCCGCATGATCGGGAATTTTATCCATATATGCAAGCTGATATATCCCCATTCTGAGGATATTCCGCGTCGCTTTTTCAATTTTCGACGGTGGGATTGACGAAAGCCCGTCGATAACATAGTCAAGAGTTATCTTTCTTTCGACCGTGCCGTAAACGAGAGCGGTAAGAAGCGCTCTGTCCGCGCCGTCAAAGCCTTTTCTTCTGATTTCGGTGTCAAGCGCTATATTCGAATACTGTCCCTGTAATTCAAGTCCCGAAAGAAGCGAAAGAGCCGAGGATCTGACATTCATCTTCGGTTTATCTCCTGTCGTTTCTGCGTCCGAGGAGGAGCATAAGACGAAGCACCTGCGCAAGAGACGATGCAAGTGCCGCAACATAAGTCAGTGCCGCCGCTGTGAGAACCTTTCTTGCGCCGCTTATTTCGCTCCCGTCAAGTCTGCCGCACGAGCGAAGTGCCGCAAGCGCACGTCTGCTCGCGTTGAATTCGACGGGGATCGTTACCGCCTGAAATACGGCGGTCAGCGAATAGAGGATTATTCCTATCATCGCAAGTTCATAAAGCGAAAAAATGAATCCGATAAGGAAAATGGGCATTGCAAGCGTCGAACCTATGCGCGTCGCGGGGATTATCGCCGCGCGGAGCTTCATCGGCGAATAGCCTTTTGCATACTGCACCGCGTGTCCCGCCTCGTGCGCGGCAACGCCGACGGCGGCTATTCCCGTCGAGCCGTAAACGCCGCCCGAAAGCCTTATGACGTTTGTCGTCGGGTCAAAATGGTCGGTAAGTTCGCCCGCAATATGCTCTATGCGAACGCCCGTAAGTCCGTTTGAGTCGAGAATCAGTCTTGCCGCATCGTACCCCGTCATTCCGCATTTTGTGCCGATTTTATTGTACTTTGAGTAGGTGCTCTGAACGAGTATCTGCGCCCAAAGCGCGAATATGAGCGCGGGAAGAATAACAAGATATGTGCTGTCGTAATAGAACATCTGAAAATTCTCCTTTCGGTTTTATGACAGAATATCGCCTATGGAAATCTTTCTGCCTCGTATAAAATCCTGTGCGTCCATTCTCCCCTTTCCCTCAGGCAGAACACGGAGAATATCGACGCAGCCTCCGTCGCCGCAGGCGACAGTTATTCCGTTATCGAGCGAGACGACAGTTCCCGCCTTTTCGCGCGAAGTTTTGTCGGAAATAATGCTCTTTATAACCTTTAACAGTTTTCCGTCGCCCGTATGCGTGAACGCGAGCGGGATCGGAGAAAGACCGCGGATAAGGTCGTGAACCTGTTTTGCGCTTTTGCAGAAATCTATCAGGCAGTCGGATTTTTCTATCTTCGCTGCATACGTCATCTCGGCGTCGTTCTGCTTTTCGCGTGTCGCAGTGCCGTTTCTTATCGCGTTTACGGTTTCAAGGAGCAGTTTTGCGCCGCATTCTCCGAGCTTATCGTGAATATCCTCAAAATTGTCGTCCGCGCCTATCTCAACTTCGCGCTTCATTATCATATCGCCCGTGTCAAGTCCGACGTCCATATACATCGTCGTTATCCCCGTAACGGCCTCGCCGTCGATTATAGCCCGCTGCATAGGTGCGGCTCCGCGGTACTTCGGGAGAAGCGAGCCGTGAACGTTAATACAGCCGTATTTCGGGTAATTTATCACGTTTTCGGGCAATATCTTGCCGTATGCGACGACGATTATCATTTCGGGGCCTATCTGCGAAAGAGTTTCGGCAAACTCGTCACCTCGGAGCGTTTTCGGCTGATAAACGGGTATTCCGCGTTCTTCCGCAAACACTTTGACGGGCGGCGGGCAGAGTTCGTATCCTCTGCCCTTCGGTTTATCCGTCTGCGTGACGACGCCGACGACGTTTTCACCCGCATCGCATAGTGCGCGAAGTGAAAACAGCGCAAAATCGGGCGTTCCCATAAACAAAATCTTCATTATATCACTTCCGTCCGTTTCAGTCGTACATTTCTATCGCTTCGTCGATGAACAGCTTGCCGTCAAGGTGGTCAAGCTCGTGGCAGAACGCCCTTGCGAGAAGTCCGCTGCCGCTTATGTCAAATTCCTTTCCGTCTCTGCCCATCGCGCGCACGGTGACGTGCATGGGTCTCCGCGTCTTTCCGCTTCTGCCGGGTATCGACAGGCAGCCTTCGACCTCCTCCTGCACGCCCGCTTTCGCGATAATTCTCGGATTTATAAGCTCTATAAGCTGTCCCGGCTCGGTTTCAATGACAACGACCCTGCGAAGCACGCCGACCTGCGGTGCCGCAAGTCCGCAGCCGTCCGCCGCCCTCATAGTTTCCGCCATATCGTCAAGAAGTGTGCATATTCTCGGCGTTACCGTCTCAACGGGACGGCAGGTCTTTCTGAGCGTCTCGTCTCCTATTTTCAGTATGTTCAGTTTTGCCATTTTAACCTCCGTTTTTGTTTTTAACAAATATATCTCCTTGCCATCGAACCGTTTTTGAATCTCTCCGATGTTTTTATTACAGTCATATCATCGGCGTCGCCGTACTTATATCTGACGAAGTCGTTCTGACCGTCGCGGACAAACATATAGCCGTCGGGAAGTCTTATCTCCGTCTTTACTCCCTCGTCCGCCTTCACGGTGAGTTTTACGTTCTCGCCGTCTCTCTGCCACTTTATGTAAACTCTGCCTGCGGGCGCGTCGTAGTGTCCTTCGGCGAAATCAAGCGTGCTTATGAAATTCGGCGCGACAACTATTCTGTTTGCGTCTTTTCCCGTCGGGTTGACGTTCACACCGAGTATTCTGCGCAGGAAGAAGTGATTTATGTCACCGTAGAAATGGTGGTTAAGCGACGCGAGCGCGCCGTATGTACTTGCGATGCTTTCGGGAAGCGACGTCATCGGCAGTTTGTTTACATAGTAGCCGTAGGACGGGAAATCCTCTTTTGCTATAAGGTGATATGCAAGGTCGGCGTTGCCTGTCATTGCAAGCGCGTGGAATATCGTACGAAGCCCAAGGAAGCCGACGTCGAAGTTGTCGCCCTCGTCGTGTACCGTTTCGGCGAGTTTCTTTCCGGCGGCATTAAGCTCCGCGCCCTCGAAAATGCCGTAGTAGATGCACATTGCAAGTCCCGTCTGCGAATGGCAGGTCGTCGTCATCGTGCAGAAATCTATCAGATTTTCTCTTATTGCTTTCTTTACCTCATCGCCAAGGTTTTTAGCGTACGAAGCGTCAAGAGTGTTGCCTATCGCGCAGAACATCTCCTCGCCCTTGCGGCACATATCATAGACCATGATACTGTCCGTGAGTGCAAGCGTAGGCTGTACCTTACCGCCGTCAACGGGTATCCAGTCGCCGAGACCTATGTGAATAAGTCCGTCATCGTCGCGTTTCGACGCGATATATTCAAGATAACGCATCATCATATGACGGTTTTCTCTTATTATTTCCGTATCGCCTCTGTAATGATACATCATATAGGGAAGATTGAAAATAACGCTGTCCCATGCGGGTCCGTTACCCCAATCAAAACCCCAGCCTGCCGTCGGAATGATACCGGGAATCGCGCCCTCGATATTCTGGGCATGTCTTATGTTGCAGAGCCATTCGCGATAGCTGTTTTCTGGTGTGAACGTCATTATCATATGCTCTGCCGACGCGGAGGCGTCACCCGTCCAGCCGTTTTTCTCTCTGTGCGGGCAGTCGGTCGGGAAATACCAGAAGTTCGAAAGGTCGGAATTGAGTGCCATTGCGAAAAGTTTATTGACTATATCGTTCGAACATCTGAAATCCGCTCTCATCTTCATATCCGAATGTGCGCGGAGGAATGTCATTGCCTCTTTTGTTGCCTGTTCTTCCGTTATTCCGTTTACATAAATGTATCTGCAACCGTGATATGTGAACATAGGGACGAATACTTCCTCGTCCTTATCGCCGCGGCAGATATAAATATCTCTCTGCGAGTAACCGTTCGGGTAGAAACCTATATTTTGATATGTAAGTCTGCCCTCCTCGTCAAGATACTCTCCGCACTGGAAAGAAATCTTCTGACCTCTCCTTGCGTCCTTTATCTTAAAGCGGAAAACACCCGCCGTGTTTACACCGAAATCGTAAATATAACCGCCTGTCATTTCGACATTACGGTCGGGAATGTCCATGCCTTTGATCGATTCGGCAATGTCATTCATTTCCTTGTATGGAACAAGTTCTCCCTTTTTGATTGAAACGGGAGGTATTTCCTCCTTTACCTTTACGGGTTCTGCCGTGCAGAGCTTTGCTTCTCCTCTCGGATTTTCAGCCTTCATGACGGGCTTCCAGTCATGCGCGTCAAATCCTGCCTCGCACCAGCCGTCCTCTTCGAGACGCGCGTCGTAATGAACGCCGCTGCGCAGATCGTTGAACATTATCGGAGACTCTTTCCAAACAAGAGATGTCGCGTCAAACTCTACCGTCTCGCCGCCTGCTTCCGCGCGGAAGCTGAACGCCGTTTTCGGTGACGAGGTATAAACAGCATCACAGAAATTCCAGACAGCCGTTTTGGGGTTCTGCATACCGTCGCCGAGAACTATTCCTATCACATTTTCGCCCTCGCGCAGCCTGTCCGTAAGGTCATAGAGGTCATAGTAGATCAGATCGTCGCTGTTTGAGATATAAGGCGAGGTAAGTCCCTTTGTTATCATTTTACCGTTCACAAACAGGTCGTAAAAACCGAGTCCCGTGATAAGTATTTCCGCTTTTTCGGGCTTTGCGCGAAGCGTAAAGCTCTTTCTCATTGCGGGCGACGGCACATGGCGGTCGTATTTGTTATAATCGTATCCCGCGCATACAAATCTCTTTGAAAAATCGAGCATAAAAAGTTCCTCTCTTTTCTTAAATTACTGTTTTTCTGTTTATAATACCGACGGATTGAAATCGATCGACAAAAACGGCTTTTTTGAATTTCTGCCCTTTCCCGCCGCCTTTTCGCCCGAAAAAATACGTAATATTTTTGCAAAAAGTCCTCTGCTTCGCCTGTTCAGACGGCATTTAACGACCATTCTCATACGGCATCTGCCGTCAACCTTATATACGGGTGCTTCAAACGGTCCGAAGCAGACGCTTTTCACGTCCGAAAATTCGCCGTCCGCCGATGTGAGTGCCTCAAATTCGTCGTGCAGCTTTTTTGCCGCTGTCGCAAGCTCCCTCTCGTCCTCCGAGCTTATCGTCATAAGCACAATATCGCAAAACGGCGGAAAAACAAGCAGCTTGCGCAGCTTTATTTCTCTCTCGAAAAAGGTGTCATAGTCCTGTGCGGCGGCGAGCTTTATCACGTCGTTATCGGGGTTGTTCGTCTGTATGACGGCACGTCCCGCACCGTTTTCGCTTGTTCTGCCCGCGCGTCCTATTACCTGTGTAAGCATTGAAAACGTCCGCTCGCCCGCCCTGTAATCGTCAAGATAGAGCGAAGCGTCGGCAAGAAGCACTCCCACAAGCGTAACGCGCGGAAAATCGTGTCCCTTTGTGACCATCTGCGTTCCGAGAAGTATATCCGCGTCACCCGCTCTGAACGAACCGAGCATTTTATCGTACGAAAATTTCGTAGATGTAGTATCGGTGTCCATACGCAGGACACGCGCATTCGGCAGAAGCTCGCCAAGTTCCTGTTCTATTCTCTGCGTGCCGTATCCCATATGCGAAAGGTGTTCCGAACCGCAGGACGGACAGGTTTTCGGGACGTCCGTTCTGTAACCGCACCAGTGACAGGCAAGATAACCGTCGCTGTACGTCCCCATTTTTGTATGATACGTCATTGAAACACTGCAACGCGGGCACATCACCGCTTCGCCGCATTTGCGGCAGCTGACGAAGGTATTATATCCGCGCCTGTTTATGAAAAGAACCGACTGTTTCCCTTTCGCGACGTTCTCCGCAAGAGCCGCCGTCAGAATACCGCCTATCGGCGAAACATTGCCCTCGTAAACCTCGCCGCGCATATCCGCTATCGTGACGATCGGAAGCGTAGCGCCGCCGTATCTTTTTTCAAGTCGCACGAGCGAGTATTTGCCCTCTTTCGCCTTTTCAAAGCTTTCAAGGCTCGGCGTTGCGGACGCGAGGAGCATAAGCGCGTTCTCCGTCGCGCAGCGGTATCTCGCCGCGTCCCTTGCGTGGTATTTCGGGTTCTGATCCGATTTATATGTAGTTTCCTGTTCCTCGTCCATAACGATAAGTCCGAGATTTTTCACGGGCGAGAACACCGCCGAACGCGTTCCTATAACTATTCTCGCGTCGCCGTTTTTTATACGCTCGTAAGCGTCGTATCTTTCGCCCGCAGAAAGCCCCGAATGAACAACGGCGCAGACCGAGCCGTAGCGCGAACAGAAAATGTCCGTCGTCTGCGGCGTGAGCGAAATTTCGGGGAGGAGCAGTATCACGCTTTTCCCCTCTTCGAGAACTTTGTCCATAAGCGCCGTCATGACGCTCGTTTTTCCGCTTCCCGTGACGCCGTAAAGCAGCGCCGCTCTTGCCTCGCCCGTGCCAAGCAGTCCGCATAGCTTATCATACGCAAATTTCTGCTCGTCGTTCAGCTTTATCTCTTTCGGGTCGGCTTTCTTCCCCTCATACGGATTTCTGTATACCTGCTCTTCTTCGAGAACGGCAAGCCCTCTCTTTACAAGGGCCGACAGGTGGGCTTTTGTGACGTCCTCCGAGAGGATTTCGTCCTCATACAGGGTATCGGACTTTGCAAGTGCTTCGAGTGCTTTTCTCTGTCCCGCGGACGTGAGTCTGCCTTTACCATCTGACGAAAGTGCTGTTCTGACCTCATTTTCGTCGGCACGAAGTGAATATTTTTTTCTTATAATTTTATTGGAAGCGTCTTTCAGGACGATTTCGCGGGTTATATATCCCTCGGAGCTGAGCTTTGCCGCCGTCTCTTTTGACGACGCGCCGAAATTCGCTTTCAGATTTGCCTCCGAAACGCTCTTTTTGCCCCTGATAAATTCGAGAATTTCAAGGACAGTCTTGTCCTTTACCCTCGGTGTGCCGCTTTTTTCGCCCGCGCTGTAATATTCGACCAGGTGTGAAAACGCCGCCGACGGTATCATCGCGTGAACAGCCTCGCCCATGGTGCAGAGCGTCTGTTCTTTTAAGAACAGCGCAAGACCGACGAGCTTTTCCTCCATAAAAAGCTCGTCCGAACAGACTGCGGCGACGGGTTTTATCGACGCCTCGTCGTATATGCAGGTGTCCGATATGCGCGTGACAAGAGCAAGCATTTTCTTGTTTCCGCCGCCGAACGGTACGGTGATAAAGCTGCCCGCCTTCACTCTCCCCGAAAATTCTTCGGGAATAAAATATTCGTATGCACGATCGAGCGCAAAAGGCACATCGAGTATATATACGCTTGCATAGTGAGGCAATGCTTTCACCTCCTCCGTCGTCACTTCCGTTTATTTTATACTATATTATACGCGTCCGACGTCAGTCGTTATCCGAAGCGTCGGCATCGCCAATGTCGTCAATGTCCGCCGCGGAGAGTTCGTCGTCGTCAACAACAGCGTCAACGGCATCGTCATCGACATCGCTTTCAAAAATGTCATCGTCGTCATCATCGGAAAAGTCGATCTTCTCCTTCGCCTTTGCGGCTTCGAGAGCGGCTCTGTTTTCCGCCATTATTCTCTCGTGTTCCGCTCTCGCCTGTCTCTTCGCCTCTGCGTCCGCACCGCTCAGAATCACAAAATCGCCTGCGTAAAGTCTGTTTATCGCGCACTTTACCGCCTTTTCGTCGCGGAACTCTCTCTTTATCATCGAATAAGCGGCTCTGCCCGACTCCTTATTCGTCTGCTCCATCGCCTCGGCAATAGCTCTTTCCTTTACATATTCGTCGGTTATCATTCTCGCGCATTTTGCGACGGCAATGCAAAGCTCGTATCTGTTGTACTTACCCTTGGTCAGATCATCAATAGACGGAAAAATCATATTTACCTCCAAATGCCGTATCGGCATATAATTTTTTAATTTTTATAATGTTTTATTTGTTTTTTATTCAAAATAGCGTTTGTCCGCGCCTTCGTTCCTTTCGGTGCGGAGCTTTTCTGCTCTCACGATCGCGCGCAGATCCTCGGCGGTCTTTTCCGCGCCGCCGTCCTCGTTATAAACGATGTAATCGTACAGCTTATACTGCTTGATTTCCTCTTTTGTGCGTTCGAGTCTCGCGTTTATCTTCTCCTCCGTTTCCGTTCCCCTGCCGCGCAGGCGTTTTTCCTGCACCGCAAAGCTCGGCGGAAGAAGCATTATAAGCACCGCTTCGGGGAATATCTTCTTTATATTCTCCGCACCCTTTACTTCTATTTCAAGTATCAGGTTTCTGCCGTTTTTGAGTGCCTCCTCGGCTTCCCTGCGCGGCGTTCCGTAAAGATTTCCGCAGTATTCGGTGTATTCGAGCATACCGCCGCCGCTTATTCTCTCGGTGAAGTCCTCGCGCGTTATAAAGTGATAATTCACGCCGTTCACTTCACCCGGTCTCGGTGCTCTCGTCGTTGCGGAAACGGAATAACAGTATCTGTCGTCCTTTTTCATAAGTTCGGCAATTACCGTTCCCTTGCCGCTCCCCGCGGGTCCGCTTATTACGAGAAGAAGTCCCCTTTCTCTTCTGTCCGTGCTTTTATTTTTGCCCATCGCCGTCAACCTCGTCTTCGTCCTCATTTTCCTCGTCTTCATCGGCGTCGTTTTCCATACGGTTTGCAATCGTTTCCGACTGTATTGCCGAGAGAATAACCAGCTCGCTGTCGGTAATTATGACCGCCCTCGTTCTTCTGCCGCAGGTGACGTCGATAACTCTGCCTTCCTCCTTCGAGTCCTGTATAAGTCTCTTTATCGGGGCGGAATCGGGGCTGACGAGTGCTACTATTCTTTCGAGCGCGACCATATTTCCGAAACCTACATTTATGAATTTCATTTGTCTTGCGTACTCTCCTTTACTCTATGTTCTGGATCTGTTCGCGTATTTTTTCAAGCTCGGTCTTGACATCGACAACAAGGTGCGCAATTTCGGCATCGCAGGATTTCGAGCCTATCGTGTTTATCTCCCTGTTCATCTCCTGCATAAGGAAATCGATCTTTCTGCCCGCAGGCTCGCCGCTTTTCGCAATAGCACCGAACGCGTCAAAGTGCGAACGCAGTCTGACGATTTCCTCGTCTATCGCAATCTTGTCGGCAAATATCGCACATTCGGTGAGCAGTCTCGCCTCGTCCGCGCGTATATTCTCGTCGTCAAGCAGCTTTCGTATCCGTTCTTCAAGCTTTGTCATATAGCCCGACGTGTTGCCCGCGGAAAGCACCTCTATCTTTGCGACGATATTTTTTATCGTCTCTATCTTCGCGGCAAGATCGCGCTCTATATTCGCGCCTTCTCTCATGCTCGCCGACATAAAGCCTTCAAGTGCCGCGTCAAGCACCGCGCGAACCTCGTTCCAGTCGCGCTCTGCGTCCTCCTCGGGTTTTACCGTCGTGAAAACGTCGGGCATACGCGCAATACTCATGACGTTTATGCTTCCGCCGTCGGGAAGGTCGAATCTGTCGCGGAGAGCTTTCAGCGCATTTATATATTTCCCCGCAAGCTCTTCATCGACGCGGATCTCGTAGCTTCCGCCGGACGTTGCCTCGGTGCTTATATAAACATCGACTTTTCCGCGCGAAAGTCCTTTTTCTTTAAGGTACGGTTTAATTTTTTCTTCGAGGAAAGAAAGGTCTTTCGGCAGTTTCGCCGTACAGTCGAGATAGCGGCTGTTGACGCTCTTTATTTCCGCGATAATGTCCCGATTTTCAAAGGACATTCTTGCCCGCCCGAAGGCGGTCATGCTTTTCATCATAAAGATCTCCGTTCTGCCTGCTGAGCGGCAGCTCAAATAATTTATAGTTATACATAATATATAATACCGCAAAATTTCGGATTTGTCAACTTTTTTGAAGTATTCCGTCCCGTCTTTTTTACCAAAAAAAGCGATTTTCTTTCTTCTTTTTTGAGTACAGATTGCCTTTTTCGACTTTTGTCAACAAATTTTTGCGGTCAAATATAAAATTTTTGAAAATTTTTCGCAAAAACTATTGCCAAATATAAAAGAACGGATTACAATATATGTGCAAAATTAAAAAGGCGTATAGGGTCTGCGGCTCGAAGCGCCACAGACTATATTCTTTTGGAGGAAAATAAAAAATGGTAGTAGCAGGCGATTTTAAGAACGGCGTTACGTTCGATATGGACGGTCAGGTGCTTCAAGTAGTAGAATTCCAGCACGTTAAACCCGGTAAGGGCGCGGCTTTCGTTCGTACCAAGCTCAAAAACGTCATCACGGGTGCTGTCGTAGAGCGCACATTCAACCCCACCGATAAGTTTGAAAACGCTTATATCGACAGAAAGGAACTTCAATATTCTTACGATGACGGTGACCTTTATCACTTCATGGACACCGAAACATGGGAAGAAACTCTCGTACCTCACGACAAGGTTGACGACAACTTTAAGTTCGTCAAGGAGGAAATGATGTGCAAGATCAACTCCTACAAGGGCAACATCTTCGCAGTCGAACCTCCCACATTCGTTGAACTTGCCGTTACGGACACCGATCCCGGCTTTGCAGGCAACACGGCGACAAACACGCTGAAACCCGCAACTCTCGAAACGGGCGCGGTCATCAAGGTTCCGCTCTTTATCAACATCGGCGACGTGCTCAAAATCGACACCCGCACGGGCGAGTATCTTTCCAGAGCTTAAATAAAATAATAAAACGGGGAATTCGGTACCGCAGAAGTACGGTTTCCCCGCTTTTTACAAAAATTTACTAAAAGGAGAATTTTACTATGACACTTACCGAAAAGGCAGCATACATTAAGGGACTTGCCGAGGGTCTTGCTCTCGACGAAACAAAGCCCGAAACCAAGCTCATAAAGGAGCTTATCGCACTTACAGAGGATATGTCTAGAACGATCTCCGATCTCGAAGACGACACGGAGTACCTTAATGACTACGTTGAAGAGATCGACGAAGATCTCGGCAACCTTGAAGAGGACTACTACGGCGAATGCGACGGTGACTGCGAAGGCTGTGACGGCTGCGACGACGATGAAGACGAGGACGAAGAAGATGAAGAGGACGAGGAGCTTTTCGAAGCCGAGTGTCCTTCCTGTGGCGAGAAAGTTTACTTTGACAAAACTCTCGACCCCGAAAATCTTGTCTGCCCCGCTTGCGGAGAGAAATTCGAGTGCATTCTCGAAGACGAAGACGATGAAGAGGGCGAAGACGAAAGCGGCGAAGAAAACTGAGCCGACAGGACAAATAAAAAAGGGCAGCTTCGGCTGCCCTTTTATTTTTATGCTTTTGCTTTGACGCTCTTTTTCGGCGTTGCAAACATTATAACAAGTCCGATGACAAGTCCGACGGCGGCGGGAACGACCCAGCCGAGTCCGAGGTCAAAGAGAGGTATGTATTTATCGGCGAATTCGACGATAACGCCGAGGTGGAACTTTTCTTTGAGCGCATCGGGAAGAGCCTTTACGAGGTCGAATACCGCCGCAATGAGCGTAAACGACGTGACGCTCGCATAAACGCACTGACGGTGACCGAAAAGTCCGCCGAAAAGTCCGAGCAGAATAAGCGTTATCGCAAGCGGGTAGAGGAACATAAGCACGGGAATCGAATACTCTATTATCGCCGTAAGACCGAGGTTCGCGATAAGGAACGAGCAGACGCTGAAAAGAACTGCCCACACCTTATACGGCACTTTCGGGAACATCATATTGAACGTTTCGGAGCAGCTGGTGACAAGTCCGACAGCTGTTTTGAGGCACGCGAACGTGACCATTACGGCAAGGAGCATTGCGCCGACTTTGCCGAAATAATGTTCTGCGACGAGAGCGAAAACTTCGCCGCCGTTCTCGCATATCTCGATAAGTCCTCTGCTCTGCGCGCCGACAACGGTTACGAGAAGGTAGATGACAGCCATGATAAGGCAGCTGAAAACGCCCGCTTTGACGGTGTTCTTCGCGACGGCTTTCGGCTCTGTAACGCCGAGACCGCGGATAACGTTTATAACGACAATGCCGAACGCAAGGCTGGCAAGCGCGTCCATCGTATTATAGCCTTCAAGGAAGCCGGTCATAAAGGATTTTGTGACGTAATTTCCCGTAGGCGCGGCGTCGGCGATGCTTCCCATAGGCTTTACGAAGGAAGCGACGACAAGAACGCCGAGGAATATAAGGAACAGCGGGTTCAGGATTTTACCGACCCATGTGAGTATCTTTCCGGGGAACAGCGAAAACGCGAGAACGGCGATGAAAAATGCCGCGGAGAAAATTGCAAGTATAACCGCGTGATCATTATCGCTTCCGAGCATGGATTCTATCGCAACGGTGAAAGGCGTCGTTGCGCAACGCGGGATTGCAAAAAGCGGACCTATCGTGAGATACAGAGCGCAGGTGAAGAAAATGCTGTAAGGCTTTCCGACCTTGCCCGAAAGCTCGATAAGACCGTCGCTGCGGCTTATACCCATTGCGGCAACGCCGAGAAGAGGAAGTCCGACGCCCGTGATTATAAAGCCGATGACGGCCTTCCACATATTGTTTCCCGCAAGCTGACCCATCAGTATCGGGAATATGAGGTTTCCTGCGCCGAAGAAGAGTCCGAACAGCATGCTCGCGATAAACACAAGCTCGCTTTTTGTCAATTTTGTTTTCACTGTATTTCTCCTTTACTGTGTGAATTAATGTATAGTATACCATTTTTCGCCCGCGGTGTCAAGCGAAAAAAAGAATAAAAATGCAATTTTACAAAAAAAATATGCAAAAAAACGATTTTTCAAAATCGACCGTATTTTCGTTGACAAAAATGACGGAATAATATATAATAGTAATGTATAAAAACAAAAGAGAGGTGCGCAAAATGAGCATGGAAACAGAGGAATACAGCCGAAAAATCGAAGATGTCGTTTCAGACCCCGAATACAAGCCTCTGCGTCCGGAGGAGCTGATGGGACGTATTTCCGTCAATGACGGTGACGAAAGAGCGTTTTCGGGCATACTGCGCGCACTCGAAAAAACGGGGAAAATAGCCTTTACAAAGCGCGGAAAGGTCACATCGGCGGCAGGCGCGGGGCTTATCGCGGGCGTTTATCACGGAACGTCGAAAACATTCGGTTTTGTGACGCCCGACGGCAGCACGGACAAATCGGAGGACGTTTTCATTCCGTCAAAACGCTCGCTTTACGCGCTTGACGGCGACAGAGTGCTTATAAAACTCTTCCCGAAGGACAAAAATCTGACGGGCAGAAAAGAGCATTTCGACAAAAACAAATTCCGCCGAGGCAAGGACGGCAAAATGATTCCCGCTCCCAAAAAGAGCGAGGCGGTGCCCGACAAGGGTCCCGAGGGCGAGATCGTGCGCATTCTTGAAAGAAAACTAGAAAAGGAAAACGTAATCGGCATTTTCTACCGCACGTCCGAGCTGCGCGGCAAAAAAATAAGATACACGGCATGGGTCGAACCGTCCTCAAAGAGGCTCCCCTACTCCGTATTCGTTGACGCGCGCCGTGCCGAGGAACTCGGCGTAAATATCGGCGACAAGGTCGAAGTGAAAGTCACGAAATTTCCGAGCGATACGGGCGATCTTTCGGGCGAGATAATAAACACTTTCGGCGATTCGCGCTCAAAAGAGGCAAACTACGCCGCCATTCTCGCCGAAAACGGAATTGAGACCGAATTTCCCGAAGACGTTCTCGCCGAGGCTGAAAAATCGTCGGAGAGGGTACTCAAAACGGACGGCAGGCGCGATCTGCGCGACAAAATAATATTCACCATCGACGGCGAGGACGCAAAGGATCTTGACGACGCGATCTCGCTCGACAAGACAGAAAACGGCTACATTTTGGGCGTTCACATCGCCGACGTTTCGGAGTACGTCACCGCGGGAAGTCTGACGGACGCAGACGCGATGTCGCGCGGAACAAGCGTATATTTTGCCGACAAGGTCGTTCCGATGCTACCGAAGTGCCTCTCAAACGGTTCGTGTTCCCTTGGCGGCGGTCTTGAAAGGTATGCCCTTTCGGCTTTTATGACGCTCGACAAAAGCGGAAACATTCTTGAAACCGAGCTCTGCGAAAGCATTATAAAATCGCGCGTCCGCGGCGTTTACAGCGAGATAAACGACATTTTTGAGAACGGCGAAAAATCGGAATTTGCCGAAAAATACCGCGCCGTGCTTCCGTCTCTTTCCGAAATGCACGATCTTTACAAAATACTGAAACAGCGTTCGGACGCGCGCGGCGCGCTCGAACTTGACACGCTCGAAGCGAAGATAATTGTAAACGAAAAGGGCGAACCCGTCGATATCGTCGCGCGCGAAAGAGGCGACGCGGAAATGATGATAGAGCAGTTCATGCTCTGCGCGAACGAGGGTGTTGCAACGTATTTAACGAATATGTCAATGCCGTGCGTTTACCGTATCCACGAAATGCCGACACCCGAAAAGGTCGAAAACTTCGCCGCTTTTGCGCGCGGCGTCGGGCTTGACACACGTCCGCTGCACGCAAAGAAACTCTTCCCGTCGGCGTTCACGGCGATAATGAATGAGGCAAAGGAAAAGGGCATAAGCGGCGTAGTCTCAAACGTGATGCTCCGCGCTATGATGAAGGCAAAATATTCAGCCGTTCCGTCCCCTCATTTCGGGCTTTCGATAGACCTCTACTGCCACTTCACCTCTCCTATCCGCCGCTACCCCGACCTCTCGGTTCACAGAATAGTAAAAACCGTTCTGCGCGGCGAAATGACGGGCGCAAAGCTCTCTGAGCTTTCAAAGTTTGCCGAGGAATCGGCACAGAAATCGAGCGAAAACGAACTCCGTGCACTCTCGGCAGAACGCGGAATAGAAGATCTCTACAAGGTCATTTTTATGCAGGATAAGATCGGCATGACCTTCCCCGCGGTCATAAGCTCTGTCACATCGTTCGGAATTTTTGCCGAGCTTCCGAACACAATAGAGGGTATGATACCCGTGGAGACGCTCGACGGAATCTTTACGCTCGACGAGAAAAACTACGTCCTTGCCTGCGGCAAAAGTGCATACCGCATAGGGCAGAATATAAATGTCACCGTTTTAGGCACCGATATATCGACGGGCAGGATCACATTCGGTCTTGCGGACGGCGGCACGGGCGCGGAAGAGGCGGAAAATTGAGTAATTCAACTCTTCCCGTAACGGCGGTAAAGGGCGTCGGCAAGGCGCGCGCGTCAGCCCTTTCGGCACTCGGAATAGAGAGCGTAGGCGACCTTGTCACGTTCTATCCGAGAGCCTACGAGTACCGCGGGAACGTGAAAACACTCGACGCGGCAACGGACGGCGAAAAACAGTCGGTCGTGCTTACCGTTGCCACCGAGCCGAAAGTGACGCTCATAAGGCGCGGAATGTCGCTGCTCAAATTCAGAGCCTACGACGAGAGCGGAAGTGCCGAGATCATATATTTCAATCAGGATTATATGAAAGACCGCTTTGCGCTCGGCGAAACCTACCGATTTTTCGGAAAGGTCGAAAAAAAAGGGAATGTCCGCGGAAAAGAGAAGATTTCAATGCCGTCGCCCGCCGCCGAAAAAGTCGAGACGACGGCGGACGCGCTTCCGCCTCTTACGCCCGTCTACCGCCTCACGGCGGGACTTACGCAGAACGCTTTAAACGGCTATGTAAAAACAGCGCTCGCGCTTTGCGAAAACGACCGCACGGACGAAATTCTGCCGGCGGAAACCGTTCTCGACGAAAATTTATGCACTCACGCCTATGCAATAAGGAACATACACGCGCCGGAGAGCGGCGAAGCTCTCGCGGCGGCAAAAAAACGACTTATTTTTGAAGAATTTTTCCTTTTTGCGCTCGGAAGCAGGTTAAGCCTGTCCGCAGCAAGGGAAAGCGGCGCGCCCGTATGCGCTTCGGGCGACCTTTCGGAGCTTACGTCGCTTCTCCCCTACTCGCTCACACGCTCGCAGGAGAAGGTCATACGCGAGATAAAGGACGATATGGCAAAAAGTGTGCCGATGCACCGCCTCGTTTGCGGCGACGTCGGTTCGGGAAAGACGATCTGCGCATTTGCGGCGCTTTTCGCCGCGGCAAGAAGCGGCAAACAGGCAGCTCTGATGGTACCGACGGAAATCCTCGCGACGCAGCACTACACCGAGCTTGAAGTGCTTTTCGCAAAACTCGGAATAAGGGTTTCTTTTCTTTCGGGATCGCTCACGGCGGCAAAAAAGAGGCATATAAAAGAGCTTCTTGCCTCGCACGAAACCGATATTGTCGTCGGAACTCACGCGCTAATAACGGAAAACGTGGAATTTGCCGATCTCGGACTTGTCGTGACGGACGAACAGCACCGTTTCGGTGCGGCACAGCGCGACTCACTTGCGAAAAAGGGCAACCACGCGCACACGCTCGTTATGAGCGCAACCCCGATACCGCGCTCGCTCGCGATGACGATATACGGCGACCTCGATCTCTCCGTTATCGACGAAATGCCGAAAGGACGGCAGAAAGTCGACACCTTTGCCGTTGACGAGAGCTACCGCGAAAGGCTGAACGCTTTTATAAGCAAGCTCGTAAACCAGGGCGGGCAGGTCTATGTCGTATGCCCCGCCGTCGAAGACGCATCGGGCGACGCGGACGGCGACGAGAACTCGGAAATAGATATGCGCCTTATCGGCGAGGGTGTTTTCAGATTCGATTCGGAAGGCGAATGCGCCCCGCCGCCGCTGAAATCTGCGGTCGAATATTCAAAAAAACTCGCCGCTTCGCTTCCCGACTGCCGCGTCGCGCTCGTTCACGGAAAAATGAAGTCCCGCGAAAAAGACGACGTTATGAACCGTTTTGCGAAGGGCGATATAGACGTTCTCGTTTCAACGACCGTAATAGAGGTCGGCGTAAACGTTCCGAACGCCTGTCTTATGATAGTCGAAAACGCCGAAAGATTCGGACTTTCGCAACTTCACCAGCTCCGCGGAAGAGTAGGCAGAGGCGCAAGAAAATCATACTGCGTTCTCGTCTCGGACTCTGTCTCAAAAGCGGCAAGAGAACGAATAGACATCATCAAAAGCACGTCAGACGGCTTTGTGATTGCGGACAAGGATCTTGCCATGCGAGGTCCCGGCGATTTTATCGGAAGTGCCGACGGAATACGCCAGAGCGGCGCACTCCGCTTCCGCCTTGCCGATATGTGCAGCGACGCGGAACTTCTCACCCGCTCGTTTAACGCCGCAAAAGCACTGCTTGCCGCCGATCCGAACCTCGAAAAGCACTCATCTTTGCGTGAGGCGGCGGAAAAATTCGTCGGAAGCGCAAAAGTATGTTAGAAAATTAAAATAAGGTGTTCCAAAACTTGTTTGGAGTTTTGGAACACCCTTATTTTTTTCTGTATTCCGACGGTGACATTCCCATTATCTGTCTGAAATAACGCGAGAAATTACTGAGATCGCCTATTCCGCACATCTCGGCAACCTCCGCGACGGTATAATCCGACGCGGAAAGCAGTTCGCAGGCATACGAGATACGGCAGAGGAGCTGATATCTTTTGAGGCTGTACCCTGTTATTTCCTTAAAAATATGCGCAAGATAGAAGCGGCTCACATAGTGCTTTGCGGCAAGCGAATCAAGGTCAAGGCGCATTTGAAGATCGCTTTCAAGCTCCGTTCTGACAAGTGCCGTTATCGCCTCGGCGTTTCCGCTTTTCTCGGAAAAAGCGGCGGGAAAATTTCTTTTAAGCAGACTGAGAAGTGCCGTGAGCCATATCCGCACCTCGCCCGCACCGCCGTCAAAGGACGAAGCGAACTGTCTGAAAACAACATCAAATTCGTTTCCTATCCTCCCGATTCCGACAGCGTGCTTAAAACCGACCGAATGTATCGAAAACACCGTGCAAAGCGACGGGGTTTCGGAGAGAAGCGCGTCGGTTTTTCTCGGATCAAGTGTCACGACATACCTCCCGTACTCATCCGACGTTCCTCTTATCGTGTGCGGTTCGTAGTTACTGATGAATATTACGCAGGGCGCGTCGCATGAGCCTTTGTTTCCCGCTATCTCGTATTCGACGCCTCCGCGCGTCACATATATCATTTGGTAAACGTTGTGTTTATGCCTCTTTGCCGCCGAAACCGACAAGCCGTCCGAAAACGTACATTCTCCTATCGTGTTCTTCAACGCTTCCTCACCCCGATATTCCCGTAATTTATAAGTTTTATATATTATACCCCCGCCAACGTGCCTTTGTCAACAAGGAATGTGGCAAAGCGCATATTATTATGTAAGAGTTGCTGTATTTTCTTTTACTCGGCAACTTCAACACTTCAATTCCGCAAAAATTAAAGTTATACTTTATTCAAATAAAAAAACGAGGTGTTTATCGCTATGGATCGTATTCTTATCTGCGACGAAGGTTCGGCAAAAGCCGTCTGGTCGCCCGCGCTTCTCAAAAAAGCGGGGCTTGACGGCGTTGTCACAAAAAAAGCCGATATTACAGGCTGTCCCGAAAAATACAAAAACGTAAAATACATCTTTTCGACGTGGGGAATGGAAAATTTCACCGCAGAGGAAATAAAAAAATATCTGCCGTCGCTCGAAGCCGTTTTCTACGCAGCGGGAACGGTCAGATATTTTGCGGAGCCTTTCATCGAAAGCGGCGTAAGAGTCTTTTCCGCATGGCAGGCGAACGCAGTTCCTGTTGCCGAGTTTACGACGGCGCAGATAATTCTCGCGGGCAAAGGCTATTTCCGCTCTGCGCGCGCACTGCACGAGGGCAAAAACAGAAATGACGTTTACTCCGACTTCAAGGAATACAAAGGCAACTACGACACGACGGTCGGCTTGATCGGCTGCGGCGCGATAGGCACGCTCGTATGCAAAAAGATGCGCGAATACAGCCTTAAAACGATAGTTTTCGACCCGTTCCTCTCGGACGAACGCGCGGCAAAGCTCGGCGCGGAAAAAGTGTCGCTCGAAGAACTTTTCGCTCGCTCCGAGGTCGTCTCGAACCACCTTGCGAACAACCCGCAGACGGTCGGAATGATCAGGGGAACACACTTTGAAAGTATGAAGAAAAACGCGACGTTCATCAACACAGGCAGAGGCGCGCAGATAAGAGAAAACGAAATGGCGGAAGTCCTCGTAAAACGTCCCGACATCACCGTTCTTCTCGACGTCACAGACCCCGAACCGCCCGCAGAAAATTCGCCGCTAAACACGCTTCCGAACGTATTTCTCTCGCCTCACATTGCGGGAAGTTCGGGGCTTGAATGTCACCGAATGGCCGAATATATGGTAAACGAGCTCGAAAAGTACGAAAAAGGCGAGGCACTCACGATGCTCGTAACAAAAGAGATGTTAAAAACAATGGCATAAGAGGAGATAAAAATGTTCAGAAAACCGAAAACAAGAGAGGAACTCCCGTCATCTCTGCCGTATTCCGAGAACGTGTCCGTTCTCGGCACCAAAATCAGAATCGGCGCGCACGTAGCTCAGAACAGGATAGTCTATCAGCCGATGGAAGGCTGCGACGGCACGGCGACGGGCGAGCCGGGCGAACTTACAAAACGCAGATACAGACGTTTTGCCGCAGGCGGTGCGGGACTTATATGGTTCGAAGCGACGGCTATACTCCCCGAAGCGCGCGCAAATCCGCGCCAGATGTGGCTTCACGAAGAAAACATCGACGCCTTTAAGGCGGAGGTTGACGAAATAAAAAGCGTCTGCATGAAAGAAAACGGTTTTGAGCCTCTTGTCGTCTGCCAGCTGACCCATTCGGGCAGGCACTCGAAACCGCACGGGTATCCCGAACCGCTCATCGCCGTAAACAAGCCTATCTTTGAGAGTGCGGGTGCACTCGGTGCGGACAGGATCCTTTCCGACTACTATCTCGATGCGCTCCCAGAAAGGTACGCAAAAGTCGCGCTCCTTGCCGAGAAAGCGGGCTTTGACGGCGTTGACGTAAAGGCGTGCCACGGGTATCTTATGAACGAGCTCATCTCGGCTTTTGAGCGCAAAGGCAAGTACGGCGGTTCTTTCGAGAACAGAACAAGGCTCTTTTACGACTCCGTAAAGGCGGTAAAAAGCGCTGTGAACGCAAAGACAACTGTCGCCTCGCGCTTCAACGTTTACGACGGCTACCCGTACCCCTACGGTCTCGGCGATTCGGGCAAGGCGGGCATTCCCGACTACACGGACGCTCTCCGTTTTGCGGCGGACATCAAAAAAATAGGCGTTGATCTCTTCAACGTGACGATGGGCAACCCGTATTACAACAACGAGGCAAACCGCCCGACCGTTTTCGCAAAGGAAGTATCGCCCGAAGAAAGCACCGTCAGACTTATTAAAGGCGCGGAGACGATTTTCGGCGCAAACCACGGCGTTCCTCTCGTTTCGACGGGCTGGACGTACCTCGGCTCCCTTGCCGCAAATGTGGCTGCGGGCGCTGTCAAGGCGGGAATGTTCGACCTCATCGGTTTCGGCAGGCAGAGTTTCTCTTATCCCGATCTTGCACGCGACATCGTGAGAAACGGCGGAATGAAAAGCGACAGGCTCTGTCAAACCTGCGGCAAATGCACCGAGCTTATGCGGGCGGGAAGCACACCCGGCTGCGTAATCTACGACAAAGACGTGTATCTTGAACTTTATAAAGAAAAGGTGAAAAAATAATATGAAAACTGCAATAGTAACTGGCGTTCTCGGCGGAATAGGCAAGGCGTCGGCACTTAAACTTCTCGGTGCGGGATTCCGCGTCGTCGGTATGGACGTCCTCTCCGAAATAAACTCGGACGACCTCAAAAACGAAAACTTTACATACATCTGCGGCAACCTTGCGTCGGACAGCGACAGAAAAGCACTCGTAAACACCGCCTCGGAAAAAGGCACTCTTACCGTTCTTATGAACGTTGCGGGCGTTGCGCCGAAAGTGCGTGCCGATATACTCGATATGACCGAGGAAAGCTACGACAGGGTCATGGAAATAAACACAAAAGGTACAATGTTCCTTACGCAGGCGGCGGCAAAGAAAATGCTTGAAACAGGAAACGGCGACGGCGTCCGCGGTTACATCGTGAATATCTCGTCCTGCTCCGCGTACACAAGCTCCGTGAGCCGCGGCGAATATTGCATTTCAAAAGCGGGCGTTTCGATGATAACAAAACTCTTTGCCGACAGGCTCGCGCCCGAAGGCATACTTGTAAACGAGATATGCCCCGGTATAATCGCAACGGGAATGACCGAGACTGTAAAAGAAAAATACGACCGTCTCATTGCGGGCGGACTTGTCCCCGAGGGACGCTGGGGGCTGCCAGAAGACGTAGCAAAAGCCGCGCTCGCTCTCTGCGACGGTACGCTCGGCTACACTACGGGACAGTCGATAATAGTCGACGGCGGAATGCACATAAGAAGGCTCTGAAAATATGAAAAAATACAACACGCTTATAATCGGAAGCGGCTGTGCGGGCTTCTGCGCGGCAAAACGACTTTTTGACCTCGGAATAACTGATATTGCCCTTGTTACCGAAGGCATAAATATGGGAACGTCGCGAAACACGGGCAGCGACAAGCAGACCTACTATAAGCTGTCCCTATGCGGCTCGGACGGCGACAGCGTGCGCGAAATGGCGCAGACGCTCTTCGACGGCGGTGCCGTAAACGGCGACATTGCGCTTTCCGAGGCGGCTTCGTCCGTGCGTGCGTTTATGCACCTCGTGGAACTCGGTGTGCCTTTCCCGACAAACGAATACGGCGAATACGCGGGCTACAAGACAGACCACGATCCGAGAACAAGAGCGACCTCATGCGGTCCGCTCACCTCAAAATATATGACCGAAGCACTCGAAAAAGCTGTCCGCGCAAGAAACATCGAAATTATCGACGGGCTTCGCGTAATAAAAATCCTGACAGACGAGCAAGGCGGGAAAAGTGAGGTTTGCGGTCTTGCCGCGGTAAACGCGAGAGGCGATGTGACCACTCTCCAAAGCGAAAATGTGATCCTTGCGACGGGCGGTCCCGCGGGAATTTACGAAAACAGCGTCTATCCCGAAAGTCAGACGGGCGCGACGGGACTTGCGATCGAAGCAGGCGCGCTCTGCGCAAACCTTGAAGAGTGGCAGTACGGGCTTGCAAGCACAAAGTTCCGCTGGAATCTGTCGGGGACGTACATGCAGGTTCTCCCGAAATTCTACTCTGTCGGAAGCGACGGGAAAAAACGCGAATTTCTCTATGACGCGCTCGGCGAAAAATCGCTTGATATGATATTCTTAAAAGGATATCAATGGCCGTTTGACGTGCGTAAAACCGACGGCTCGTCGCGCGTCGACCTTCTCTGCGCCGCAGAAATAAAGGCGGGCAGACGCGTATTTATCGACTACACCCAAAATCCGACGGGACTTGACGACGATTTTTCTGTTCTCTCTGACGAGGCTCACTCATACCTCGAAAAATCGGGTGCTCTTTTCGGAACGCCGATAGAACGTCTTAAAAAAATGAATGCGGGAGCAATAGAGCTTTACGCCTCACACGATATCAACCTTTATAACGAGCCGCTCGAAGCCGCAATATGCGCCCAGCACTGCAACGGCGGCATCGATGTAGATGAAAACCGGCAGACCTTGGTCCGCGGTCTTTTCTGCATAGGAGAGGCGGCGGGAACATTCGGCGTTTACCGTCCGGGAGGCTCGGCGCTTAATTCCACGCAGGTCGGTGCGCTCCGCGCGGCGCAGTATATAGCCGAAAACAAAAAAACTGCCGACGCGCGCGCCGCCGAATTTTCTCTTCCCGAAATATCATACGGCGAATCGAATGTGCGTGAAAAACTTCTCGAAATAAGACACGAAATGAGTCTTTTCGCCGATTTTGAGCGGAACACCGAAAAAATACGCGTACTGCTTGAACGTGACAAAGAACTGCTCGAAAACTTCTTCCGTGAAGTCAGAATCGCGGGCAAACACGAGTTAACGGAGCTTTTTATCCTCCGCGACGCACTCACGACGCAGATAAGCGTTCTCTCGGCAATGCTTTTTTCGGGTGAGAACATCGGAAGTCACGGCTCGGCTTTCGTCGACGGTATGAAACCGACAAGCACCGAAAAACGCACCGAGCAGACGATAACGGAGTGTGATACATCGTATTTCAGACCCGTAAGACCGCTCCCCGACCCCGAACTCTGGTTTGAAACTCTGCTCGCAAGACAAAGAGAAAAAAATAAACAATAAAAGGAGAATTTTATGTTCACCGAATGGCTTCAAAAGAACAGCACGGACAATTTTTACTTTGACAGGATCGTCTACCCGAAAGCGTCCGACAGGGATTTTTGGGAGAATCTGCCCGAAAATACAAAAAAAGTCCTTATTGAAAACGCCGAAAAATACGTCGGCTTCGAATACCCGATTGTCAGAGCGACCGACTATCTCGCGTTTATCAGAACGGGCAACAGAACGATAGGAGAGGACAGATATTTTGCGCGCAGAACGGCGCTTCATTCGCTTCTCTGCGGGGAATGTACCGAACACAAGGGACGCTTCCTTGACGACATAATAAACGGCGTTTTCGCGATATGCGAGGAATCATACTGGGGACTGCCCGCTCATGTAAATCAGACGATCGACAAAATCCTGCCGAACGCAAAAAAGCCCGGCATCGACCTTTTTTCCGCAGAGACAGCCGTTTCGCTCGCACTTGTGTACTATATGCTCTTTGGCGAGATAAACGCCGTCGTTCCCGAACTTCTCGGAAGGATCGAGAGGGAGACGGAGAAGAACATTTTCGAGCCGTTCCTCACGATGGATTTCTGGTGGATGGGCAACAACATAGGCGGTGCAGAGCGCGTCAACAACTGGAATCCGTGGATACTCTCCAACATTCTGACCGTTTATACGATAATGCAAAAGGACGAGAAAAAGAAAAAAGACGGCATTGCGCGCATTATGACGCTTGCCGAGAATTTTGTAAAAGGACACCCGACAGACGGCGGCTGCGACGAAGGGCCGTCATACTGGACCGAATCGAGCTGCGCTCTTTACGAAATTGCCGAACAACTGAATCTTACGACAAACGGCAAAATCAACTTTTACGGCGAACCGCTTCTCCGCAAAATGGCTGAATACATCGGTCACGTCTACATCGGCGGCGACTACTATGTGAATTTTGCCGACTCGCCCGCGCGCCTTAACAGCCTTGCCGCGCCCGTCGCGTTCAGATTTGCGAAAAACACGGGTCTTGACAGTCTCGCCGCACTTTCGGCGTCGCTTTACCGCAGGAAGAACTGCCTCGTCTCCGACGTAAAGCGCCTCAGGCGCTACATCATGGAGCTTATGGGCATAAAAGAGGAACTTCGATACGGCGGTACGTCCGCTCTCGAACACGAGAGCACCATGGAAAGCGTTCAGATAGTGACGGCAAGAGAGGGTACGGACGAAAAAGGCTTTTTCGTCGCCGTAAAGGGCGGTCACAACGCCGAATCGCACAATCACAACGACGTCGGGTCATACGTTGTCTACTACGACGGCGAGCCTCTCATTATCGACGCGGGATCGGGCGAATACACAAGACAGCTTTTCTCGCCCGAACGAAAAAACATCTGGTTTGTGCGCTCCGAATGGCACAATCTGCCGTCCGTTGACGGCGGTGTACAGCTCGAAGGCAAAGAACACCGCGCAAAAGATTTTAGGTACGATTTTTCGGACGAAAAGGTGACAGTCTCGGCGGACATTGCCGCCGCATACGGATCGGAAACACTCGAAAAGCTCGGAAGAACGCTCGTATTCACGCGCGGAAGCGAGTCCGGCGTCACCGTCACGGACGTTTTCTCGTTCGGCGCGGACGGTATTCCCGTAACCGAAAATCTTCTCTTTATCGAAAGACCCGAAATATCGGACGGAAAAATCACGATATATACAAAGGGAAAGAAAAAATCTTTCACGCTTGACGTTTCGTGCGGAAGCGGGTATTCCGTCAGTCTTGAAGCGAAACCGATAGGCGGAATACGCAACTTTGAGCGTTCATGGGACGGCGGTGAGCTTACGCGCGCAAAATTCGACTTCACCGCGGCGCATAAAACTGTTTTCTCGGTTAAAATCACGAAAGAAAAATAAAATAAGGTCCGCCAAAGGCGGACCTTATTTTATTTAATTAAAGAAATCATCATATATTTCCTTTAACAGCGCATCATTATGCAGGTCATGTCCTAATCTGTTCAGTTTTTCTATGGTCGATTTGTCGAGTTCTCTGTACAGTGCCTTTTCTCCGCTCAGTTCATAAAGCCTATGAACAATACGGTTCAGGTCATATTCATTCGAAAAAGAAGTCAAGCTGAATATTGAAAAGCAGACATATGCGCGTTTTATGTTTTCTTCATTTACTTCTTCCGATTCCGACTTATTAAGATTATTGCACAGAAGCGAAAAATCGCTTCTAAATACTCTGTCCGCCATTTTTATGTAGTCTCTCATTTTATTGCGTTCACGTAGTTGAACAACAACAAGCACGGCACATATAAAGGATACCGTGACAAGCGAGGCTGCCAATATTTTTTTCACGCGCATACTTACAAATACCGCCTTTCCGATTTATTATATAAATTATATGTCAGAAAGGTTCGCCAAAGGCGAACCTTTCCCGTTTTCTTTTGCGCCGCGCGTCATACGGGACGCGGACAGACGATATAATTAAACAGTCACTTAATTTGCTTCAACTTTTCAAGGCAGGCGGAACAGATACGTTTTCCCTCAAAGTAAACGACCTCTTCGCCTCCGCCGCAGAAAATGCAGGCAGGCTGATATTTGGTGAGTATTATTCTCTCGCCGTCGGTGGAAATTTCAATGGAATCCTTTTCTTTGATATCAAGGATCTTTCTCATCTCCATCGGCAAAACCACTCTGCCGAGTTCGTCGATTTTACGAACAATTCCCGTGGATTTCACTTTTTTACAAACCTCCCGTTTCCTTATATTTTTACATTTATTTCCAGTTGATAATTATATTATACATTCTTTTTGCGAATTGTCAAGGGTTTTCGGAAAAAAATTTGTATTTTGAAGAAAATTTTCTTTTCGTCCCGATATACACTGTCGACGCCCGTCGAAACGGGTCGTCATTAGTCCGTGAGCGCAGAACAAAGTCTAACAGAACAAAGTCTAACGGAGATAAACAGAATATGCTCGGAAAAGTTTTCGGTCTCATGTGCGGTATTGCGTTCGTTTTCTCGTTTACAAACGGGAGCACGGGCGCGCTCTGCACGGCGATAACGGACGGCGCGTCGTCCGCCGTCACACTGACGCTTTCTCTTATCGGCAGCATGTGCCTCTGGTGCGGGATAATGAGCGTCTTAAAAAAATCAGGCGCGGTCTCGTTCTTAACAAAACCGCTCATGCCGATAATAAAATTCTTTTTCCCGTCCGCAGGCTCGGGAAAAGGCCGCGAGGAAATCTCGGCAAGCATGGCTGCAAATCTCCTCGGAATGGGAAACGCGGCGACGCCTCTTGCGCTCGCGGCGATGAAAAAGCTCTGCGAGACGCACACGGAAGGCGGCGGCTCGCGCGCCATTCCGTCGTCCGATATGATCTCTCTCGCCGTTCTCAACACCGCCGCGGCAAATCTTCTCCCGACTACTATCGTGGCTCTTCGCACGGCGGCAGGTTCTGATGACCCGTTCTCCGTCGTTCTGCCGATCTGGATCGTCTCCTTTTCGTGCGCGCTGTTTTCTCTTATCCTTACAAAAGCACTCGGCGCGTGCGACAAAAAAAGCGGGAGAAAAAAACAATGAACTTTACTTTTTTCGGCAAAGCTGCGGAAATTTCATTCCCTTTCGTCGTTTTTCTTGCCGCCCTCATAGTTTTCGCGGGCAAAAAGGCGGAGTTTTCGGACTTTATCGCAGGCGCGCGAGAGGGACTTGACACGGCAGTCGGGCTTCTTCCGTCGCTTGTCGCTCTCATTGTCGGCGTGAAAATGCTCACCGCGTCGGGCTTTATCGACTTTATCGCGTCGTTTTTCACGCCCGCTCTTTCGCGTGCGGGCGTCCCTGCGGAGCTGGTGCCTATGCTTTTCACAAGACCGTTTTCGGGAAGCGCGTCGAGCGCTGCTTTTGCGGAGCTTATGCAAAAATACGGTGCGGACAGCTTTCCCGCCCTCTGCGCCTCGGTTCTGATGGGCAGTTCCGACACGTTTGTGTATATAATCGGCGTTTATTTTTCGTCCGTCGGCGTGAAAAAGTCGCGCTACGCGTTTCCCGCGGCTCTTGCGGTAATGATATTCTGCGTTTTTCTCTCATGCCTTGTCACGAGACTTTTTTTCGGTGAATAAAGCGTTTTCCGCGCGTCCAATAATACGAAAAAGCGTTATGGAGGTGCGGTATGCTTAAAGGTTGCCAGAAGCAGATGATAGTTCTTCACGGAACGGGAAGCGAAATTTTCGAAGAGGCGTATTTTGTGCTGAAAAAAGTGCCCGGCGGCAGCGTCGGAAAAAGCGCAATGCTCCTTGAAGCCAATCGCATAGTCGAAGAAAACAGAATAGGTATTCCGCGCAGAAAAAGCTCCTCCGATGCCGCAAAAGGACTGTTTTTCTTTATCGCAGGACTGCTCCTCGGCGCGGGACTTGTCCTCTTTTCCGTGCTCCTCACTTGACAAACGGGAATAAACGTGGTATAATACGTCAAAAGTGCGTTTCGACCCGTGCGTTATCGGCGCGGGAAGAGGCGTACCGCGTCCGTTTTATATATAAATCCGCACTTTCCCACTTAAAGGTCTGCGTGTGCGTTTTTGACAGACCGATGCAGGAAAGTTTTTTCGGTACGCCCGGGAGCGTTTCAAAAGGCGAACATACATAACGGAATATCTATTTTTTAGAGAAAGTCACGAAAAGAAGGAGACTCTTCTTTTTGTGCGGAAAGGACATTAAATGCAAAAAAAACAGTGCGGTAAAATCCGCATAATACCGCTCGGCGGTCTTAACGAAATCGGAAAAAATATGACGGTCATAGAGTACGAAAACGATATTATCGTCGTCGACTGCGGTCTCGGTTTCCCCGACGAAGATATGCTCGGTGTTGACCTCGTCATTCCCGATATGACATATCTTGAAAAGAACAAGGACAGGATAAGGGGCGTATTCCTGACGCACGGTCACGAGGACCACATAGGTGCGATCCCGTATATGCTCAAAAATATAAATCCGCCCATATACGGTACAAAGCTCACCCTCGGAATAATCAAAAACAAGCTCGAAGAGCTTCGTCCGCCGCAGAAGCCCGATCTTCACTGCGTAAAGGCGGGCGACGTGATAAAGGCAGGCGAAATGACGGTCGAATTCATTCACGTCAACCACTCTATCGCCGACGCCTGCTGTCTCGCGATCGGCACGCCGCTCGGATACGTCTTCCACACGGGCGACTTCAAGCTGGATCTGACGCCGATAGACGGCGAAATGATGAACCTGACGAGAATAGGCGAGATCGGCAAAAAGGGAGTTCTGATGCTCCTCTGCGAATCGACAAACGCCGAGCGCCCCGGGTCAACACCGTCCGAAAAGGAAGTAGGAAAGTCGCTTGAACACATTTTTACGGCAAATCCCGACAAGAGGATCGTCATCGCCACGTTCTCGTCAAACGTCCACCGCGTTCAGCAGATAATAGACGTCAGCGCAAAGCACGGCAGAAAGGTCGCTATAACGGGACGCAGTATGCTCAACATCGTCGGCGCGGCGGTCGAACTCGGATATATGCACGTTCCCGACGGCGTTCTCGTCGATATAGGCGAAATAAAGAGGTTCAGGCCGGAAGAGCTTACGCTCGTGACGACGGGAAGCCAGGGCGAGCCGATGTCGGCACTTTACAGAATGGCGTTCTCGGATCACGACAAAGTGAAGCTCGGCACAAGCGACCTCGTTATCCTCTCGGCAAGCGCAATACCCGGAAACGAAAAACTCGTCGGAAGAATAATCAACGAACTGACGAAAAAGGGCGTAAGCGTCCTGCACGACGCCGTTGTCGCCGTTCACGTTTCGGGACACGCCTGCCAGTCGGAGCTTATGCTCATACAGGCACTCACAAAGCCGAAATATTTTATGCCCGTTCACGGCGAATACCGCCACATGAACGCAAACAGAGAGCTTGCGCTCACAATGGGAATGAAGCCGCAGAACATTTTCATTTCGGACATCGGGAAAGTGCTTGAAATCGACCGCAAGGGCGCAAGGTGGAACGGCACCGTTCCCGCGGGCAACGTCCTCGTTGACGGTCTCGGAATCGGCGACGTCGGAAACATCGTTCTTCGCGACAGACGCCATCTCGCACAGGACGGACTTATAGTCGTCGTTGCCTCCGTTGACGCAGAGGACAGGCTTCTTATATCGGGACCCGATATTGTTTCGAGAGGATTTGTCTATGTACGCGAATCGGAAGCGCTTATGGACGAGGTGAAAGCTCTCGCGACAGACTGCATCATCGACTGCCTTGACAGCTCCGACGAATACGACAGAATGCAGCTCAAAACCTGCGTAAAGGACGAAATTTCAAAGTTCCTCTACTCAAAAACCAAGCGCAAACCTATGATTCTCCCCGTTATAATGAATATTTAACCAAAAATGCACAAAAATTTTGTTTGCGTTCAAAAAAACTTCATAGAACAAACACCAATAGAGGTTATAATATAGAAGTCTGTCCAAACAGGACGCATACACCTAAAAAAGAAATTAAAAGAAAAGGAACGGTATCCTTAAATGGCAACAAAAAAGAAGCAAAAAGCGTGGGTGGCACCCCTTGTGTTCGCTCTCGTGATAATACTTATCGCGGGTCTCATCGTAGTCGATCGTCTTGACAGCAACGGCACGATCCTCCGCTCGAAAACTGTTCTTAAATCCGACAATTTCTCGGTTTCGGGAACTGTTATGGAATTCGCCGTAATGACGACCTATCAGAATTTTGCAACGCAGAACCAGAGTTATCTCCAACTCTTCGGTCTTGACACCTCAAAGAGCCTCTCCTCGCAGAAGTACGGCGACGGAACATGGCTCGACTTCTTCAAGGAAAGTACCGAGACAGTCCTCTCGCAGTACCTCGTTTATGCCGAGGCCGCAAAGGCTGACGGCATGGAACTCTCCGACGAGGAGCTTGCAAACATAGACAGCACTATCGAGTCGATGAAGACAGTAGCTAAAAACTACGGCTATCAGAACCTTAACGCTTACCTTGCGTCCGCCTACGGCATCGGCGTAAAGGCTAAGGACGTAAAAGAGTTCTACAAGCTCGCAACCCTCGCAAACGACTATCAGTCGAAGATCTACAAGGAAATAGAAGACGCCGTCACAGACGAGGATATTGCAAACGAATATAAGGAAAACCCGAACGATTACTCATTTGTCGATTTGATATCCTATTCCGACAGCATTTCGATTGCAAACGACCTTTCGGACGCCGAAAAGGAAACGCTTAAAGGCTCGCTTATGAGCAAGTTCAACGCCATTGCGGCCGGAACAGACGCGGAAGGCATAAAGAGCGGTATAAGAGAGTACCTCGAAGAAAAGAACATGACAGCTTCTCTGACAGACTCTGCCGACACAGTCGACGTCGAAGAGGAACTTGCAAAGATCGAAGAAACGCTCAGTTACAGCGGAATAAAGCCGACAGACGCAGCCGACTGGGTATTTGAAAACACCGACGGCGTATATGCAAGAAACGACGGCGACGTAAAGGTATTCGAACAGTACACAGAGGGCGGCGAAGCTACCGACAGCGACGAAGCAAAGCCCGACACATACACGGTTTCGATATTCTTTGTCGCAAAAGCTCCTTACGCAAACGATAAGGCAACCAAGAATGTAGGTCACATTCTCGTAAGATCCGACTCCTACGCTTCCGATGATGAAGCAAAGGCAAAGGCTGAGGAAATTCTTGCCGAATACAAGGCAGGCGAGATGACAAAGGAAGCATTCGAAACTCTCGGCGAAAAATATACCGAGGATTCGAACGTATTCTACTACAACGTAAAAGAAGGTCAGATGGTAACCGAATTCAACGACTGGCTCTTTGACTCTTCAAGACAGGTCGGTGACGTTGAAATCGTAAAGACAGAGTCTTACGGCTACCACATCATGTACTTTGACGGTGAAGGCGAAAGAAAAGAGTGGCAGGTTGACTGCGCAAGCAAGGTTGTAAATACCAAGTCCTCCGCAAAATCCGAAGAACTCACGAACACTTACAACGTCGAAAAGAACGAATCCGCAATGAAAGCCGTAAAGGGCAAATAATAACAGACTGTAAAGAGGCTGTCGCGCGTTTCGGCGCGATAGCCTCTTATGGCAAAACGAAAAAAACAACATATAATATTAAAAAATAATCAAGGCAGGTTTAACGATGATACTCGAAGCAAAGAAAACGACCGTCGCATACCGTTGTCCGCACTGCGGAAGCGGAGTTGTGAGCATGATAAGCCCATTCTCCGTCGGTGCCGACATGGTAAAGCTGAAATGCGAATGCGGCATGAGCGAAATGACTATGGCGTTTTCAAAGGACGGCAAGGTCAGGCTCACCGTGCCTTGCATGCTTTGCCCGAAGCCACACAATTTCACCGTTTCAAAGAACCTCTTTTTCGGAAAGGACATCTTCCTGCTTCCCTGCCCGTTCACGGGTGTGAACATTTGCTTTATGGGTGACGCGGATGCCGTAAAAGCGGAACTTTCAAGAACTGAGCTCGAACTTCTCGATATGCTCGAAAAGAGCGGTATCGAAGGCGGTTTTGAGGCAATTCACGCCGCCGACGACTCGGAACTTCTGCCCGATCCGCAGATATTCGACATTATAATGTTTGTGATCAGAGACCTCGAAGCCGAGGGACACATTCACTGTAAATGCGAGGACGGGAAAGGAGAATACGAAGCCGAGGTGCTTGATTACGGAATAAAAGTCCGCTGCACCAAATGCGGCGCGGAAACGATAGTCCCGACGGACAGCCTGCTCGCGGCAAACGCATTCCTCAACGCCGACAGCCTGCATCTTGAATAATGGCTGTCACGCATAAAAAACTTGCAGAACTTCTGCACGTTTCACAGTCCACCGTTTCAAAAGCACTTTCGGGGAGCCGCGAAGTAAGCCCCGAACTTGCCGAAAAAATAGTCAAGAAAGCTGCCGAACTCGGCTATTTTCAGATAAAAAGAGAGCGCAGTCGTTCATACGCAAGCGTTTTTTCACCCGAAATCGCAATTTTCGTTCCCGAAATCATCAGCGTATATTACAGCGATATTGCAACGCGCATAGTCGAAAAAATCAAAGAAAAAAACGGACGCTCGTCAATATATGTGACGGGATTCGATACGGAATACACATCGTTTTTGCTCGAAAAGCTGTACGACAACATAAAAGTCGACGGCGTTATATCGCTCTCCGAGGTGCGGTATAACGGCGAGGTAAAACTACCTACCGTCTCATTTTCGCGAGGCAGCAACGGCAGAATATGTCATATCGAAAGCGACCTGAAAAGCGGTATGCGCGATGCGCTTACATATCTGTTGCGGCAAGGTCACAGCTTTATAGGATATGTCGGTGAGCCGTTGACAGCGCAGAAAAACAGGCTTTTCGGAGAACTTTCCGACGAACTTTCTGCCGAAAATTCAATTCAAAGCAAAACTTACATAGAGGACAGCCGTTTTGAAGAAATCGGTGTATTTGCCGCCCGCAAGGTGCTTGCGGAAAACGAAAATGAGCGCCCCACGGCGTTCATATGTGCATATGACGAAATCGCGATAGGCTTTATGAGCGAGCTTTCGAAAAAAGGGATTGAAGTACCGCGTGACGTCTCCGTTATCGGGATAAACGACATACAGGCGGCAAAATATTCGTCGCCGCCGCTGACAACGATATCCGCCGACAACGATAAAGCAGCCGACAAAGCCGCGGAAATAATTATGCGGTGCGTATCGGATAAGCACGAGCCCATGCCGCCGTCGCTTAAAATACCGACAAAGCTCGTCGTCCGCGAAAGCGTCGGCAGTGCAAAGTAAAAAAACATAACATAAGAATCCCGCCGCAATGCGGCGGGATTCTTTATATTATTTTCCCGATTTTCGTCTTATCTCCGTCGGCGTCATTCCGCGTGTTTCCGCAAAAGTCTTTGACATCTGTGCGCTATCATAAAAACCGCATACGGCAGCAATTTTTGTACACGAAAGAGCCGTCGAAACAAGCAGTTTTTCAGCGTATTCGGTACGCAGTTTCGTCACAAGCCCGACAGGAGATATGCCGTAATTCTCCTTAAAAATATGCCTGAAATAATCATACCCGTACCCCATAAAATCGGCAAGCTCGCGGACAGACACTGCTTGCGTGAAATTCGCCTCTATATATCTGCGGCAAAAATCAAGGCTTTTTACCTTTTCGCGCCCGCTTTTCCCGTCGCGGCAAAGGTCTATGACGACGAGAGTGGCAAGTGCGGTCATTTTATCCGTACTGAAAGCGTCAAAGTCGCGCGCCTCCGAGAAAATTTCGTCAAAATACGGTTTCAGGCTTTCTCTGCCGCCGTAAATGCCGATCCGAGGCGTTTTTTCGCAATTAAAACCGAAAAATACAACTTTTCCTCTGCCCGTATGATGCTCGCCGTGAAGCATTCCTTTGCCGATAACGGCTACCGAATTTTCCCGTATATCGAATTTCTCGTCTCCGACAAGCAGTGTGCCGCGGCAACCTTCTCCGTAAAACACCGCCTCGTCCGAGCTATGTATATGCATCGGCACATCGCTGCCCGCGTCTCGTATAAAACCGTTTACAAACATCGTCTCCGCTCTCATTTGCATCACCTCTCTTTCTTAATTTTATATCAAAAAAATCTCTGTGTCAAGTCACAGCCGAAAAATACAAAAAATATCCCCGAAAAATACTATCAAACGGCGCATTTATATGGTAAAATCAAAGCGAGGTGAAAATATGAAAAATAAATTCGAAACCGTTCTCATAGGTGCGACATTTTTCTCGGTCGGATACGCGTCGCACGCAGAGGATTGCCTTATAATCGACCGTTCGGACATTGTCGGGAGCGATTATTGCGCCGCGATGAATGCGTCCTCCTGCAAGGGAACATACTCGCTCGGCGCTCTCGGTCTCTACCGCGACGCGCTTCGCCGCGGACTTACGGACAATGACGGACGCATAACGATAGTACCGACGGCAGCACTTCTTGCGAAATATATTTCGGACAAAATACCGAATATTCTGCTCGGCTACGAAATAACGGACGTGTCCGAAAAAAGGCTGACAGCCTTCGGCTCACGCGGTTTCTTCGGCATAGAAGCAAATCGCATAATCGACACGCGCCCCGTTCTATCGCCGCGCATCACAAGAACAGCGGCAGCAATGCTTACGGACGGCACCCCGCCGAGGGAGCTGTGCGGAAACGATTGGTTCATTCAAAAAGGTCTTTACGAAAATGAATATATTCTGCACGCGGTTCTCGAAGAAAATGACGACTGCGTGACGGCGCAAAAAAAGCTGACCGCGCTTGCAAGCGGTGCGGACAAGGTGACGGGAACTCTTAAAATCGCCGCTTTCGCGACCGAATTTGCATATTTCTGCGACAACATAAGGAAAGTCGCCACGAAAGAAAACGGGATCACCCGTATTCCGTCGGCAGCGTTCAAAAACCCGTTTGAAGCGTTTTACGGAGGTGAAAAATATGCTCTATACAACACTCTCTGACGGAAAACTCATCTCGCGTGAAGTAAATCCCGTATTTGACGAGGCGACAGACGTCTGTGTGGTCGGACTCGGCACGGCGGGTGCTGTCTGTGCGATTTCAGCCGCCGAAAGCGGCGCACGCGTGGTCGGAATAGAAAAAGTCTCTTACATCGGCGGCACTGCCGTAGGCGTTTGCGACTACTATTTCGGCACGACGGGAGGCATAAGCGAACAGATTAGAAACGAATGCTACAAAAGGATCGATGACGGCGATTTCATTTCATCGGGCGGACGCGAAATCCGCGAAAATTCGGTCTCAGGGGCGGTAAAATCCTCCGTCCTGCTCGACCGCGCACTTGCGGCGGGCGTGAAAATATTTATGAAAAGCCGAGTCGTCGGCGTATATTCGGACGAAGCACAGGTGTGCGGAATCGAATTCTTCGACGGCGAAAAAGTTCACAGACTGTGTGCCTCCGTGACCGTCGATTGTGCCGACGGAGAAGTTTGTCGTCTGCTCGGGTGCAATTTTCTCGGTGCAAGACCGAGCGACGGGCATACAATGCGTTTTTCTCATATTTTCGGCTGGTGGAACGGCGTACACGAGCGCGCCTGCATAACGCAATACGATTTTCCCGAAGCCGAAAGAGAAGCTACGCGAACGCGTCTTATTCTCGGCGGAATACTGAGCGGCGGCTTCATAAAAGAGCATTACTCGCCGCTCATAGTGTGGGAATCACCCGTCACGGGACTGCGCGAGGTGAGAGCGGTTGAATGTGAAAGCAGTTATACTCTCTCGGATATTTTAGCAAAAAAGCCGCCCGAAAAACCGCTGTATTACAGCTTCGCACCGCTCGATAACGCAAATTCCGACGATTGGAACGAAACCGAAACCATTCAGGACTGGAAGGTTCTTACCGACATGAAGCGGTTCGGCATCTCGGCGGGCGTTCCAATGGGTATGCTGATACCAAAGGGCAAAAAAGGGCTTCTCGTTGCGGGGAAAGCGATGGGCGCGGGACACGACCTTATCGGCTGTCTGCGAATGACGGCGGACATCGAAAAATGCGGTGAAGCGGCGGGAGTTATTTCGGCGGCGGCCGTGCGCGAGGGAAAAGACGTGCGCGACCTTGACTACGGCAAAATAACGGACAAACTGCGCGTTACAGGCTGTCGGGGCGAAGAAAACGACCTCGGCATATGCGACCTCAATTACCCTATGGGAAAGAAACCGACACCTTACAAATTGCCCGAAAACGCCGAAGAACTGATATCGGCTCTTTCATCGGACGAACCCGGACCCGCC
The DNA here is from genome assembly GCA_934385225.1 of uncultured Eubacteriales bacterium. GTDB lineage: Bacteria > Bacillota > Clostridia > Oscillospirales > CAG-272 > SIG710. Next base: position 49,557 of record CAKRPQ010000002.1, read on the forward strand.
ATATTAAGCGTAAAAATCCGGTGTGATACCGAAACAAAGAACATTCTTGCGGGCAACCTATCCTCGGAAAACAGGGGCCTTGCCGAGAACTGCGCTTTTGCGCTCGGAATTGCGGGCGACACGCGGTGTCTGCCGATGCTCCGCGCAATTCTTTCCCGTCCGCCCGAATACAAGGTTCACACCGTCAAAAAACTTTACAGTGCTTACAGCATCGGAAGCACGTTCACATGCGGCAGCATAAAAGCACTCATTCTTGTCGGTCGCCTGCGTGACAAAGAGAGCATACCTCTGCTCGAAAAAATACTGAAAGATGATGGCAAAAGCTATGCGAAATCGGCAAAAAAATGCGACCTCTGTCCGAGCGACGAAGATATGGCTTGCCGATTCGTCGGATTTGCCTTGGGCGCACTCAATCTGATAAAATCCGAGAAGGAGAAAAACGATGTATGATGAAAATTATATCGCAAAACTGAAAATTCCGAACGGGAGGATCGACGTCATTCTCGACACCGACACATACAACGAGATCGACGACGGATTTGCACTCGCATATCTGCTTTCAAAAGGCGAAAAACTGCGCACCGCAGGCATCTGTGCCGCTCCTTTTCTAAATTCGCGCAGCGTTTCGCCTGCCGACGGAATGGAAAAAAGCTATGACGAAATTCTGAAAATCCTGTCGCTTGCGGAAAGAAACGATCTTATACCGCGCGTGTACAAAGGCTCGGAGAAATTCCTCGCGGACGAAAAGACGCCTGTCCGAAGCGACGCCGCTGACTTCATTATCGGCGAGGCGGAAAAACATTCCGCCAAAGATCCCCTTTACATCGTCGCAATAGGCGCGGTAACGAACGTTGCGTCGGCAATTCTCAAAGCTCCCGACGTAATGTACGAAAACACCGTCGTCGTCTGGCTCGGCGGTAATGCCGTGCACTGGGAACACACGAGAGAATTCAATATGAAGCAGGACGTCTCCGCCGCGAGAATAGTTACGGGCTGTTCCGTTCCTCTCATTCTTCTCCCGTGCATGGGCGTTGTCAGTTCATTCACGACAACAGGACCCGAACTGCGTCACTTCCTTTCGGGGAAGAACGCCCTTTGCGACTATCTCGTGAAAACCACTGTGGACGAGGCGGAGAAATACGCCAAAGGAATGGCATGGAGCAGGTGCATATGGGACGTGACAGCCGTTGCGAGACTCCTTGACGACGGTGACCGTTTTATGTCCTCACGCATAATCCCCGCACCGATCCCGCAGTACGACGGTTTTTACTCTTTTTCGTCCGAAAGGAAGCCTATGCGCTATACGACGGCAATATGGCGGGACAATCTTTTTACGGATCTGTTTTCATCGCTCGCGACCTCTAAAAAAGTTACAAAATGGCATACAAAAGAGACTTTATTCCATTTACTTTTTTATAAAAATATGGTTTAATTATAAAAAAAGAAAAGGAGATTTCTTTTATGATAGTCAAAACACCGCCGATGGGCTGGAATTCCTGGAACACATTCGGGCATAACATAAGTGAAAATCTGATACTCGAAACAGCGGACGCGATGGTAAAAGAGGGGCTTCTCGACGCGGGATACGAATATCTCGTCATAGACGACTGCTGGTCCGAAAAGACGAGGGGGAAAAACGGCAGACTTGTCGCCGATCACGAAAAATTTCCGCACGGCATGAAGTATGTTGCCGACTACGTTCACTCAAAGGGACTTAAATTCGGTATGTACTCGTGCGCGGGTGCTGTAACCTGTGCGGGTTACCCCGGTAGCTTTGAACACGAATTCGACGACGCGGTAACGTTTGCCGAATGGGGTGTCGATTTCCTCAAATACGACTACTGTTTCAGAGACAGGAATGTTCCCGGTGAAATCCTCTACCGCCGCATGGGACTTGCCCTTGCGAACTGCGGTCGCGACATTCTTTTCAGCGCGTGCAACTGGGGTGCGGACAGCTCCGAAAACTGGATCAAGACAACGGGCGCGCATATGTGGCGCTCGACAGGCGACATTTTCGACAGCTGGGGAAGCATTAAAAAACTTACGCAAAGACAGTTCGGTCTCTTCAAAACAAACGGTCAGGGCTGCTTTAACGATATGGATATGCTCGTTGTCGGCATAAACGGCAAAGGACACGTCGCGCGGGAAACCACAGTCATGTCCTTTGAAGAATACAAGTCGCATTTTTCCATATGGTCTCTCTTCGGCTCGCCTCTTATGCTCGGCTGCGACGTGCGAAATATGACAGAGGAAACAAAAAAGATCATTCTTAACAAGGAAGTAATCGCGATAAATCAGGACATAGCGGCAAGACAGCCGTTCACAGCCGAAATATCGGACGAAAACACCGAAACGGCGGCTGTATGCAGACTTCTTGACGGCGGCGACACCGCGGTACTGCTTATCAATCTCTCCGACACAACGGCAACAAAATATTCCCTCTCATTTATGGCAGCTCACCTCGGAATCGACCGCTCGTGCGGAAAGATACTTCACATGAGAAACGTTTGGACGGGAGAAGAATTTGATATAAACAACGAAATTTACTATCCCGGAACCGGCATTGAACCTCACTCCTGCGAGCTTTTACGCGTTAGTCTGAAAGACGCAAAATAACGTGGCAAAGTGCATAAAATGCGGTGCGGAACTCGATGCGGACGACATCGGCGCACATCTTAAATTCGTAAGCAGGCAGGCGCGCCAATATATGTGCGTAAAGTGCCTTTCCGCCGACCTCGGCTGCCCCGAAGAACATCTCAGGAACAAAATAGAGTTTCTGCGGGAAAACGGCTGCGCTCTGTTTCCGACAAAAAAGAAAAAATGACATAAAAAAGCGACGGTGTTCCGTCGCTTTTTTTATGTTATTTTTCGAGTGCTTTGAAAAGCTCAAAGACATCGTTCTTAGAATAGAAATAATCCTTTGAGATGATCTCGTCGCTGTCATCCGAATATGCAAAGGACCATGGAGTTGTCCAGGTCAGAATATATGCCGTTTTCATACCGTAACGGTCACGCCATGAGATAAGCTCGTCATATGCGTATTTTGCCATTTTTTCGTTACCGCCCTTCGGGACGCGCGACGAAACGCCGTATTCGGTATATGCGAACAGCTTTTCGGGCGCAACCTTTTTCAGAACGTTATAGGACGAAACGGCGGTAGCCTCGGCACTTCCGTATATATCGTATCCTGCCATATCGACATAATCGTCCCCTGGGTAACACGACGCCGAAAGAGCGTCATTTCCCGCGTTCGGCGAATAGACCCACAGAAGATTATCAAGTCCGTAAACGTCCGTATAATAATCGTAAACGTACTGCCAGAGGCGAATGAAGTAGGACGAATCGAGCGTTTTCTGCGCCTTTTTCGTTCCCGGCGTAACAATGCCGTTTTCGTCGACAGTATAGTTGTAGATAGTCTGCGTAGGGCTCCACCAGAACCAGCCGCCGTTGAATTCGTGGAACGGCCGCCAGAGAACGGGAACGTCGTTTCGTTTTAACATCAGCAGAAATTCGGCGTCGAGATCAAGCTCTTCTCTGAACTTCGTATTAAGCACAGTTCCGTCCGTGAGAAGCTCCTCCCATGCGTCCTCAAAGCCGAGCCAGCCACGCATTGCGCCTTTCGTACCGGGCACGAATCCGCCTGTCCCCGCGGGATTATCGAAATGAGAGGACGCGGTTACGATGCCGCCCTCGTGCGCGTATTTTACAAGACTCTTTATGTAATTGTCCTTTTGCAGATCGGTAAGACTTTCGAGCTGTATTCCGTAGTCGGCAAGGTCTATGCCTATTATGCTCATTTCCTTGCCCGATGCCGTTCCCGACCTAAAATATTCAAGTGTATCGTCAAAATCTTTATTCGCCTGCATTCCCATAATGACGTGGTCATTATCGTTATAAACATTCTTCATAACCGTCATAAGGTCATCGCGCGAGTATCTGACGGAGTTGCCCTTTCCGCGCGTATCGGAGAGTATGCGGCTTGCAAAAGCGTTGTGCGCTTCCGTTTCGATCTTGTCAAGCCCCTGTCCGAAGTACCTTTCGCACGCTTTTCTGAGCGTACTTCCGCTCGCCATGGTATACACGCTGAACGTTTCGCCCGTCGTGTGGTTCTTTATCGTCGCATACGCCCTTGAAACTATGGTTGAGGTCGCCTTCATAACCTCGTCTCCGCCCTCAAAACCAGTTGCCGTCGCGGCAAAACGAATACTCCCGTTCTCAAATTTTTCGCATATCTTGCCGATAAAAACGCCGTCGCGCATAATTTCTATCTTTTTCGCGCCTGCGGAATTTTCGTCAAAGCTGTCAAGAACGTAATCGCTTCTGCAAGTTATTATACCATACGAAGAAACCTCATAGCCGCCCGCCTCTATCTCTCCCGCGTCCTCTCGGAAGCGGTAAACGGAGCGAAGTCCCCTGTAATCTTCAAGTCTTATGCTGTAACCCTCAAAAACTATTATCTTTTTCGCGTAAAGCGTCAGATCGCCCGTTTCGTATTCGCTAAAATCGTAAAGCTCGGTAAAGCTGCTGTCCTTGAAGTAGAGAAGCGCATCGTCCGAAGCATATCTGTTAACAGAATTGAGTTTGACACCCGTCAGATATGTTTTTTTCAAGACTTTCCCGTCAAAGACCGTAGTCAGGAGAAAAGTTTTCGGAACATATCGCGCCGAAAGTCCTTTTTCGGCGGCAAAAGCGTCCGCGGCGGAGCCTTTTTCGCACCAGATCTCGGTAACGGTAGACGGGAAAGCGGTATCGGAAATGTTTTGCACACCGCTGTCGACACGAACTTTTGTCAGCTTGACACAGCCCGCAAAAATCTCACTCGGCATATTCGACGCGCTTCCGATATAACGCATATCCGCAAGTCCGTCGACGGGAACACACCCCTCTATCGTCACGCTGCGCAGATTTTTACAATTTTTGAAAGCACCTGCGTTTATCTGTGAAATGCCTTGCGTTATCGTTATTTCTTCAAGATTCTCGTGACCCGAAAACGCATTATTCGATATTTTGCCGAAATTGCCCGAAAGAACGACCTTTTTAACGAGGTTTCTGTATTTATACCAGCCGCCATACTTTTCCGATATTTTTTGCGTTCCGCCCGACCCCGTTTCGTTGTATACCGTATCGTTTGAAACTATCGTAAGAATACCCGTTTCGGTATCAAGCGACCAGCTGTTATCGACGATCTTATAAAAATGCGCGTCGCTCGTGTTGTCTGTCGGAACGTAATTGTTTTTTATACTTCCGTCCTCATTGAACGTCTTTGTAAGTCCGTAAAAGAATTTACCGCTGACATTCTCGGCATGTACCGCAAGCGCAAGTGCGGCACACACGAGCAGAACCGTCGCCGCAAATGCGGCTGTTTTTCGTAATCCTTTCATTTATTTTATCCTCTCTGTCATTGTATAGCGATATATATATTTTATTATAGCATATTATGGAAGCAAAATCAACACCCGCCGCAAAAAAACGGTTAATATTTTTTTAAGAATTTAAGTACTTTTATTTTAAGAAAATTTCTGTTACAATATAGGTATCAAACAAGTAAGAGGTGCAAAATGAACAAAATTCTTGTCTGCGACGATGAAAACGACATTGTTAAAGCTCTCGAAATCTATCTGACGTCCGAAGGGTACGAGGTAATAAAGGCGGAAAACGGAAAAGAGGCACTCGAAATACTCGAAAACGAAAGCGGATATATTTCGCTAATACTTCTCGACGTGATGATGCCGGTCATGGACGGCATAACGACGATGAAGCACCTGCGCGAAAAATACAACATCCCCGTAATTCTTCTGACGGCAAAAAGTGAGGACACGGACAAGGTTCTCGGACTCAACATAGGAGCCGACGACTATGTGACAAAGCCGTTCAGCCCGACGGAACTTCTCGCAAGGGTGCGCTCGCAGGTTCGGCGCTATACCATGCTCGGCGGTGCGAAAAAAACCGAGAACGCTGACGTAATATCTGTCGGAAATATTGACCTTGACGTAAAAAAGCGGACGGTAACCGTTGACGGCGAGCCGATCACTCTGACGGCAACGGAATACGACATTCTGCGTCTGTTTATGTCGCACCCCGGCGAGGTCTTTTCGACAAAAGAAATCTACAAAAACGTCTGGAAACAGGTTCCCATAGGTGAGGAAAACACCATTGCCGTTCACATTCGCCATCTGCGCGAGAAAATAGAGATAAATCCCGCCGAGCCGAGATGCCTTAAAGTCGTCTGGGGTCAGGGATACAAACTTGAAGGGAGTACGAAATAAAATGAAAAAAACATTTGTGTTCAAAGCTTTTGCGTTCATTCTCTGCTGCATTACACTCGTCTCGTCGGTTTTTTTCACCGCGCTTACATTTGCCATAGCGGACGGCGGTTTTTACACAAGACCTCTTGACACGATACGCTCCGACGCGCTCGACAGCTTCCTCTACCAAAAAGTCGACGAATACGGAAGAAGATACTATCATTCCACGGAATTTTTTGAGAGCAACGCCGAAAGGAACAACATTCTCTACGAAATATACGACGTCGAAAGTGGCAAAATCGTCGCCTCGAACGTAGGCAAAAAGGGCGAAAAATCGTCCGTCAGCGTGACGGAAACATACACCTATGTGACGTACTCGGACAGTGAAAATTCGTTCAATATATACAATGGAGAATCTCCTTATATTTACGAAATAAATCCCGAGGGACGGACGATATCGGATCGAAAAACATACAGAATTACCCTCTCGATCCCCGAAAAATACTTCACAAAGGACGATATTTCGGTGACGGACAACCTCATCAAAACCGCTTACGGCGCAAAGGTCGCAATTCCCGCCACAGCCGCCGTCAGTGTTCTTATAAGTCTTGTTCTCCTTATTTTCCTCCTTGCGTCGGCCGGCAAAAAGAGCTTTTCGGGCGGCGAAGTCTGCGAAAATTTCTTTGACATAATACCGTATGACCTCCTTATCGTAATATACTGCGCCATTGTCGCTGCCGCCGCGGTGCTCTTCTCGGAGTTGCCGACATACCGTGCAAACGGCATTCTTATATCGTTTATTATCGTGCTTCTTGCGTCGTTTGCGCTAGCCGCGCTCCTTATCCTGTTCCTTATGACGACTTCGACAAGAATAAAAACGAAAAAACTGTTTACAAATACCGTAATATGGTATATAATAAAAGGACTGTTCAGGCTGCTCCGTTTAATCGGACGCGGATTTTCGGAAATATTCCGCAATCTCGGCGTTTACGCGAAAACGATACTTATGCTCGTCTGCGCCATGATCCTCGGCGGAATACTCGTTGCCGTCGCAAACGATGACGGCGGTGCAGGTGTGTTCTTCATGATAATCATCTGGGACGTTCTTGCCGCATACTCGCTTTACCGCGCATACGGGCTTAACCGTCTTATGAAAGACGAGGAAAAGCTCGCGCACGGCGATCTTTCTCACGAGGTGGACAAGCGACACCTTGTAGGTTCTCTGCGCCGCCACGCCGAATATCTCGGAAGCATCAGAGCGGGAATGTCCGCGGCGGTAGAGGAGAGAACGCGCAGCGAACACTTCAAAACGGAGCTTATAACGAATGTATCGCACGATCTGAAAACACCGCTCACCTCAATCGTGAACTACACCGCGCTCCTCAAAGCAGAACAGGAGAAAGAACAGCCAGACGAAACGAAAATGCGCGAATATACGGAGATTCTCGAAAGGCAGTCCGCGAAGCTCCGCAAACTGACGGAGGATCTTGTCGAAGCGTCGAAAGCGTCAACGGGTAATCTCAAATGCGAACCCGTTCTGCTCGACGTCGGAGAGCTTATCACGCAGGCGGCGGGCGAATACGCGGAACGCTTTGACGAAAAGAAACTCGAAATGATAATCCGCGAACCCGACGGCACCGCGAACGTAATGGCGGACGGCAGGCATATGTGGCGAATATTCGACAATCTGCTCGGAAACATCGCGAAATACGCGCTCGAAGGCACCCGCGTTTACATCTCTCTTTATGCCCAGGAAGGCAGAGCGACGGCGATATTCAGAAACACTTCAAAATATGAACTGAAACTTGACTCGGCGGAACTTTCCGAACGTTTCGTGCGCGGCGACGCGTCAAGACACACCGACGGAAGCGGTCTTGGGCTCTCCATTGCAAAGAGCCTCGCCGAACTTCAAGGCGGAACGCTTGACGTCGTGACAGACGGCGACCTCTTCAAGGTCATTCTCACGTTTCCCTTGGCAAAATAATAAAGGACGGCAGAAACCGTCCGCCCGAAAGGATTTTTCAATGGTTAAAAGAACACTGTCAACCCTTCTTCTCGTTTTAACGATAATTTTCCCATTTTCGCTGTCGCTTTTATCCTGTAAAAGCAGAACGGCGAGCCTTTCGGGCAGGCAAAGTGCCGTGCTTCACTCGGACGGAGCAATCGGCGCAATGGCAATCGAAAATATTCCCGACGACGTATCAAAATATCCGAAAATTGCCGCCGCACAGGCTTTTGTCTGCGACGCGGACAGCGAAAAAATGCTTTTTGCGCGCGGCGCGGGCAAAGTTCTCTACCCCGCGAGTACAACAAAGCTCCTTTCTATACTCTGCGCGCTCGAAATCCTCGACACGGACGCCGAGATCACGCCCGGTGACGAGCTTGACCTTGTAAACGAACATTCGTCGCTCGCGTTTGTGCGGCGCAATCACACGCTGACGGTCGAAATGCTGATAGAGGGAATGCTTCTTCCGTCGGGAAACGACGCGGCATACGCGCTCGCGGCGGCGGCGGGCAAAGAACTCGCGGGAAATAAAGCGTGGGCTCGTGAAGCTGTCGACACATTCGTCGCGTATATGAACGACTACGCGGAAAGGCTCGGAATGTGCGGCAGTCACTTCACCTCTCCCGACGGCTTTTACGACCCCGACAACTATTCGACAGTCGAAGATATGGCTCTCCTTTCGCTCGCCGCGTCGAAAAATCCGATAATTACAAAGTATGCGTGCCTTGAAAGCGACAACGTCACATACGCGAGCGGTCACACGAACACGTGGGTAAATACAAACCGTATGCTCCATGAGGACGACGTTTACTATGAGCCGTCCGTCACGGGATTGAAAACGGGGACGGCGGCAGAGGACAATTCATGTCTCATATGCACCTTTACCTTAGGCGGAAATAACTACATCGCGGGCGTATTCTCCGAAATCGACAAGGATATTCGCTTTGAAGATATGAAAAAAATAATTGATTTTTACAAATAACAAAGACAAAATTCAAGCCTCCCGCGGCAGTTTATCGAAACTGCCGCGGGATTTTTTCGTTTTTTGCGGCGATAAAAAATATTTTCCCCAAAAACGATTTTGTACAAGGTAATAATGAAAAAGTCCATTTACAAAATTATCCCGCGATGATATGATTATATCACAAAAGCCTAAAATAAAGGGAGAACAACGAATATGAAAAACAAAATCTACAACATATCCGTCGACGATGTCTCGGGGTGCGTAAGCAAAATTACGCTCAATGATGACGAAAACGGTATGAACTGGTGTTCCACCGGCGGACTATGGGGCAGAATACACAACCGTGAAATGAAGCTCGTTTCATATGATTACGACGAAAACGGCGGCGAAAGTATATATCAAAACGATAAAATATCCGTGCGTTTCATACGCAGATTCCTCGAAAACGGGAATTTTTCCGAAAGCTGCGTTATAACTAACGTTTCGGGCACCGTTCTCTGTGTGAACCGCGACAATTTCGGCATTGAATTTCCGTTCAACGACCGCTACACGACCGCCGACGAATGTATGGTACGCCACTGCAACACGCACATTTGGTGCGGTCACGACACGGCGTGGGTAAACGCGCTGAAAATGGGTGACTCCGATCTTAATCTCGGTCTTTTCTTTACCGAAGGATCGATCGACTGCTACTGCCAGAACAACTGCGGAGACAACTACCGCGGAATTTTCATCCTTTGCCCGACGAGCGTGCTTCTCAAAAACGGCGAAAGCTACACACTGAGCTGGGAGGTCTTCCGTCACACGGGAAACGACGATTTCTTCGCAAAGTTGTCCGAGTACAAGCACTATATTGATATAAAAGCGAAACACTACACCGTATTTATGGGCGAGGACATAGAACTCACAATAAAATGCCGCAATATGCCAGAAGTATCCTGCCGTGGCGAAGTTATCGACGTCCGCGCCGAGGGCAATGGTGTCTATAAGGTCACATATAAACCGAGCATCACAGGCGAACATCGCTTCAAAGTGAAATCGGGAGAATACACGACATGGGCAGATATTATGGTAAAAATCCCGTTTGCGGAACTGCTCGAAAATCGCGTGCGTTTTATCGTCCGCAAGCAGCAGTGTCTTGACCCCGAAAGCCCGCTTTACGGTGCTTTCCTTATCTACGACAACGATTTCGACAGCATGTATTTTGATTACTCCGACCCCAATCACAACGCCTGCCGTAACTCACATTTCCGAAATGGGACTTCTTTGCGATGACAAAGAACACTACATAAAAGAAGCGAAAATGCATATGGAGTGCCTGGCGCGTTTTTCGGGACATCAGCCGAGCTTCCATCTTAACGAAATAGCGATACGTTACCGGGACGATTTCTGGTTCGGCAAAAACAGAATAATGGGCGATACTCTTCCGCATCACCTCAGCTGTCTTACAGCCCGCTCTTATATCGCGTACAGCAGACTGTCTCACGAAACCGAATGGCTTGACAACGCCGAAGAGTGCATCAGAAACTGTATGTGCCTTATCAGTGACGACGGACGCGGCTCGGCTGCCTGCGTATATCCGTACAAGCTGAACGGAATAAGAGGAGAGTTCTTTGACCCGTGGTCAAACGACCAGGATCTCGTACTTTACGACGCGCTTTATCTGAACGACGTAAACGGAGCATTCGGATATTGAAATCCATATCCTGAAAAACGATATTACGAAACCATATAAAAATTTAGAGCTACCCCAAAACATTGAGTTTTGGGGCAGCCCCTTTTATTTATCTTTATTGTGCCTTATTTAGTAGATTACGGCGTATTTTTGGAACCATAGCAGAGTATCATCATCAATATCAGTTATGTACGCCCAGCCTCCCGTATTGCAGTTATAAAACGTTGTGTGCTTAAATTCGGAAGGCAGACAATCCTCGTCCTCGGTATAAAACTGAATGACAAGAATAGGCTCACCGTTAAGGAAAAACAATCCGTTCGTCTTTATCCATATAATGTTGTGGTTCTCACCGTACCGCTCTTTAATAAAATCCATATTCGGCGGAGTTATGCCGACTTTCTTCATATATTCTTCCGTATTATAAAGCTTATCCTCTTTAAGGTCAAGAAAAGCACTCTTTACGGAAATTTTTGTAGGAGCTGTACCATGCCGTTTCTCAAAAGCGGTTATACAGAGAAAATCATCAAGTTCTCCGCACACACCATACAGAGTAAGACCTGTGCAATTGAGATATCCTTTATCCAGTCTATCAACTAATTTTGTCTTAAAATTGTTATAAATGTCAAGGTAATAATCGCTGAACTCTTTGTTTATCTCCTCTGTATGCACGGAATTTGATTTTAGCTTCGGGATTTTGACGTTGATCAGTATGCTGTATTTTGTATTTTCGCAATGACTTTGAACATAATCTATTAAATATTCTACCCTGCGCGAACAGCCGGAAAGAGATAAGACGAGAACGATAAATAGAGCGAGAACAGGTGCGGTTATGCGTTTTCTTCCGTGTCTGTGTTGCATACTTTGCTCCTTTTTATTTTTTGTCTGCCCGTTTCCGACTAAAAAATTATTCAAGTGATGATTTAATAGAAAACGAAGCAGTCGCAGCACCGACATTTGTCACCGCTACCGTGCATTTTTTTATATTTTCCGAACCGAAGTTTGTTATTATCAACTTTTTATTTCGATTATTAAATTGTACTCCGCTCGCATTATCCTTTGTTATTCCTGTCAACACAACTTGATCGTCAGCATTGGAAATAAACGTCAATGTACCTACATTTGAGTAAGCAGAATATTGATAATACATATTTGCCATAGGATTTACGGTACTTGAAATGTTTGAGCCGACAACGCCCGAACTCGGACTTATTTTCGGCCATCGTTCATTCATATTATACGAATTCGAAACAATATCATAATTATACGCAGGGTATACATTGCACACACTCATTCTGATAAATTTTTCATCATAACCGTGTGCGGAATTACCGCCTATTCCGAAAGAGCCGAGATCGGAATATCCCGCGCTTCTGTTCAGAATTATTTCCTCAATGGCACTCCACCCGCCATACTTTTGATAAACACAAAGAGGATACAACATTACACCGTATGGGTCAATTTGCTGCAAGCTCGTTCTATAATTAGAAGTATACTTCTGTATGACGGATTTATAATAACCGAACATGGCGTCGCTCGAAAAAATATTATTATTTCTGTCGTACTGATAAACCATAGATGCCATTGTTGCAATTGATTCCATAAACCAAAGAGATGCTCCGTCAGGTTTATATGCAAGTGTTACCGCATGAAAAAACTCGTGCGATAATGTCTGTTTTACAAGAGAACTTTTGGCGCGGGTTTCACCTATCCATATGCAGGACGCGCCCTCCGAATATTGCTTTGTCGTGCCGCTTGCGTTTTCTCCCACTCTGTCCGTTATAAATATCTTGAATGTCGAAAAATTCGCGTCACCCGAATTCTTAGGTCCATACGGTTCTTTGAATCCGTTCTCGACGCAAAAATATGTATAAATATCTTCGACGGCGGCGAAAAAATTCGTCAGATAGGTTTCGTCGCTACCCGAAAACGACGACGCGGTATAACACACATTTACGATTTCATTTCCTATAACAATCGGGTAAACCGTATCATACGGAGGCGTTGCAGAATTTGCAGAATCAATCTCGGCATATCCTCCCGTTCTGCTTTTATATTCTTCAATATAACTTTCTATCCATGTCCCGCACATCTCTGTATGCGGCGGATTCGGATCATTCAAAAATTCCACATAACATTTATACTTCTCGCTCTCGGTTATCTCGCCTACGCTGCAAAGAAAATTCGCTTTTTCAAGAACGGTATAATCCGAAAAATCGCGTTCATGACTGTACGGGAACTCTTTATCACCGACCTTTATAACTCCGGAATAGACGTATGTATCGAACGATTTAATACTTTCATACTCCTTGACCGAATAATCGCGCGAAATAATGCTCCCCTTTATGTATCCTATGTTCGGAATATCCTCGTAAATTGCGTTAAGGACTTTTCCGTCGGCATCGAACAGCGTCACCGTAATGAACCCCTGATCAAATTCGGTGCGCACTTCCGCGACAGGCTTGAGTTCCTTTTCATCGTAAGTTTCTCCCGCTTCAAGCGAATTAAAACTTGAATTCAGCCCATATCCGCTCGGTATAGTTTCCATAACGACATCATAAGTACATATTTCCGACGGCTTTTCAAACTCAAAGTAACCGTTTATATCGGTATAAACGGACCAGACAAAGATTTCATCATACAGATACATACCGTTCCCGTCATCGTCCGTAAGAACCGACGAATAAACTTTGATTTCTATCCCCGACACATCAATATCGTCCTTCGAAAAAATGCGTCCGCGGAAGGTTTCGCGTTCCGTTTCGCCGCTCTCGGCGTAGGCAAAGAGCGCAAATGAGAGAAGCATCGCAAAAAATGCAAGCGTAGTTGTGAGTGTTCTTCTAAAATTGTGTTTCATACGGTGTTCCTTTTTGCCTACCTGTTACGGTCTGTAAAGTCGGCTCGGTAAATCAAACAAATTCGGGTGTGAGTGTAAAGCTCTGTATTTTGAATTCGTCTCTCATGTTCTCACCTACTATTGTATTTGTAACAGCGATAGTGTGAGGTTTGCTTGTGCTTCCAAAATTATCAAACGTGAACACTTTACTTTTAATTCCGTATTCTCTGTCGTCATAAGACCGGTCGGGAGTAGCGGTAAATGTAATATGCTCACTATTTGATACAGCTTTTAATCTCAACGTTCCCATATTCGACGGGGCAGAAAAATTATAATATTTATTTGCCATGTTATTGACTGTACTGCTTGTTGCATTTGTCAAAGAAGCAGTTTCGGGAGAAACAGTAGGCCAAGTGTTAATATTTAATGCAGCAGAGTAAAATGTTTTCGGTTTTGTATTGTAAACACTCATTCTGACAAATCTTTGCCTATAAGTTTCTCCGACATTCATGCCAAAAGAAAGAATATCGTTAAATCCTGCCTTCTTGTTCTCATATATCTCTTTAATCGCGTTCCAGCCTCCGCAGTCCTGGTATATGGTCAGCGGGTACAGCATTGCTCCGTAAGGGTGATTTTCGGACAAGGTTTTATTGTAGTTTTGTATATACTCATTCATATAGTATCTGAAATCATTAAAGTTTCGACCGTCATAAAATACATATCTGTCTTTTTCATAAAGATATACCATTGCCGCCATAGTTGCAGTCGATTCATCAACCCAATTTGCCTCACCCGAATACATATATGTATTCTGTATTGCGTGCATAAACTCGTGCGCTATCGTTTGCCCCGAAAGATCGCTTTTAGCACGGCTTTCCTTTATCTCAATAAGTGATCCTCCTCCGCTTGATGCAGGGTGCGTTCTGCCATTGTCATTTATTCCACTCGTAATGTAAATCTTTAATGCTTCACCGCCCGCGCCGTATGGGCACGGAAAATTGTTTTCAACGCAGAAATAATTATAAATATCGAGTATATCATTTTTGAATTTATTAAGATATATAATATCATCTCCCGAAAAAGACGATTTTTTATAGTAAATTTCAACACTTTGACTCCCCATAAGCAAGCTAACGTAATCGTCATATGCAGGCGGTATATAATTA
>CAKRPQ010000003.1 GCA_934385225.1 uncultured Eubacteriales bacterium
CTCAAATCCCATTTTACGGTAGAGCGCTATCGCGCGTTCGTTGCCGTCGACAACGGTGAGTTCAAGCTGGGACGCGCGCGGAAAAGAGGCAAAGGAGCTTATGGTCGTTCTCGGTGAGGCGGCGCTGACGCCCGTTGACAGGCTTTACGCAAAATTTGCCGACGCTTTTGAGGAGAGGTATATCGGTCAGGGGTTCTATGAGGATCGCACGATAGAGGAGACGCTTGATCTCGGCTGGGAGCTTCTTTCGATACTTCCGAAGAGCGAGATGAAGAGAATAAAACCCGAGCTTATCGAAAAATATTGGAAGAAAAGCGCAAAGTGAAGCGAGGTGAGGCGGTAAAGTGGCGGAGATAAGAGTAAATCCGACGAGAATGGAGCTTAAAAAGCTCCGCGCAAGATACGAGACCGCGAGACGCGGACACAAACTGCTGAAAGACAAACGCGACGAACTTATGCGCCGCTTTATGGAGGTCGTCCGCGAGGACAGAGAGCTTCGCGAAAAGGTCGAGAGGTCGCTTGCGGCAGCGTACGGCAGTTTTTCCGTCGCGGCGGCTGTTATGAGTCCCGAAATGCTTGCCGAGGCACTCGTGATTCCCGCGGGTGACGGCGATATCGACGTTAAGTACAGAAACGTGATGAGCGTGACCGTCCCCGAATTTGATATAAAGAGCAAAGATGGCGGCACGAGCTACGGTATGGCGTTCACGTCGGGCGAGCTTGACACGGCGGTGAGCGAGCTTGCCGACGTCAGACGGGATCTTCTGCGTATGGCGGAACTTGAAAAGACGGCTATGCTTCTCGCCGAGGAGATAGAGAGAACTCGCAGGCGTGTAAACGCGCTTGAATATATAATGATGCCGCAGTACCTTTCGGGCATAAAGACGATAAAAATGAAGCTCGAAGAGAACGAGCGCGGAAATCTTACAAGACTTATGAAGGTTAAGGATATGATGCTCCAAAAGGCGACGGAGGAGCGGCGGATCGCCGACGAGAACGCGGAATAATTCGGTAATTTTGCACAATACTTTTTACACCGAAAAAGGTTGACTTTTCATTTCTCATACGGTATAATACCGCATAAGCGGTAAAAACCGCAAAAATGAGAGGGTAAAAGGGAAAAACGAATGAAAAAAATTCCTTATAACAAAGAATCACTTATGAAGCTCGTAAAAGAGCTTTACGCAGGCGACGATTTTATCGTCGCGCAGCAGATGTCCGAAACGTACAGCGACGGCGGACATAAGGTCACGACGGAGCTCGGCTGGTTTGATAACGTCGGCGCAAAGCGTCCCGCAATGCTCGGCTTTGACATTGCCCATGCGGTAAACGAGTATGACGACGCGGCACTTGACGTTCTCGCAAATGAATTTATCGACTACGCATCAGAGGGCGGTACGGTCACGCTCTGCGGTCACTTCCGCAACCCTCATCTTCCGAATCCCGACGACAAAGTGTATTACAGAGGTCACCTCGGTATGGAGGACGAATGGGAAGCCGTTATGAATCCCGAAACGCCGACAGGTAAAGTCTTTAAGGACGACCTCGATAAGGTCTGCCGTTTCTTGAAAAAGCTCGACGACGCGGGCGTGCCTGTTCTCTGGCGTCCTCTGCATGAGATGAACGGCAACTGGTTCTGGTTCTGCGTCGGTCAGTACGACTGGGGACAGGATCCCCTTTACGTTCCGAAAGAATACGCCGAAAGAATGTGGAGATACATTTATAAAGTCTGCACAGAAGAATTCGGTCTAAAAAATCTCATCTGGGTATACAGCCCGAACGTCGGAGCCCCCGAAATGATAATGTACTGCTACCCCGGCGACGACGTTGTCGATATCGTTGCCTTTGACTGGTACACCGACGACGAAGAGCCGAGCGACACAATAAAAGCCGATTTCGGAAAACTGACGGAGACGGGCAAGCCGTTTGCCATAGGCGAGTATGGTCCCGGCAACAAGTGTACGGACTATTCGAAAGGTCCCGTCGATACGTTCACAAACGAGGACGCGATGAAATTGTTCAGAAGTATGAACGCGGGAAAATATCATTTTGCATGGGTTCTTTTCTGGTCGAGCTACGCGCAGTACAGAATGTCCGTTCACAATATGAAACACGCGGACGAGATTATGAGTGCGCCTGAGGTCTATAACCTTGAAAGAGTGAATAAATACTTCGCGGAAAACAAATAAAATCAAGTAAAAAAGAGCTGTCTCGGACAGCTCTTTTTGCCTTTAATAGTACCACCCCGACGGCAGCTCGTCGAGAGTGCCGAACGTGCAGCCTTTTTCCGTTAAATATTCAATGGCGTAGGGGAGCATATCCGCCGTCTGCGAGTAGGTTTCGTGCATAAGGACTATGTGCGGATTGTGCTTCATTTTAAGGCTGTTTTCCACAGTTCTTCGGAAAGTTTCGCGGAGAAATTCGTCCTCCGTCATATCTTTCGGACACTTTTTTATGTAGCAGTCGTTGTTTAAGGCGTTCCAGTCGAAGCCGCGATAGCCGAGCTCGCATAGAACGTCCTTTATGCCCTCGGTCTTGCAGTTCGTCGAGCCTCCCGGGAAGCGGAAAAGACGTTCGCTCGGAATGTAGCCGAGAATGTCCTCCGTCGTGCGTTCCCATTCGGCGATCTCCGCGCGGAACGAGTCCGCGTCCGCATAGAGAGCCTTGTAGTCGTGCGTGAACGAGTGACAGCCGAGCGCGTGGCCGCCCTCCGCCACACGGCGCATAACGTCGGGATTTGCTTTTGCGTTTCTGCCGACCGAGAAGAATGTCGCTTTTATGCCGTATTCGTCGAGCGTTTTGAGAATACGATCCGTGTTTTTCGGGTTCGGACCGTCGTCAAAGGTCAGATAGACGCGCAGTGACCCTTCTTCCGTTTTGCAGTTTTCGGGATTTGCGCCGAGGCTCACCCTGAAAGTGATTTTTTTCTCCGACGTCCGCTCGCTCGGAATAAAATTCTCCGAAAATTCGAGCGCGAAAATCTGCCCTTTCGGGAGGTTTGCATATTCACACGCGATATCGCAAATAAATCCGCTTTCCCGCAGTTCTTCCGCGGGGATTTCGCTCTCGTTCCTGCCTATGTAGCCGTAAACGTCGGCGTAGAGAGTGTCGGGCGCGTCGGTTTCGCCCGTTTCGGCGGTTTCTCCGCTTGTGTCAGCCGCGGTTTCGGGTGCGGTTTCTGTTTCTGTCTCTGCTTCTGCCTTTGTTTCCGTTTCCGCTCCCGTTTCCGTCACCGCCGCACTTTCGACCGTAGTTGAGACAGCGGTTGGGGTCGCCGTTTCCGTTTCCGAACAGGTGCTTTCGGTTGCCTGTGTATGCGTTTCTGTTTCGGTATTGATTTCGGGTGTCGTGTCGGTGTCCGCGTTCCCCGCGCACGCAAAAAAGAACACAGACAGAAATGCCAAAAGCAAACAAAATGCCGTTTTTTTCATTCCGCCGACCTCCCCGAATGTTTTTTCGGCTTCATTATACACCGTATCCCGACAAAAATCTACCGTCAAAAAGTAAATAATTGTATTTAAGGGAACAATTTACCCGAAAAGTCGTCGGAATAATCGGAGGACAACGCCATGAAAAAACTTTTTGAATATATATCCGTGTCCGCACTTGCGCTTGCCGTTGTCTGCGCGCTCGTGTTTTCGTTTGTCTCATGCCTGAGAGCGGGGACTGACGCCGAGACGTGCGACGAAACAGCCGAAACGGGCGGTGTAACCTTTCCCGTGTCGGGCGAGGCTGATTTGCGGAAGGATACGGAAAACGAAGTCAGCGTTTTCCCGTATCGCATTGTGAGAACGGGCAGCGGAGACGAGGATAAAGAATATCCGTATGTTCTGATAATAAAAAACAAGACCGATTTCGACGCGCTTGCAAAGAGGCTCGGCTCTGCATATGCTGAGGAGCTTTCGGCACTCGGATACGGCGACGCTTTCTTCGCCGAAAACGAGCTTGTAACCGTCGTATTGAGGGAGACAAGTGGGTCGATAGGACACGAGGTTCTCGGCGCAGACGAAAAGGGCGGGATACGAATAAAACGTATCCTGCCCGAAGAAGGAACGTGCGATATGGCGGAGTGGCACATTTTTGTCGAATTGCCGCTTGATTTTTCGGAGCGCGTCCCCGACTTTTACGTCACGTTTTGTGAATAACGCCCGATTTGCCGAGAACGTCCGCTTCAAGCGCAAGGAGAGCCTTTTTGTTTTCGATACCTCCGCCGTAGCCGACGATTTTCCCGCCCGCACCCACTACGCGGTGACAGGGAACGATTATGCAGATGGGATTTCTGCCGACGGCGCCGCCGACAGCCTGTGCCGACATACGTTCAAGCCCCTTTTCACACGCAATCTTCCGTGCGATTTCGCCGTATGTGACCGTTTCGCCATATGGGATTTCATTCATCGCGAGCGTGACGCGCGCCGAAAAGTCGGTCAGACTGCCGATTTTGTAGTTCGGCGTAAAATCGGGTATTCCGCCGCCGAAATAAATGTCGAGCCACCTGCGCACATCGTCGAAAACGGGCAGATTTGAATTAGGATCCGTGAGATCCGCGCCCGAAATGAGCTTTTCGCAGTCCGTCGAGCCTTCGAAAACGAGGGACGTGAGATGCACACCGTCCGTACTCTCGGCGAAAAGGTCCGAAAAGGCGGGCGGAGCGGTATATTTCATTATGTAAATTTTTCCTTTGTTTTTCATACTTCCAAAAACGGCGGAGTTTTCGTTTTTCGCGAAATCTCCGCCGTCCCTTTTTTTATTTCGAGAGCAAAGCTCTGTCGCCAGCGAATCTTCTACCGCTTGCGCTTGTAAATTCTTCGAGTAGTCTCTCAACCGTGAGCTTTTTCTTTTCTTCGCCCGAAATGTCGAGAATGACCTTGCCGTCCCACATCATAATGAGCCTGTTGCCGTAGTCTATGGCGTTCTGCATATTGTGCGTAACCATAAGGGTGGTCAGGTTTTCGGTGCGGATTATGCTGTCGGTGAGCGTAAGAACTTTGTCGGCCGTTTTGGGGTCGAGTGCCGCCGTATGCTCGTCGAGAAGAAGCATTTTCGGCTTTTCGAGCGTCGCCATAAGGAGGGTGAGCGCCTGTCTCTGTCCGCCCGAAAGAAGTCCGACTTTTGAGGTCATACGGTTTTCGAGTCCGAGTTCGAGACGCGCGAGTTCCGTGCGGTATATCTTTCTTTCCTTGTCCCTTATTCCCCAGCGAAGTCCGTGGAATTTGCCGCGGCGGTATGCGAGCGCGAGGTTTTCCTCTATCTGCATATTCGGCGCGGTGCCCATCATGGGGTCCTGAAAAACTCTGCCGAAGTACTTTGCTCTTTTATACTCGGGAAGTCTCGTTATGTCGATACCGTCGAGTATAATGCGTCCTTCGTCAACGGAAAAAACTCCCGTGACAGCGTTCATAAGCGTGGATTTGCCCGCGCCGTTGCCGCCTATGACGGTTATAAAATCGCCCCTTTTGACTTTAAGGGAAAGACCGTTCATGGCGATCTTTTCGTTTATAGTTCCGGGGTTGAAGGTTTTGTAAACGTCCCGAAGTTCGAGCATCGTATCATCTTGCATTTTTTTGTCCCCCCGATTTATTGTTGTGATTTCCGGGCTTTCTTCCCGAAAATTTGCCCTTGATTATAGGCAGACTGAGAGCGACCGTAACTATAAGAGCGGTCATAAGTTTGAGGTCCGTCGACGGCATTCCCGAATAGATGACGACGGCGACGACAACGCGGTAGATGACAGAACCGACGGCAATGCCGAGAAGTTTCACCGCGAAGCCCTTTGCCCTCATAAAGATAGTTTCGCCTATGATGATCGAGGCAAGTCCAATAACTATCGAGCCTACGCCCATGTTGACGTCGGCGTAGTTCTGGTACTGGCAGAGCATAGCGCCCGAGAGAGCGATCATACCGTTCGAGAGGGCAAGACCGAGGATCTTTGTTCTGTCTGTGTTAATGCCCTGCGCGCGGCACATTTTCTCGTTTGCGCCCGTCGCGCGGATGGCGCAGCCGATTTCCGTTCCGAAGAACCAGTAAAGGAGCGCGATTACGGCGACGATGAACAGAAGTCCGAGAACGAGCGACGCGGGGTCTTTCGAAAGTCCCGTAAGACTCGCGAACATTTTGTAGATGTTTCTGTTTCTGAAAGAGAGAAGAGAAAGGTTTGCGGTGCTGCTTGCTCCGCTGCCGAGGCTCATTATGTGAATGTTTATTGAGTAGAGCGAAATCATCGTCAGAATGCCCGAAAGGATAGACGGTATTTTCAGCTTTGTCGCGAGCAGCCCCGTGAAAGTGCCCGCGGTGCAGCCGCCGAGAAAGGCGACGAGGAGAGCAAGGAAAGGATTGACGCCTTTCCAGATAAGTGTTGCGGCGATGGCGGCACCGAGAGTAATGCTTCCCTCACAGCTGAGGTCCGCAAATTCGAGAAGTCTGAAAGAAATATATACTCCGAGAGCAAGCATTGCCCAGATGAAGCCTTGACATGCGCCCGCACTTATTGTTTCAAGCATTTTCCACCCCGCGCGTTATCCGCCTATGTTGACGGAATGAATGTTCGCCGCACCGTTTGCGAGAACGTTGTCCGTCGGGATGTAAACGGCGTCAACACCTGCCGCACCGAGCGAAATGAAAGCCGCTTCGATGTCGTTGATGTCGCCGATACCCTTTACTTCGTACTTGTAGCCCTTTGCTTCGCATTCTTTCTTTGCAAGTTCTATCTGGAATACGGAGTTAGCCTCTGCCGAGGTGTAGAGAAGACCTATCTTGATGTCGTCCTTGCCGAGTAGCTCTGCGATAAGGTCGATCTGATCCGAAACGGGGTTGATGTCGGAGACGCCCGAAACGTTGCCGCCCGGAACGTCCATACTATCTACAAGACCTGCCGAAACGGGGTCCGTAACGGCGCAGAAGAGAACGGGAATTTCGGTCGTTGCCGATGCCGCCGCCTGAGCCGAGGAGGTTGCTATCGCGTAGATGAGGTCAACTTTCTTGCTGACGAATGTTGTTGCTATCGTTGTGTTGTTCGACTGGTCGCCCGCCGCGTTTTCGCTTAGAATGTTGACTGTCTTGCCCGCTTCTTTCATTCTGACGGAAAGCTCGTCAACGAAGCCCTCGTTCGACTT
Source organism: uncultured Eubacteriales bacterium (assembly GCA_934385225.1). Taxonomy (GTDB): domain Bacteria; phylum Bacillota; class Clostridia; order Oscillospirales; family CAG-272; genus SIG710. The sequence goes on from CAKRPQ010000003.1 coordinate 7,110, forward strand.
GTCGAGAGCGACGTGCTGAACAAGCTGGAGGATACCGACGGTAAAGTCCGCACCGTCCGAGACAATCGCGTCGTTCTGTCTTTCGACGTTCATCGAGGACGCGCCGTCACCCGCCTTTGCGAGAACGGATTCGGGGATTGTGAAGCCGATTTCGTCCGCGACGGTCTTGTTTACCGAAAGCGCGGGATTCGGGTCTGTTGCGACGGGCATTGCGGAAACGTCGGCACCGTCAAGAAGTATATCCGCCGCCATATCGCCCGCCTTAACGCCGAGGTTGTAGTAATCGACGCCGTAGGTTGCGACGCCGCAGGTGTCGTTCATGCCGATTTCGCCGCAGACGATGGGGAGCTTGTACGCGCCGCCGTCCTCTTTCTTTTCACAGGAAGCCATAAGCGCGCCTGTGGCGACGAGAAGAGCCGCCATGATAACCGAAAGAATTTTTTTCGTGTTTTTCATTTTCTTAAATCTCCTGATATAATATATTTCTGCCCCACGGAACGTGTTCCGATACGGGATTTGCAGTCGAAGTTTAGCGGAAGCGGGTAAAAAAACAAAAAATCCCCGTATCCGACACGGATACAGAGACGACTTTATCGAAAAAATCGTGTTACCACTCTGCTTTGTCCGTTCCCTTGCGGGAAGAACCTCATGGAGCGTCAAATAACGTTCCCGCGATGTTACGGTCGCACCGTCGCAGCCTACTTTTGTAATTTGTCACAGGTTCGGTGCGAAGCTCCCGAAATGTATTTCCGCTTTCTACTTGCTGCCGTCTTGCAGCGACCGACGGCTCTCTTGAAGCTTTCGAAAGACGTACTTCTTTTCGATCAACGCTTTTTTATGGGAGTATTATATCACCGCAGAATAGCTTTGTCAAGAGTTTTTTTCGATTTTTTGAAAAAAAGCGACAAAAAACTTGCAGAAAGCTCTTTGTCGCCATAGTTGAAAGTTTTCGGCTCGCCTTATGCGGCGAAAGTTTTCGTCTCGCCTTTTACAAAAGGCGAGTGCGGTCAAGGGCGCATAGCCCTTGTCGCTCTCCGCAGAGAGCGAAATGTTCTCGGCACTTTTCTTTTCGCGAAGCCTTTTCTTTTGTGCCTGCAACACCAAAAGAAAAGGCGCCGATGGGGACTGCACGACTTTACGGCGGCGGGTAGACAATCCCTCAGTCACCTGCGGTGACAGCTCCCTTTACACAAGGGAGCCTAAGTCGGGGGTGAAGAAAGCGATAATCCAAGCACAACCGCCCCGACTATTGCAAAAAGGCGGGCGAAAGTTTCGCCCGCCACAGTAATTCACCTCTCCGCAAAATTTACTGTTTTTCCGCCCTCTATGACGAATTCCCTGCCGTTCTCCTTTGCGTAGACCGCTGTCGCCGACGGATTGTAAATCATCGTTCCGTCCGCCGAAATTTCAAGACGGCGCATCGCGGTCACATAGTCGCAGATTTCGATGTTCGTCGCATACCACACGTCCTCCATGCCGCTCGCCTCGGCGCAGAATTTTTCGATCCTGTCCCAGTTCCCGTTTCTGTCGAGGTCGTGGCTGTGTCCCCAGACGTACATCAGCGACATACGGTGCGCGCCCGTCAGATTTTTGAAGTTTTCAAGCAGTTCGAAAAGCGCCGGATTGTCGTGGTGACAGGTCGGATTCCATATCATAAAATCGTCGGGAAGATGGAAGCTCTTTGTCGTGTTTGTCGTCCTCGAATACTTCATTCCGATCGCGCGCAAAATCTTTACCGCGTCGCCCGTCCATGCGCCGTAAGGGTACGACATTCCGCGTACAATGTACCCGCACGCCTTTTCGAGCGTTTCCCTGTCGCGGTAGATTTCGTTCACAAATGCCGCCGTCGGTATTCTGTCGGGGTGGAAGTGAGACACCGTGTGACAGGAGACCTCGTGATTTCGGTAGAGCGTCGGGATCTCCGCTTCCGTGATCGCCCAGTCGTCGCCGAAACGCCCCGAATTTAAGTGGAATGTGCCTCTTATACCGTATCTGTCGAAGATTTCGACGAGCTTTCTGTCGTATTTTGCACCGTCGTCGTAGCTCATCGTCAGAGCTTTCGGCTTGAAATCCTTGAAATAATATTCGATTTTCATTTTATTTTCCCCTTAATCTTAATCCCGTAAAAATTTGCTTCATATCGTCAAGCGAAAGTATATCGGGCTTCTGCATAAGCTCGTTCAGCTTGCCCGCTTTCGGGAACGAGTTCTCCGTCGTCCAGGTGAGGACGTAGGTCAGCTTCATGCCCTTATCGTACATCTTGTGAAAGTCCTCGTAGGACGCGATAGAATCGAGTTTGCCGCCCGAACCGCCGTATTCCGTAAGCGCAGTCGGTTTTCTGTGATCCATCATCGTGAAATACGCGTTCGAGTCGCTGTCGATTTCAAAATTTCCGCTTGTGTACCAGTCAAGCCCCGTCATATCGACGTATTCGTCTCCCGGATAGGCGTAATCGACGTCGACGAGACTGCCCGTGTCGTTGTTCGGCGAGTAGACCCAGATGAGGTTTTTGAGACCGAGTTCATCTACATAATAATTATACACATATTCCCACACGGCATGGAAAGTGCGCGAGTCAATGATGTCGTCGCCCTGCTTTACGCAGAACCAGAACCAGCCGCCGTTCATTTCATGGAACGGTCGCCAGAGAATCGGAACGTCGTTGCCCATAAGGTCGCGCAAAAACTTTGCGTTGACGGTAAGTTCCTCCTTGAAGAAAGCGTTCAGCTCGTCGCCGTCCGTTATGAGTCTTTCCCACATATCGTCCATGCCGAGATTCCCGCGGCATGAGCCGCCCGCGGCACCGAGAGGATTCGCAAAGTGGGACGACGCCGTCACGACACCGCCCGCACGAACGTAGTCGATTACGGACTTCGTGAAATTTAACTTGTATTCGTCGCTCGCGTCCATCAGCTGCGCGCCGTAGCAGGCGAGATCCATGCCGATAATCGACGGCTCTTTGCCCGACTCCTTTTTGTAGAATCCGCGCACGTCGGAGGCGTATGCGCCGACGTTTATTTCCTCGCCGACCATCAGCTTTCCGTTGTCGTTATAAATGTCGGTGAGGACTTTTAACAGCTCGTCCCTTGTGTAGCGCACGTCGCCCGTCGGCATTTTGCCCGAAACGAAATCGAGCGTCGTTCCGACGGCGGACGTAAAGACGGTCAGAATTTTGCCGCCCGCGGTTCTGAACCTTATGTATCCGCGGAAAACGACGTTTTTTGCGCCTCTTTCGGCGCCCTTTTCGTACCCGACGGCGCTTACGGCAAAGCTCTGAGTGCCGCCATTCGGCACGCCGAGTGTCTTGCCGATTTTGGAGCCGTCCTCGTAAATTTTTATCCTGTGACTTGCCTTTTCCTCGGTGAAATCGTCAAGGGCGTATTCGGAAAGCCCCGCAATCACGCCGACCTCCGTTATTTCGCTTCTGTCAAGCCCCGAAAACGAAAATATCGCGCGCAGAGCCGATTTTTCGCCGTCCGCCGCCTCAAATCCCGAAAAACCGAGAACGGGAAGCGCGTAGAGAGTCGTGTTCCTATAAATGTTCGTGTCGTAGTCGAAGAGGTTTTTGCATTCCATGTCGGTATAGAGCAGAACCGCCTCGCCCGCTCTTCCCGTTTCGGGTGGCAGACACATTCCGTCCGTGAGTGCGCGGTATTCGTAGATGTTTCCCGACGTGTCAAGGATAGTTACCGTTACGCTGTCCTCTCTCTCCTCGAACGCAAGCCCGTTTGCATCGGCGAATTTTTTCGCGTTTCCGTCTGCGTCGCCGTAAATTGCGGTAATGCCCGACGGAAGATCGTCCTTTTTCGGCAGAACGTCCTCGCCTTCGTAGGAATGAGCCTTTGCCGAGAGGCGCAGAGATTTTATCGCCGTTCCCGTAAGAATGTGCTTGTTTATCCGAGAGACATTGCGCAGATCTGCCATGCCCTCAAATCTGCCGTACTGCCGCACATAGATCGTTTCGAGCGCTTCGCAGCCGTCAAAAGCGTAGCCGTCTATCTGGTTTACGCCCTTCGTCATCGCGACCTCGGTCAGATTTTTGCAGTCGCGGAAGGCATTGTTCGATATTTTGGAAAATCTGCCTTCGAGAACGACTTTTTTTATCTTGTCGTTGTAGTCCGACCACGCGCCGTACTTTTTGTAGTCGTCCTGACCCGTTCCCGTCTCGTTGTAGCCGTTTGTGCGCGACGTTATCGTCAGAACGCCCGTCTCGGTGTCAAAGGTCCAGTCGTTGTCGACGATAGTAGACCCTTTGTAGTCGTACTTTATCCCGCCCTTTACCGTCTCGGCGTGCGCGGAGAGTGTAAAAACGGCAAACAGCGCGGCGGTGACAAGCGCGGCTCTTAAAAATCCTTTCATTTTTTTCCCTCTCTTTTTTTGTGTTTTACAAAAACAAGTTTACAATATAATAGGGGAAAAGTCAAGCGAAAATCGGCGAAAAAATAATTTTATCGTGCAAAAACGAAATTTTTTCCTCAAAACACTTGACAAACGGATATGTCTCCGATATAATATAGGGTGTCATTGTGTAAAAGCGTAAAAGGCTTTCAAAGCAACACGCTTCCGATAATAGTATAAGGAGGTGCATATAATGCTCAGAACATACCAGCCTAAAAAGAGACAGAGAAAGAAAGAGCATGGTTTCAGAAAGAGAATGAAGACTGCCGACGGCAGAAACGTACTCAAAAGAAGACGTGCCAAGGGCAGAAAGAGACTCACATACTGATTCTCGCCAAAACGTCTTTTTAATCATAAAACCACCGATGTCCTGTGTCGCGGTCTGCCGCAAATACGGAGATCGGGGTTTTTGATATTCGGAACAAATTTATTTTTAAGAAAAACAGTAAAAAAGCAATGACGGAAGCGACCTCACGGAGGAGGATTTTCAGAAGTTGAAAAATGTTGCGATAAAGGAGCATCATCTTTATTCAAAGGCATACGCAAAGGGCAGTAAGTTCACGGGCAGACAGATAGCTGTTTTTGCCCTGCGCGACTACGCCGCAAAGCGTATAATGCTCGCAAACCCCGCAAAGAAGTACTTAAACCGCCTCGGAATATCCGTGACGAAAAAGTACGGAAAGGCGCATGAGAGAAACCGCGCAAAGCGCATAATAAGAGAAGCATACCGAGCCGTCGAAAAGGACGGGAGCGTGTTTCTTCACCGCGGATTTCTCGTCGTTATCGCCGCAAGAGAAGGTCTGCACGGCGCAAAGGAAGCAGATGTCGAACGCGAGCTTCGCTACGCGCTTGCAAAAATAGGACTGCTCGACAGGCGTAAAGACGCGCCGGGCGAAGATGATGTAAAAACCAAATCCGAAACGAAAAACGAAGCCGAAACGGAAAAATGAAGTACATCTGTATAGCCCTTATCCGCTTTTACCGAAAATTCATATCGCCGCTTAAACGAAACCCGACGTGCAGGTTTACACCGACCTGCTCGGCCTACGCTCTCGAAGCGTTTACAAAACGAGGATTTTTCGTCGGTCTTGCGCTTACCTGTTGGCGCGTGCTCCGCTGCAACCCTTTTTGCGCGGGCGGATATGACCCTGTTCCCGAAAAAAAGAAGCGGGAACCGAAAAAACGAAAAACGGGGAACGATTGAACTCTCGGTTTTCGGAAACGAAAGCACTTTGAAACTATCCCAATATTAAGGAAGTGATTAAGATTATTGACAAGATACTGACATGGATAGGTCAGCTTCTCGGCGCATTCGACGATTTTACGGGCAACTATATGCTCGCGATGCTTATCTTCGCGCTTATAGTCGAAATTCTGCTTCTCCCCTTTGCGATAAAACAGCAGAAAAATATGATAAAACAGGCAAAGCTCCGCCCGAAGGAAATGGCGATCCGAGGTAAGTACAAGGGTCGCGACGACGCCGCAACAAAACAGAAAATGCAGCAGGAAATCACGGAATTTTATCAGAAGGAGAACTTCAACCCGATGGGCGGCTGTCTCCCGCTTCTGCTCCAAATGCCGATAATTCTTGCTCTCTATCAGATCATCATCAATCCGCTTAAATACGTTGTCGGGTTCAGCACCGATCAGGTGAAGCAGATACTCGAAGTCATCACGCAGAACGTCGATGCGACAGTCGCAAAGACGCTTAACGCAACGCAGACGATACCCCTTATCGACCAGATAAGAGAGATAGGCGTCGAGGCGTTTTCGGGTATTGCGGGATTTGCCGATAAGGTGCCGACAGTCGATGCTCTTCCGAGCTTTTCGGCGTTCGGCGTGAACCTCGGTATCGTTCCGAGAGACGGTAAGCCTCTTTACCTCTGGCTGATCGTCCCCGTTCTCGTTTACGCGTTCCAGCTCGTTTCGACGAAGCTCATGCGTAAGTTCACCTATCAGGCACCGTCCGCACAGGACGCGAATATGGGTTGCTCCAATAACGTTATGGACTACACCATGCCGCTTATGAGTGCGTATTTCGCATTCGTTCTTCCCGCCGCCGTCGGCGTTTACTGGATATTCAAGAATATCATCACCTTTGTCAAGCAGGTCGTTCTCGCAAAGCTTATGCCTATGCCCGTCTTTACCGACGCGGATTATAAGGCTGCCGAAAAGGAAATGAACGCGAAAGCACCGAAAACGGGCGGAAACGTTAAGGTAGGTTCAAGCGGAAAAGTCGTTCGTTCCCTGCACCACATAGACGATGAAGACTATGAGGACACGAGAGAAGCCGCGCTCGCGCGTAAAAAGGCACTCGAAGAGGCGGAGGAAAAGGAAAAAGCCGAAAAGGAAACAAAGAAAAAACTCTCCTCGGCTCTCATGAAGGACGAAAGCGACAAAAAGACGCCGAAAAAGGCGGATAATGATAAAAAGGACGATTCCGCCGAAGTCAAGAAAGACAATAACGAAGAAAAATAATTAAAACGGAGTTTACTATCGTGAAAAAGGAAATAACCGTAAGTGCAAAGACAGTAGATGAAGCACTTGAAAAAGCAGTTTCGGAGCTCGGCGCACCTTCAAAGGACGCGCTCGGTTATACCGTTCTCGAAGAGGCGAAAAAGGGTCTTTTCGGAATAGGCGGTTCGCCCGCAAAGGTGCTTGTGACTTATGAAACGCCGAGCGTCGGCGCAGATGCCGCTCTCGACTTCATAAACGACCTCGTTTCGAATATGAAGCTCGACGCAACCGTCGATATGAAGGACGGCGAGGCCGGTGACCACGTTATCAGCATAAACGGCGAAAGCGCGGGCATTCTTATCGGACACCACGGCGATACGCTCGATTCGATACAGTACCTCGCAAGCCTTGCCGCAAACAAAAAGGTCGGCGGCGAAAAGCAGGACTATGTGAAGATTACGATCGACATCGAAAATTACCGCGCAAAGAGAGAGGAGTCTCTCCGTAAGCTCGCTCATAATATGGCATCGAAGGTGCTTAAATATAAGAAGAGCGTAATGCTTGAACCGATGAACCCCTACGAGAGACGCATAATCCACTCGGAGGTTCAGGGTATAGAGGGCGTTTCGACAAACTCTATCGGCGCGGAGAATAACCGCAGAATTGTCATCTATCTTTCGGATAAGAAGAGCGACGAGGAATAATAAAAAGAGAAACGGGGAGCTTTTCGCTTTGGGAGGCTCCCCGATAGTGTAGGTTTTTGAAATGCTAAGGCTTTTGCCCGCTTCAAAGAGGAGGAAATATGAAGCTTCTTGTTAAGGATACCATTGCCGCCGTTTCGACGCCGCGGGGTAAGGGCGGCGTTGCAATGATACGTATAAGCGGTACGGACGCACTCCCGCTCGCGGAGAAGGTGTTCTTCCCGAAAAACGGTAAGAAACTCTCCGAATGTACGGCGCGCACCGCGCTTTACGGCGAGATACGCGAGAAAAACGAAAACGGGGAGTCTGCCGCTATTGACGACGGCGTTGCGGTAATTTATCGCGCTCCGCATTCGTTTACGGGCGAGGATACCGTCGAAATATGCTGCCACGGCGGCGTTCTGCTCACCGAAAAGGTGCTTGAAGCGTGTTTCACCGCGGGCTGCCGCCCCGCAGAGGCGGGTGAATTTACAAAACGCGCATTTATTGCGGGCAAGATGACCCTTTCGCAGGCGGAAAGCCTCGGAAATCTGCTCGAAGCAAAGACCGAAGCGCAGCTTATGCTCTCGCGCGGAGGTATGAACGGCAGACTTGCGACCGAGATAGGCGAAATCTACGAGGGACTTAAAAATATTCTCGCGAGCGTCTATGCGAAAATAGATTTTCCCGATGAGGACCTTGCGTCGATGAGCGCGGACGAGGTGAAGTCTGCCGCCGAAAATATTAAGGCGCGTCTGAAAAAACTCGCGTCGACTTATCGCGCGGGACGGGCAGTCCGCGAGGGCATCAGAACCGTTATCTGCGGTGCGGCAAACGCGGGTAAAAGCTCGCTCTATAACCGCATAGTCGGCAGAGAAGCCGCTATCGTCACAGATGTTGAGGGAACTACGCGCGATGTGCTCGAACAGACGGCGGCACTCGGCAAGGTGACGCTCCTCCTCTGCGATACGGCGGGACTTCGCGAGACAAACGATAAGGTCGAAATGATAGGAATTGACAGAACAAAGAACGCGATTTTGACAGCCGAGCTTGTGCTTGCCGTTTTCGACCTGACGCGCGGAATTACGGCGGAGGATAAGGCTCTTGTCGCGGAACTCGCAAAATCGGGTGCATGTAAGGTTGCCGTCCTTAATAAATGTGATAAAAAGACGGCGGACGAGGGCGTTCCGAGCGAAATCTCGGAGAATTTCGAGAATGTCGTTACAGTTTCGGCACTGACGGGAGAGGGCTTTGACGACCTTGTGCGTAAAGTCGAAGAGCTTTTCGATTGCGGAAAGACGAATCTTCTTTCGGACGCCGTTATCTGGGACGCGAGAAGATATTCCGCCGTCGTGCGGAGTACGGGCTGCCTTGAAAAGGCGTGTGAGGCACTTGAAATCGGACTTCCGTTCGACCTTGCGTCGTCCGACCTCGAAGAGGCGATGGAACTGCTCGGCGAACTTGACGGCAGAGGCGTTTCGGAGGATATAGTGAGGGAGATATTCTCGCATTTTTGTGTCGGAAAGTGAGGAGACGGAGAACCCTTCCGCCGCTCGCTGCGCCCGCGCCTTTTGTGGAAGTTTTCGTCTCGCGCATTGTCGAAAGTTTTGGGTCTCGCCTTTGTTAAAAGTTTTTGGCTCGCCTTTGTTGAAAGTTTTCGGCTCGCCTTTGTTGAAAGTTTTGATCAACCTTTTACAAAAGTTTAGGTCAAGCCTTTTCAAAGGCTTGCGTGAGCCGCCGACGTCGGCGGTCGCCGTCCGCAGACGGCGAAATGATCTCGGCGTTTCTTTTTGTTAACTTTTTCTTTGCGCCTGTGGCATCAAAGAAAAAGTGGAGAACGGGACTGAATATCTTCACGGCTGCAAAGAGGTGAACAACCCTACCGTCACTCGCTGCGCTCGTGCCACCTCCCCTTACCCACGAGGCAAGGGGAGGCAAAGGTGGAGGTGAAGTCTAATAAAATCCAAGTATAAACTGCCCCGCCCGAATTGTTACAAAACTTTCTTTCATTATTATATACCGCCATATATCCTGCCCCGTAAAAAGTCCCGAAAATGACCGTTTATAATATTAAACAGGGTTTAATATTGCGCTATAATTACAGGTTGAAAAAACCTCTTGCCAAAAATAAGAAGGGGTGGTATTATAATGGCACAGGGGAAAGTCCTCCCTTTGCCTTACATCATCAGTACCCGAGGGCATCTGATGACAGCTAAGTCGGGTGCGAGCGACCAACGGCATTGACGTGATGCTCGGTAAGCGGGGGATAGCTTTTCATCTGAAAAAATAATTATTTTTGAAGGAGAAAAAACAACCATGAAGAATTTCAAGAGAATTCTTGCTCTGGTACTGACTGTTATCACGGTCGTAGCTTGTGTTGTTGTTCCTGCTAACGCAGCAGACGAAAAGGCAACTTACAGCACAACAGCTATCGAGCGCCTTAACAAGCTCGGCATCTTCAAGGGTAGCACAAGCGGCGATATGCACGCCGACGATCAGGTTACCCGTGAGCAGATGGCTCTTTTCACCGGCCGTGTTCTTACCGGCAAGGTTGACAAGAACTACTGGGAAACCTATGAGAATGACACAACATTCGAAGACATCGACACAGAGTCTGACGAGTACATCGGCGCTATCGCTTATGCTTACGAGAATGACATCGTTGTCGGTAAATCCGACGTAAGATTTGACCCTAAGGGCAACGTTCTTTATCGCGATGCTCTTACAATGGTAGTTCGTTCGCTCGGCTACACAGGTCTTTCTTATCCTAACGGCTACATCAACAAGGCTATCAAGCTCGGTCTTACAGACGACATTGACGGCGTTGCATACGATGAGCCCGCAGTTCGCGGCGTTGTAGCTACAATCCTTTACAACGCACTCTATGCAGATAACTCTTCTATCGCTCAGAAGTTTGATCTCACATCAGGCGTTTACATGCTCGTTTCCGCAGGTCAGTTCAGAACTGCCGCAGGTACGGACCTCCCCGTTGCTTCTATCGCAGGCTACAAGGGCAGACTCCTTTCCTCCGAGCACGTTGCATTCGCGGCTCTTAAGTCCGATCTTACCGTAGACAACTCCAAGTACATCTACGCTAAGAAGACTCAGATCGACGAAGATGTTAAGGTCAACTACGCTAACTGCCTCGGTTACATGTATCAGATCACCTTCGAGGGTGACGAGATCGCATGGGTAACAGAACTCGAGTCCAAGACATTCCAGAACTACGGTGACACAAGAACAATCGGCAAGACAGTTATAGGCAACTATGACGTAACAAAGGCTGCTTACCTCACCCTCGGTTCTCAGGCTTATAACCTCGTTGACCACTGGAACGACGACAACAGCACTCCTGTTAACACGGAAGACCTCATTCTTTACACAGCAGCTAAGGCTGACCTCTACACATACGACTATCAGTATGATGTAAACGGCAACATCCTTAACGAGACCGGTATCGAACTCTACAACGGACGCAACATCGGCAGAACAGCAGGCAAGTACTACAAGCAGATCTCTGCTAACGTATTCGTTGAAGCAACTGCTGAGGAGCTCTTCGACGCCAGATACAAGGTATCCTACACAACAACAACAAGTGCATACGACGTTCTTCTTAACAACGGTTCCGTAGGCACAAACAACGGTTCGGGTACAGGCCTTGGCACACCTGACACTGTTAAGACTCTCTCTGACAACTACTTCTGCCAGATCGTTGCATTCGATGCTAACGGCGACGGCGAATATGATGTAGCTGTTTACACACCTTACTACATCGGTTATGCAGGAAATGTTGATAAGAACAACAACAGATTCAGCATCACGGGCGGTAAGAGCGTTTCCGGTAAGATCACTGACTGGGCAGGCTCCGAGAACCTTTCTTCCTGGAACTGGTACCTCTACACGGTAAACGAGAATACTCAGGAAATCGCAATCGTTGAAAAGCTCACATCTCTCAGCAACCAGAAGGTAACTTGGGCTTCCAAGGGTGCTCCTTCCGACGGTATCTACAAGGATTCTTCCGTTAAGGTTGGCGACGCTACCTACAAGGTAGGCGGCTGGAACGCAAATAACCTCTACGGTATCGACGTTGTTTGCGGCGACGGCGTTTCCAACGGCGGCTTCGACAACGTTCCCGGAAAGACATTCAACAACAACTTCGGTCTTGCTACAACAGGTTATTTTGCAAGATACAACAATGGTTGGAACGACCTTCTCACCATTGCTATGGACAGCCGTTACGCAGGCTTCAAGGGCTTCGTTCTTGCAGGCCACGTAGTATTCGGTTATCCGACACCTAAGGCAGCTGCTTCCAACTACGCATTTGTTGCATTCGATCCTTTCGTAAGCACATTCGCAGTTGAGAACGACAACATCGTTGTTAAGGCTCTTACAGATACGACAGGCGTTTACTCCGACGTTAAGATCAAGTCCATCGACGGCGAGATCTTCACACAGCTCGAGTACAATGCATTCTGCAACTACATCGACCTTCTCTACGCCGGTTCTACACTTTCCGGTAACAACGAGAACCTCCTTATCAAGTACAGCTACTTCTTCAACGACGCTATGAAGGCTAAGTTCGAAGCAACAGCCGGCTTCAAGGCTGAACTCCGCAAGCTCGTATTCACACAGCTTTGCACATATAACTCGCTCCACACATCCGGTTTCGGAATAGGTGCTAATACTCATGTAAATGAGACGGCTGAGTGTGCTTACGGTCATGCAGACACATTCCTCTACTCGCTCTCGAAGAAGAACGACGACGGTACAGTTGAACTCTCCGTAGTTGATCCTGTCGATATGTACGGCAGAGCAGTTGATAATGTTGTAACATTCAAGTTCGGCGTATCCAGCGCTAAGATCAGCACTGTTAAGAACGGCGAAGTTGCTCTCAACACTGTTCTTGCAACAACCGACAAGACTGTATTCACATTCGTTGCAGCAGACGGTATCTACACTTACGTTGGTAAGCCCGCTGACGGCGACAGCCTCGTTCTCACATCGACAACATCTATCTACGCTGCAAACGCAAGCGCAGTTATGATCATTGATATGAGCCGTCCTGTTGACCAGATCGCTAAGGGTAATTACAGCTGGACGGGTAGCGCTAAGTGCTCCGAGAACCACACGTTCGAGCGCACACACATCGATACATGGGCATTTGCCGAGGCTGATTCCTCTGTAATCGGTGCATTCAGATACGATCACACTTACCTTATCACGGCTAACACCAAGAATAAGGAAATCTTCACCGACGACAAGGGCAACATCATGTACAGCTACACAGGTCTCTACGATCTCGAAGCTCAGAAGGAAGTTGACGCAATCTTCGTTGGTAAGGATGCAGAAGTATTCAACGCAGCAATCGTTAAGACCGGTTCCGAAGATGCAGCCGCTAACCTCGGTATGATCATATGCAAGAACGACGACGAGGCTCCCGTTGCTTACACAATCGACGAGTACATGGCTACTATGGCAGGCAACGTATTCAACCTCTCCGGTTCTGCTAACTCCTTCGCACAGGGCGTATTCACCTCTGTTGATAAGGATAACAACAGCGAGTGGGCACACGTATCTATCGATGGCGTTCCTTACACCGTAAGAGGCGTTAAGTTCATCATCGTTAACTGCGAGCGCAGCGCAACAACAGGTAAGATCGTTAAGTGCACGGTTACCGATAACTTCGCAAGCCTTGTAAACGGTTCTACCGCATTCTATAACTACAACGCTAAGACCGGTGAACTCACAGGTTACGCATTCAGCGTAGTTGTTAAGTAATAGAACAACAAAATAAACGCAAAGAAGTAATTCTGCGGTTATACGGGGCAGTCCCTTCGGGGACTGCCCTTGTTGTTTTTGGGGGAAAGGGGGTGTATGCCTTTTGCCGAAAGTTTTCGTCTCGCTGTTTTGTGAAAGTTTTGATCAAACTTTTTCTTGACTTCGTGAGCAGCACGAATGTCTGGTTGCAGGTTTCCAAAGGCGGAGCCTTGGTCGCCGCTCGCAAGCGGCGAAACATTCCCGGCGCTTCTTTTTCCGCAAAGCGAGAAGCCGTAGGCTTCTATTTTTTCATTGCGCCTGTTGCATCAAGAAAAAGGGCGTTAATGGGGACTGCATATCTTCACCTCGGCGGAAAGATAAACAACCCTTCCGTCGGAGGGCTTGCGCACCTCCGCCACCTCCCCTTACACAGGGGAGGCTAAAAAGAGAGAGCGCCTGTGGCATCAAAGAAAAAGCGGAGAACGGTGATGAATATCTTCACGGCTTAAAAGGCAAATGTAGCCGTGAAGCCGTGCAGTTCCCATTAACGCCTTTTCTTTTGGTGTTGCAGGCACAAAAGATAAAGGCAGAGAAAGCCTACGGCTTCTAGCGAAAAGAAAAGTGCCGATAAGGAGTTTCGCCGTCTGCGGACGGCGACCGCCGACGTCGGCGGCTCACTGCACGCAGACATTCGTGCTCCGCACGAAGTCAAGAAAAAGGCGAGACGAAAACTTTCACCCGACTTTGCCTTTCAAGCTATGCTTCGGCGGCTAAAAAGACCGCGCTCCTCTTGACAAACGGAGGAAAATCGGCTATTATATTAAAAAACGAAAGGACGCGGTAAAAATATGGAAAGAGTGTGCTTAAACCGTTTTCTGCTCTCCGAATTTGTGGTTCAGAAAAGGCATTTTGAATGTACCCACGTCTGCGATGCGAGAAACGGCAGAGAACGTTCGTCGTTTTACTTCGTTCTGGGCGGCAGAGTGAATATTTCTTCGGCGGGCAGAGATTTTTCCGCGCATACGGGCGACATTGTCTACTTTCCCGATGGCGTGAAGCACTTCTCCGAATGGACGGGAACGCCCGATATAACGTACATCGACGTTTCGTTTCGCTTTTCGCCCTTGCGCGAAATGCGAATGGACAAAAATTTCGGTATTCACCTGTTTTCGGGCGAAAAAAGCGCGGAGACGTTCGCTCTCGGCAGCGAAATATACGAAAAATTTACTTCGTCAGACGAGAACAGACTGCTCACGATAGCGGATTTTTACGTTCTCTGGAACAGGCTTCTCCCTGCAATGAAGCCGAACGAAAAAACGCTGTTTTCACCGCAGATAACGCTCGCCGTGGAGTTCATCGAACGGGAATACAGACGTGATTTCGATATGGCGGAGCTTTGCGCGGCGGTAAACATGAGCGAGTCGAGGCTCTACCATAAGTTCCGCGAGGAGGTGCATACGTCGCCCGTCGCTTACCGGAACGGACTTCGCGTCGGAAAGGCGATGGAGTACCTGAAAGATTCCGTCTATAACGTCGGCGAGATCGGCGAAATGCTCGGTTTCGGTTCGGGCGCGTATTTCAGAAAGACTTTTGCCGCCGTGACGGGCGTTTCCCCAAAGGATTACCGCAAGATGTGGCGAGTTGGCGACGAAACAATCGCGGACAAAAAACAAACGCCGAACAACGAAAAGTAATTTAATATAAAAAGGGACTGCCCCAAAGCATTGCGCTTTGGGGCAGTCCCTGTATTATTTTATTTGTTATTTTGATTCCGCTTTTTTCTTCGCTCTTGCGCGGCCGATGAGTTTTACAAGCTCAACTATCGGTATCACAAGCGCTCCGAGGCCTGTCGCAACGAGGTATTCGGGAAGCTCAACGCTCGTAAAGTCGAAAGCATTCGCAAGGAACGGGATCTCGCAGACGGCAGTCGTCAGAACGAGCGAAACGCCTGCTGCGGCAAAGAGAAGAACGTTCTTTGTGCCGAGCCTAAAAATGCTCTTTTTCTGCGAACGCATATTGAGGCTGTGGAAAATCTCAGCCATCGACATCGTAAGGAACGCCATTGTCGTGCCGTCGGCACTGTTCGTTATTTCCCATCTGCCGCTCTCCATAAAGTGACCGATGAAGTAGGAGGCGAGAACGAGAACGGTAACAAGCACGCCCTGGTAGGCAATATCAAAGCCCATACCGCCCGAAAAAATACCGTCCTTTGCACTTCTCGGCTTGCGCTCCATAATATCGGGTTCGCCCTTTTCCATGCCGAGCGCAAGCGCGGGGAAACAGTCGGTTACAAGGTTTATCCAGAGCAGATGAACGGGTTTCAGTATCGTGAAGCCCATAAGCGTAGCAAAGAAAATGCTGAGAACTTCGCTCATGTTCGAGCCGAGCAGGAACTGTATCGCTTTTCTGATGTTGTCGTATATGCGACGTCCTTCTTCGACAGCGCCTACAATCGTCGCAAAGTTGTCGTCGGCGAGAACCATGTCGGCGACGTTCTTTGTTACGTCCGTGCCCGTTATGCCCATGCCGATTCCGATGTCGGCGGCTTTTATCGACGGTGCGTCGTTCACGCCGTCGCCCGTCATTGCCGTAACGTAGCCCGCCGCACGCCATGCGTTGACGATTCGCGTCTTGTGTTCGGGCTGTACGCGCGCATAAACGCCGATGTGCGTGAGACGGTCGGCAAATTCAGAGTCCGACAGCTTGTCAAGCTCCGCGCCTGTTATCGCTTCGCTTCTGTCTTTTACGATTCCCAGTTCTTTTGCAATAGCGACGGCGGTGTCGATGTGGTCGCCCGTTATCATTATCGGACGTATGCCCGATTTTTTACATTTTACGATCGCGTCCCTGACTTCGGGACGGACGGGGTCAATCATGCCGACAAGTCCGACAAAACAGAGGTCGCTTTCCATGTCCGACGGCTCGTAGTCGGTCGGTTTTTCGCTATACAGACGCTTCGCCGCCGCGAGAACGCGGAGCGCTTCGTCTGCCATCGATTTGTTGGCGTCGAGAATTTCGGAGCGGAGTGTGTCCGTCATCGGTATCGCCTTGCCGTCCCGCATTATCGACGTGCATCTTGAAATTACAACGTCGGGCGCGCCCGTCGTGTACTGAACGTAAGTGCCTCCGTCCTCGTGGACCGTCGTCATCATTTTTCTGCCCGAGTCGAACGGAATTTCGCCGATGCGCGGGTATTTTTTCTCGGATTCGTACTTCGGCAGACCGAGCTTTGCCGCATAGTTTACGACTGCCGTCTGCGTCGGGTCGCCGACGGATTCCGTCTCACCCTCCGCGAGCTTCGCGTCGGTGCAGAGCGAGAATGCCTCGGCAGTTTCCTTATCGTCGTCGCCGAACGCGGAAACGACTGTCATCTTGTTCTGCGTGAGCGTGCCCGTCTTGTCGGAGCAGATTATCTGCGCACAGCCGAGCGTTTCGACGGCGGTCAGTTTGCGTATAATCGCATTGCGCTTCGACATATTCGTCACGCCTATCGAAAGGACGACGGTGACGACGGCGGCAAGTCCTTCGGGAATAGCCGCAACGGCAAGCGAAACGGCGATCATAAACGAATTTAAGGCGAACTCAAAGTTAAGTGACCCCGCACGCAGAAGCTGAACGCCGAAAACGACGACGCAGATGCCGAGAACGAGCCATGTGAGTATCTTCGAGAGCTGTCCGAGCTTTATCTGTAAAGGCGTTTCGCCGTCCTCTGAGTCGCGGAGAACGCCCGCGATCTTGCCCATTTCGGTGTTCATACCGACGGCGGTCACAACGGCACTGCCGCGTCCGTAAACGACTGTACTGCCCATGTAAGCCATATTTTTGCGGTCGCCGAGCGGAACGTTTTCGCCGTCAAGAGCGTCCGCTGTTTTGAGAACGGGAACACTTTCGCCCGTGAGCGCAGCCTCTTCGATTTTGAGGCTCGCGCAGGAGATTATGCGAACGTCCGCGGGAACGGCATCGCCCGCGTCAAGCAGAATGACGTCGCCGACGGTCAGCTCTTCGCTCGGAACGGTACGGACTTTGCCGTCGCGAAGGACTTTCGACGTTGCCGCCGACATTTCGCGCAGGGCTTCGATTGCTTTTTCCGCCTTGCTTTCCTGAACGACGCCGAGAACGGCGTTCACAATGACGACGGCGAGAATGATGATGACGTCTGTAAAGCCTTCGCCCTCGTAGAACGCAAGCGCACCGCTTATCGCGGCGGCGACGATAAGAATTATCGTCATCGGGTCGCCGAGCTGTTCCAGAAAGCGGCGTAGGATAGACTTCCCTTTTGCCGCTTCAAGACGGTTTCGCCCGTTCTTTTCGAGCCTTTCGGCAGCCTCCGCCGATGAAAGACCGTTTTCGTTCGAGCCGAGCTCCGAAAGGACTTTTTCTTTGTCTTCGTTAAAGAATTTCATGTTTTTCCTCCGTGTTTTTTTGCAAAAAAGAGAGGCTCTGATACGCCCGCGCAAAAAAAATCGTGCCGAGCGTACCTGAGTCTCGCAATCAAAGGCAAGCCAGACCGTAAGGTCGCGTTTGTTGACTTGCTTCACGTTTCCGTGTTGCTACTCCCTCGTGAGGATCGCTTTCTTGTTACTACTATGATAATGCTTAAATGTAAACTGTAATTCAACAATTTGTGTATTTTTGTAAAATTTTTATTTTCTGCCCTTAACGATGTCGGCGACAGACTTGTCGGAGTCGATGGCGAGGGCAAAGACGCAGAAGAAGATGCCGCCGATGAAGCCCTGCATGAGGTTGGACGGAACTTCGGAAAGAGGCGCGACGAGGTTGCCCGCGAGGATAGCACCGCCGAGCCAGTAGCCGGCAGCGTTGATGAGAATAGCGCAGACGAGGGCGATAATGTTGCGGACTGAAAGGATTTTCGCGCTCTTGTTTGTGAACGCGAGGGTCATAAGAGCCTTTATGATGAATGTTATCGGCATCCAGGAGACGTAACCGCCGGCAAGGTCGGCGAGGCCCGCGCCGAGACCCGCGGCGATGGCGGAATAGGGGAGCGGAAGAATTGCGGCGGCGAGACAGACGGCGGAATCGCCGAGATGGACGTAGCCTGTTGCCGTCGGGAGTTTCAGAAATGATGTCAGGACGAAAACGAGCGCAGCGCAGAGCGCGGTTCTTGTTAAAGTGAGGATAGTTTTGTTTGTTTTCATGGTGTTCTCCTTTATGTTGTAAATTTTGTTTTTGTAAAGTTTAGGCTAAACCGATAATTAAAGTTTCGGTCAAGCCTTTTCAAAGGCTTGCGGTTTCCAAAGGCGGAGCCTTGGTCGCTCGTTGAGGCGAGCGAAATAATCTCGGCGCTTTCTTTTTGTTAACTTTTTCTTTGCGCCTGTCGCATCAAAGAAAAAGTGGAAAACGGTGCTGCACGACTTCACGTCGGCGGATAGGTGACCAACCCTTCCGTCGGAGGGCTTGCGCACCTCCGCCACCTCCCCTTGCACAGGGGAGGCTAAAAAGAGAGTGCCTGCAACACCAAAAGAAAAGGCGTCAGACGGTGCCGCACGACATCACGGCTGTAAAGAGGTGAACTTTTCACCCGCCGTTTTTGAACGCTTCAAGCTCCTTTTCAAACAGTGAAAAGGGGTAGACGCCGCTCGGAATTTCACACACCTCAAAATGCCTGCCGTCAAAGTCAAATTCAAGCCCCGCGGAGAACAGCGCGATCCCCGCATGACCCGCATCCGCGCGCTTTATGCGGCTTCCGTACTTCCCGTCAAAGACAACGGGCATTCCGCGCGACGCGAACTGCGCCCGTATCTGGTGCGTTCTGCCCGTCATAAGCGTGACCGAAACGAGCGTAAATTCGCCGCTTTTTCCGAGAACGGTGTAGGCAAGCGCCGCTTTTTTGACGCCCGCGCGCTCGCGGTCACAGACGAAACTCTTCCGCTTCGCACGGTCGAAGAATAATAAATCCTCGAAAACGCCCGCGTTTTCCGTCGGACACCCCGTGATAACGGCGAGGTAACGTTTTTTGCATTTCGTTTTGTCCGAAATTATCGCCGAAAGCTCCGCCGCCGCACGCTTTGAACGCGCGAGAACGATAAGACCGCCCGTAACGACATCGAGCCTGTTCACGGGATAAAATTCCCCGCCGTATTTCTCCTCGCAGAGCGAAATCACATCGTTTTTTTCGGTACTTTTTTCCGATGCGACACCGAAATATTTTATCGGTATGACGAATTTGTCGTTTTCTGTCGCTATTTTCATATTCATATTCAAATTCAAACTTAAACTCAATCCGACGGCGTGACGCGCCCCGAAACGGGCTTCTTCACGCTGCCCGCTTTTTTCGCCTTTTCGCGGTAGTCCGTCGCCGTCATGCCGAAATATTTTTTGAACATCTTCATAAAATGTATCTCGTCGCGGTAGCCTGCCATTGCAGCCGCCTCTTTTATACTCAGATTCGTCTCCGAGAGCAGCTTCGCGGCGGTGTTCATTTTGAGATCCGTCAGCTTTTTCATCGGCGACATACCGTATTTTTCGCCGAATATCTTGCATAGCGTCGAATGACTTGTGTAAAGTGCCATGCAGAGCGATTCTATCGTAAAATCGGGGTTCGACGAGTTCACTGATATATAGCGCAGAGCCTGCTCGGCAAGCTCCGAACGACCCGCCGACGTCGTTTCGCCTCCGACAATTTCGCCGACGACGGAGAAAAGCGCCGATTTTGCCTTGTATTCGTTGACGTTGCCGCTTGCCATCGACGATATTACGGACGTTACAACGTCCTCTATAAATTCGGGACTTCGCGGCGTTATGATCGGGTGTTCAAGGTCGAAGCCCATTTTGAGACCGAGCTTTGCCGCCTCCGCGCCGCTGAAATAAAACCAGAAATACCGCCATTTTTCGCCGCCCGCCGCGTCCTCCGCGGGATAGTACATTATCTCCTTGTTCGGCGGCAGAAAGAAGAGCTGCTTTTCGCGCACGTCAAACTCGTTTCCCGCAAGAAAGAGCTTTCCGCTGCCTTTGAGGACGAAATGCAGGGTGTAGTCGGGCTGAATGCGCAGATATTTTATCGGTTCGATAAATTCAAAGTCGTTGTAGCCGACGTTATGTATGAAAAGATCCTTTTCGCCGCCGTAGGCAAAGACTCTTAACATCGACGGATTTCTTCGCGTTTCCATGGCGTTCCCTCCGTTCTTTAATAATAAGGAAATTATATCATTAAAAGCGCGTCCTGTCAATACGGAACGGGCGGAAGCGGCACGAAAATCGGTTATATCAAAAACGAAATGCCGAGAGAAAAAATATATATATCCAGATTGTTAAAAAATTGGCGAAAAAACTTTTTTTGCGACGTAAAATGTGATATAATAGAATGAATCCAAATGTGCAAAGCCGTCCGCGCGCGAAAAAGCG
This sequence comes from uncultured Eubacteriales bacterium, assembly GCA_934385225.1. Classification (GTDB taxonomy): domain Bacteria; phylum Bacillota; class Clostridia; order Oscillospirales; family CAG-272; genus SIG710. Next base: position 27,764 of record CAKRPQ010000003.1, read on the forward strand.
GGACGGTCGCGATAAAAAACAAACCAAAAGGGAAGGTGCATTATGAACAAAATATCCATTATCGGCACAGGCAGCGTCGGTTCGACCATCGCCTACACTCTCACAGTCATGGGTCTCGCCTCCGAGATCGTCATGATCGACATCAACAACGAAAAGGCTCTGGGCGAGGCACTCGACATCAGACAGGGTACGCCTTTTTGCAGCCCCACAACTATCTACGCGGGCGATTACCGCGACGCGGAAAACTCCGACATCGTTATCCTTACGTCGGGAATTGCGAGAAAGCCCGGTCAGTCGAGACTTGAACTCGCACAGACGAACGTAAACATCACCAAGTCCATTATCCCCGAAATCGAAAAGTACGCGCCGAACGCAACCTACATCATCGTCAGCAACCCCGTCGATATCCTTACATATACGTTCAATAAGCTGTCGGGCATTCCCGAAAACCGCATTATAGGTTCGGGTACTATCCTTGACACGGCTCGTCTGCGCACGAGACTTTCCGAATACTACAATATCAACCAGAGCAACGTTCACGCTTACGTTTTCGGCGAACACGGCGATTCTTCGTTCATTCCGTGGTCCATTGCGAACATTTCGAACGTTCCGATCTCCGAGTGCAACCGGCTTATAACGACACCCGGTATCGTCAGCCCGAAGCTCGATTTCGAAGAGATCGAACAGTATGTTAAGAAGTCGGGCGGCCGCGTTATCGCAAGAAAGGGCGCAACGTTCTATGCCGTTTCCGTTTCCGTCTGTCATATATGCAAGTGCGTTCTCAGCGGTATCGACACTACAATGACGGTATCGACTATGATGCACGGCGAGTACGGCATTGACGACGTCTGCCTCAGCACGCTCAATATGGTCGGAAATCACGGCCTGCGCGGAAAGGTCAACGTTCCGCTCACGGACGGTGAGATAGCAAAGCTCCGCGCAAGCGCAGATACGCTTAAAGACGTAATAAACAATCTTGAAATCTGAGAGGCACGAAAATGGAATACCGTATCGAACACGATTCTATGGGCGAGGTCAAAGTCCCCGCAGATAAACTCTGGGCGGCACAGACCGAAAGAAGTCACGAGAATTTCAGAATAGGCGTCGGTATCGAAACGATGCCGAGAGAAATAACACACGCGTTCGGAATACTTAAAAAAGCAGCCGCAATGGCGAACGCGGAACTCAAACCCGAAAAAATGACCGCCGAAAAGCTCGCCGTTATCGAAAAGGCGTGCGACGAGGTTATTTCGGGCACTCTTAACGAGCATTTCCCGCTTGTCGTATGGCAGACGGGATCGGGAACGCAGTCGAATATGAACGCGAACGAAGTCATCGCAAACCGCGCAAACGAGCTTGCGGGCAAAAAACTCTGCCACCCGAACGACGATATAAATATGAGTCAGTCGTCAAACGACACATTCCCGACCGCGATGCACATTTCGGCAGTTATCGCGATCGAAGATAAGCTGCTGCCCGCGATAGAACTGCTTATATCGACCTTCAAGCGCCTTGAAGAGGAGAATGAGGGCATAGTAAAGTCGGGACGCACGCATTTGCAGGACGCAACGCCGATAAAGTTCAGTCAGGAGATTTCGGGCTGGCGTTCGAGCCTTGAACGCGACGCGGAGCTTCTCCGCCTTGCGGTAAAGCCGCTTCACGAACTTGCTCTCGGCGGAACCGCCGTCGGCACGGGTCTTAACGCGCCGAAAGGCTTCTCGGAACTTGTCGCAAAGAAGGTAGAACTTCTCACGGGCAAGCCGTTCGTCACCGCGCCGAATAAATTCCATTCTCTTACGTCAAAGGACGAGCTCGTTTTCGCTCACGGCGCGATAAAGGCGACTGCGTGCGATATGATGAAGATTGCGAACGACGTCCGTTGGCTCGCGTCGGGTCCCCGCGACGGCCTCGGCGAGATACACATTCCCGAAAACGAACCCGGCTCGTCGATAATGCCGGGCAAGGTCAACCCGACGCAGTGCGAGGCTGTCACGATGGTTGCCGTTCAGGTCATGGGCAACGACGTCGCGGTCGGTATGGCGGCATCGCAGGGCAACTTTGAGCTTAACGTGTTTATGCCCGTCGCCGCTTATAACTTCCTGCAATCCGCACGCCTGCTCGCGGAGGCGATAGTATCGTTCAACAATAACTGCGCCGTCGGAATTACGGCAAATAAGGATAAAATGTACCACAACCTCCACAATTCTCTTATGCTCGTAACGGCTCTCAACCCCTACATCGGCTACGAGAACGCCGCAAAGACGGCGAAAAAGGCGTTTAAGGACGGAATTTCGCTGAAAGAGGCTTGTGTAGAACTCGGATTCCTTACCGCGGAAAAATTCGACGAGGTATTCCACCCCGAACAGATGGTCTGATCACCGCTTGGAGGAAAAATGATGAAAGTTAGTTATTTTCCCGGCTGTACGCTTCGCACAAAGGCAAAAGAGCTTGACGCCTACGCCCGCAAATGCGCCGAGATACTCGGAGTAGAGCTTTGCGAGATAAAGGACTGGCAGTGCTGCGGCGGAGTTTACGTCACCGCGAAAAACGAAATTGCGACAAAGCTGTCAAGCGTCCGTGCTCTCGTCGCGGCAAGGGACGAGGGTATGCCGCTCGTCACCGTTTGCTCCGCCTGCCATAACGTCATAAAGCAGACGAATAACGCGATGCGCACTGACAGGGAGTTCGCCGACAAGGTGAACCGCTATATGGCGCAGGAGAAGACCCCGACCTCCTACGAGGGCGAGACGGAGGTGCTTCACTACCTCGAACTTCTGCGCGACGTCGTCGGCTTCGACAAGATAAAGGAAAAGGTCGTAAATCCCCTTACGGGAAAGAAGATAGCGCCTTACTACGGCTGCCTTCTGCTCCGTCCCGGCAAGGTCATGGCGTTTGACGACGTCGAAAACCCGACGATAATGGAAAATTTCATTCGCGCTCTCGGTGCAGAGCCTGTTATATACCCGATGCGGAACGAATGCTGCGGCGGTTACGTCACTCTCGAAGACGCGGAGCTTTCAAAGAAGAAGAGCCTCGCCGTCGGCGAGAATGCGGAGGCGCACGGAGCGACCCTTATGGTCACAGCCTGTCCGCTTTGCAAGTACAATCTCACAAAGAACGGCAGCCCCGTTCCGGTCGTATATTTCACGGAGCTTCTCGCAGAGGCTCTCGGCGTAAAATAATGATGGGAGAATGGAGAAGAGAAACGCAAAATGCAAAACGAAGAACTTAAAAAACAAATCATACGCGAGAGCGGTGTGAACCCGCTCAAATGTATGCGCTGCGGAAAATGCTCGGCAACCTGCCCGTCATACGACGAAATGGAGTATCACCCGCACCAGTTTGTGTATATGGTCGAGATCGGCGACATCGAAACTCTGATGAAGTCGGATTCGATTTATAAATGCCTTTCGTGCTTTGCCTGTATCGACAGGTGTCCGAGAGGCGTAGAACCCGCAAAGATAGTAGAGGCTGTCCGCCTTGAAGTCATAAGACAAAAGGGCGCAAATCACCTCACGTCAAACGACATTCCCGCGCTTGCGGACGACGATATGCCCCAGCAGGCACTCGTCAGCGCAATGCGCAAGTATTCAAAGTAAGGAGGAGAAAAAACAATGCAGAGAATAGGCGTATTTGTCTGCCACTGCGGAACGAACATCGCTGGAACAGTCGATGTAAAGGCTGTCGCAGAGGCTATAAAGAACGAACCGGGCGTGGTTTTCTCCACCGACTACCAGTATATGTGCTCCCAGGCGGGACAGAACATGATAAAGGACGCCGTAAAGGAGAATAACTTAACGGGAATAGTTGTCTGTTCATGCTCGCCGCGTATGCACGAGGCGACGTTCAGAAAAACGGCAGCCGCCGCCGGTCTTAACCCGTATATGGTTGAAATCGCGAATATCCGCGAGCAGTGCTCGTGGGTACATAAGTCGATGCCAGATGGCACCGAAAAGGCGATAATCCTTGCCAAAGCCGCCGTCGCAAAGGTGAACCTCAACGCTCCGCTCACACCCGGCGAAAGCCCCGTTACAAAGCGTGCGCTCGTCATCGGCGGAGGTATCGCGGGCATTCAGACCGCGCTCGATATTGCCGACGCGGGCTTCCCTGTCGATATCGTCGAAACGAAACCGACAATCGGCGGTAAAATGGCACAGCTTGACAAGACGTTCCCGACGCTCGACTGCGCGGCTTGTATCCTCACGCCGAAGATGGTCGACGTTGCACAGAACGAAAAGATAAGAATCTTCTCCTACTCCGAGGTTACGGACGTAAAGGGCTTTGTCGGCAACTTTGACGTCACGATAAAGAGAAAGGCGAGATATGTAAAAGAGGACATCTGCACGGGCTGCGGTCTTTGCACCGAGAAATGCCCGCAGAAGAAAGTCCCGAACGAGTTCAACCTCGGTATGGACAACCGTCACGCGATCTATATTCCGTTCGCGCAGGCTGTCCCGAAGGTAGCGACGATTGACCCGAACTACTGTACGATGCTTAAAACGGGCAAGTGCGGCGTATGTTCCAAGGTCTGCGGCGCGGGCGCGATAGATTATAAGGCGAAGGACGAATTTGTTGAGGAAAAGTACGGCGCTATCGTCGTCGCGACGGGCTTCAACCCGATTTCGATGGAAAAATTCGACGAATTTGCGTATTCGCAGTCGAAGGACGTCGTAACGTCGCTCGAACTTGAAAGACTTATGAACGCGGCAGGACCTACGGGCGGCACGCTTCTCCGTCCCTCCGACGGAACTCACCCGCATACGATAGTTTTCGTTCAGTGCGTAGGCTCGCGCTGCGCCTCCTGCGCCGAAAAGGGCAAGGAATACTGCTCGAAGATATGCTGTATGTACACCGCAAAGCACGCGATGCTCATACGCGACAAATATCCCGACACCGACGTTTATGTATTCTATATCGACGTGCGTACACCCGGTAAGAACTTCGACGAATTTTACCGCCGCGCGGTTGAGGAGTACGGCGTTCACTACATAAAGGGTATGGTCGGCAAGGTTTCGCCCGAGGGCGGCAAGCTGAAAGTTCAGGGCTCGGATCTTATCTACGGCAAGCAGGTGCATATCGACGCCGATATGGTCGTTCTCGCAGCCGCGATAGAACCCGATAAGTCCGCGAGACACCTCGCGACTATGCTCACCGCCAGCATGGATACGAACGACTTCTTCACCGAGGCTCACCCGAAGCTCCGTCCCGTAGAAAGCCCGACAGCGGGCGTTTACCTTTCGGGAACGTGCCAGGGACCGAAGGATATTCCCGAAACCGTCGCACAGGCGGGTGCCGCCGCGTCGAAGGTCATCGGACTTCTCTGCCACGATAAGCTCACGGGCAACCCGTGCGTCGCTCATTCGGACGAGATGATGTGCAACGGCTGTTCGACCTGCGAAAAGGTATGTCCCTACGGCGCGATCACATATATCGACAAGGAATTCAGAATGCCCGACAGAACGACAAAGATACGCCGCGTGGCTTCCGTCAACGAGGCGGTCTGCCAGGGGTGCGGTGCTTGTACCGTCGCTTGTATGTCGGGGGCAATGGACCTTAAAGGCTTCATGAACAAACAAATCATGGCGGAGGTGGACGCAATATGCAAGTAAACGAAGAATACAAGCCTCTGATAGTTGCATTCTGCTGTAACTGGTGTTCCTATGCGGGCGCAGACCTTGCGGGCAACAACAGACTGGCTTATCCCGAAAACATTAAGATAATCCGCGTGCCCTGCTCGTGCCGTGTGAACCCGATGTTCATTCTCCGCGCGTTCCAGCGCGGTGCGGACGGCGTTATTCTCTGCGGTTGCCACCCCGGCGACTGCCATTACACGTCGGGCAACTACTACACAAGACGCCGTATGGCACTTCTCTTCTCCATGCTCGATTATCTCGGCATAGAGAGGGAACGCACGCGCGTCGAATGGGTAAGTGCAGCCGAAGGCGCAAAGTTCGCCGCCACAATGAACGATTTTGAAAAGAAAGTCGCCGCACTCGGCGAGAACAAGAGATTGGAGGACCTGAGATGCAAGAAATAACAAGAGACGCTCTTCTCGAAAGAGCGAAAAAACTTCTCGCAGACGGTACTGTCACGCGCGTTCTCGGCTGGAAAAAGGGCGAATTCGACTACGATATTACCCCCGGACTTTTCCGCGGCGCAGAGGAGCTTGATTCGGAGCTTGTCTGGAACGGACTCTGCGGCGCGAACCTTTCAAAGTACCTTGTAAAAGAGACGGGAAAAGAGGACGGCAAGGTTCTTGCGTTCCTTAAACCCTGCGATACATACAGCTTCAACCAGCTTCTGACGGAACATCGCTTCGACCGCGAAAAGGTCTATGTAATAGGCGTTCCGTGCGACGGAATGATAGACGTAAACACGCTTAAAGCGCACGCCGAGAATATCGTCCGCGTGACGACGGATGGCGAAAAGGCAGATGTCGAAACTCTCTACGACGGAGTAAAGACGTTTGAGCGCACGGAGCTTCTCCCCGACAGATGCGTAAGATGCAAGTCGAAAAAGCACGTCGCATATGACGAAATTCTCGGCGAGGACGGCGAGGTCGCCGATTCGAGCCGTTTCGACGAGGTTGCGGAGATTGAAAAGATGACTCCCGACGAGCGTTTCGCGTTCTGGCAGAACGAGCTTTCGAGATGCATACGCTGCAACGCCTGTCGTAACGTCTGCCCCGCCTGCACCTGCGAAAAGTGCGTTTTCGATAACCCAGCGTCGGGCGTCGAAAACAAGGCGGCGTCAAACTCGTTTGAGGACAGTATGTTCCATATCATAAGAGCATTCCACGTTGCGGGCAGATGCACGGACTGCGGAGAGTGCTCGCGCGTATGTCCCGAACATATTCCGCTTCACCTGCTCAACCGCAAGTTCATAAAGGATATAGATTCCTTCTACGGCGATTATCAGGCGGGAGCCGAGGTCGGCTCGCGCGCGCCCGTAGTCAACTACACGACAGACGATATCGAACCCTCCGAGGCTGTAAAGAGAGGTGAGCATGATGCGTAAAACAGAACTCTCAAAGCTGAACGAATTTTTCGGCGCGATTTCAAAAGCATATAGGCTCTACATTCCGACGGACGTAAAGTCAGGCGCGGAATATAAAGAGTGGAAGGACGGTATGACCCTCTCGGAGAAGCTGAATACCGTCAGAAGCGCAAAGGATTTCTTCTTCCCGCAGACGGAGAACCTTATGGATTTCAAAACCGGGGGAAAGAAGATAGAAATTATCGACACGCGCTCGGAATGTGAGGATTTCGTCATTTTCGGCGTCCGCGCGTGCGACGTGCGTAGCTTTGACGTGCTTGACAGGGTGTTCCTTGCCGAGCCTGCCGATTCCTACTACAAAAACCGCCGCGAGCACGGCGTTATCATCTCCGTTGCCTGCACAAAGCCCGCCGAGACCTGCTTCTGTCACACGTTTGATATCGACGCGAGCGACCCCGAGGGCGATGTTGTCTGCCACAAGACGGACGATGCGCTCTATATGGAGGCGAAAACAGAAAAGGGCGAAAAACTGCTCTCGCTTGTCGCTTCTCTTACCGCCGAATGCGGTGACGAAAAGGTCTGCGAGCAGAAAAAAGAGATAAAAGAGAGACTTGCAAGGCTGCCTCTCGCTTCCCTTTCGGCGTCCTCGTTCGGAAAAGGCAAAACGAAGGAATTTTTTGACGCTCCCGAATGGAAGGAGCTTTCCGAGGCTTGCCTCGGCTGCGGAACCTGTACGTTCGTCTGCCCGACCTGCCAGTGCTACGATATAAAGGACTTTAATACGGGTCACGGCGTGAAGCGTTTCCGCTGCTGGGATTCCTGTATGTACTCCGATTTCACGAAGATGTCGGCGGGACAGCCGCGTCTCACACAGCTTGAACGCTTCCGCCAGCGCTTTATGCACAAGCTCGTCTATTATCCGACGAACAACGACGGCCTTTTCTCCTGCGTCGGCTGCGGCAGATGTATGTCGCGTTGCCCGATACAGATGAATATTGTCAAGGTCATGAAAAAACTTTCGGAGGGACGTAAAGATGATTGATATGAAAGAACCGCTTATGCCGAAGATCGGCGTTGTGACCGATATCCGCATAGATACGCCCGACGTAAAGACCTTCCGCGTTGTTACGCCCGACGGCAAAAAGGCGTTCGACCATATGCCGGGTCAGTGCGCAATGCTTTCGGTTCCCGGCGTCGGCGAGGCAATGTTTTCGATAACGTCCTCACCGACAAATACCGAATATATGGAATTTTCCATTAAAAAGTGCGGCTGCGTCACCGAATGGCTTCACTCAATGGAGGTCGGTCAGGAGATAACGATAAGAGGCCCATACGGCAGACCGTTCCCCGTTGACACCGAGTTTGCGGGACACGATATGCTCTTTATCGCGGGCGGTATCGGACTTGCTCCGCTTCGCTCCGTTATAAACTACTGCCGCCACTACCGCGACAGATACGGCAAAATCGACATCGTTTACGGCTCGCGCAGTATGCAGGACCTTGTCGATTACAAGGAGATAATCGAGGAATGGGAGAAGGACGCGGGCGTTACCGTGCACCTCACCATCGACCGCGAACAGCCCGAATGGACGGGTCACGTCGGCTTCGTTCCGAACTATGTAAAGGAACTTGCTTTCACACCCGATAAGGTCGCTATCCTCTGCGGTCCTCCGATAATGATCAAGTTCACGCTTGCGGGACTTGAAGAACTCGGCTTCGACAAGACGCAGGTATATACGACGCTCGAACTTCGTATGAAGTGCGGCATCGGAAAATGCGGAAGATGCAACGTCGGCGCAAAGTACGTCTGCAAGGACGGTCCCGTATTCCGTCTTGACGAGCTTGAAGAGCTTCCCGACGAATACTGATACGGGAAAAGGAGTGTAAGTAGCTATGGAAAATATGGTTAATGTATATTTTTTCGGAAAGAAATACAGCGTTCCCGATAATTTGACGATAATGTGCGCGATGGAATACGCGGGCTATCAGCTCGTGCGCGGCTGCGGCTGCCGAGGCGGTTTCTGCGGTGCCTGCGCGACGATATACCGCATAAAGGGCGACAGAGAGCTTCGCACATGCCTTGCCTGCCAGACAAAGGTTGAGAACGATATGTATGTCGCGACGCTTCCTTTCTTCCCGCTTGTAAAACAGGTTTACGATATCGAAAAGGTGAAGCCAACGGAGCAGATAATGATGCAGCTTTACCCCGAAATCTACGCCTGCATAGGCTGTAACGCCTGTACAAAGAGCTGTACGCAGGGACTTAACGTCATGCAGTACATCGCGTATGCGCAGAGAGGCGAGTTTGAGAAGTGTGCGGAGGAGTCGTTCGACTGCGTAATGTGCGGAGTCTGCTCTTCGCGTTGCCCCGCGGGCATATCTCACCCTCAGGTCGCTATGCTTGCGAGACGTCTCAACGGCAAATATCTTGCGCCGAAGTCCGAACACCTTGAAAACAGGGTGAAGGAAATAAAGGACGGCACGTTTGCCGAACTTATTGAAAACCTTATGGGCAAACCGATCGACGAGATCAAAGAGCTTTACAACAACAGAGAGATCGAAAAGTAAGGGGGCGACGAAATGTATCCGGAAGAACTAAAAAAATCGCTTGAAGCGGTTGAGAGCGCAAGAGAGGCGAATATCGCATTCGAACCCCGTCGTATGACGGCGGACGAAAAGGACGCGCTCCTTGCTTCATACCACCCCGACTACAAAAGGGACGAATTTAAGGCACTCAGAATAGGTCCGAACAAGGGCGAGGAGGTGCCGCACGAGCTTTGCGATATGCTCGAAGCGCACAGCCGCATTTCCGCAAAGGACGTTGACCTTGACAAGGTAACATACGACGTCGATGTTCTTATAATCGGCGGCGGCGGAGCGGGCGCTTCCGCGGCGATCGAAGCCGATAACGCGGGCGCAAAGACGATGATAGTCACGAAGCTTCGTATAGGCGACGCGAACACGATGATGGCTGAGGGCGGTATTCAGGCGGCCGACAAACCGAACGATTCGCCCGCTATCCACTTTGTCGACGCTTTCGGCGGCGGACACTACGCGGCAAAGCGGGACCTTCTCGCGAAGCTCGTCTGCGACGCTCCCGAAGCAATAAAGTGGCTGAACGATCTCGGCGTGGAGTTTGACAAAGCTCCCGACGGCACGATGATTACGACGCACGGCGGCGGAACTTCACGCAAGCGTATGCACGCCGCAAAGGACTATTCGGGCGCGGAAATTATGAGAACTCTGCGCGACGAAGTGCTGAACCGCGGTATTCCCGTAGTTGACTTCACATCCGCAGTCGAACTCATTCTTGACGAGAACGGCAAGTGCGCGGGCGCAGTCCTTATGAATATGGAAACAAAGGAACTTATGGTTGCGCGCGCAAAAACCGTCATTATCGCGACGGGCGGTGCGGGAAGAATGCACTATCAGGGCTTCCCGACATCGAACCACTACGGCGCAACTGCTGACGGACTTGTTCTCGGCTACCGTGTCGGCGCAAAGCTCCTCTATGCGGACACTTTGCAGTATCACCCGACGGGCGCGGCTTATCCAACGCAGATATTCGGCTCGCTCGTTACCGAAAAGGTGCGTTCGCTCGGCGCAAAGCTCGTGAACCGCGACGGTAAAGTCTTTATCCACCCGCTCGAAACGCGCGACGTCTGCGCGGCGGGCATTATCCGTGAATGTTCGGATAACGGAGAGGGCGTAGATACCGGAAACGGCAAGGCTGTATGGCTTGACACGCCGATGATAGAGAAGATCGGCGGAGAGGGAACTATCGAAAAGAGAATACCTGCCATGCTCCGTATGTTCGGTACATACGGCATCGACATAAGAAAAGAACCGATACTTGTCTACCCGACGCTCCACTACCAGAACGGCGGTCTTGATATAAACGTAAACGGAATGACGACGAACGTCGAAAATCTGTTTGTCGCAGGCGAGGCAGTCGGCGGTATTCACGGTCGTAACAGACTTATGGGTAACTCTCTGCTTGATATTATCGTGTTCGGCAGAAGCGCGGGACGTAACGCGGCTGAAACGTCGAAAAATACGAACGTCGGCAAGCTCACGCTTGACCATATAGCGCGTTTCGATAAGGAAAGAGAAGAAGCGGGCATAGTCACAGACGCCGTTTCTCCGAAGCTCCTTCCCGATTACAGAAGAAAATAAAATAAAAAAGAAAGCGTAAAACAAAATGACAGTTTTTCAAATAGTTGACCTTTTTGAGGCACTTACAATTTTCTGCTTTGGTCTTTCGTGGCCGATCTCGATCCGTAAATCGTGGGTTTCCCGCACCGCAAAGGGAAAAAGCCTCTTTTTCGAGGTGTTTCTCCTTATCGGCTACGCATTCGGAATTGCCAGAAAGATAATTTATATCGCCTCGCCCGACCTCACGAGCGGCGGCTTCATCTTCTACCTCAGTTTCTTCTTCTACATACTGAACTTTATCGAAATTTCGATAGATGCGGCTCTCTATTTCAGAAACAAGAGACTCGATGAGATAGCTGACGCGAAGAAATAACGCGTCAAAACACAAAAACGGTAAGCACATATACCCCCGTGCTTGCCGTTTCTTTATAAAAAATTTGATAGGACGGAGGGTCTTCCAGCCGTCCTTTTTGTCGTGCCTTTTCGGTTTTATTCGCTTTCCGCGGTGCTTTCCGCCGCAAAGTCGAATATCTGCTTTCCCGTGCCGCGAACCTGCCACATATAGTAGATGAATGCCGTAGCGGAGACGTCGTCTTTCAGTTCCTCCTCCGACTTCGGCGTCGGATAACCGTTTGATATGTCAAAGTATTCATAGGTGCTGCGCCCGTCCTCGCCCGCGTCAAAACCGTAGATGTAAGTGTTTGCATAGTTTTCTTTCGGCTGCGAAAGCGTTTCTCCCTTGCCGAAAGCTCTGCCACCGAGAATGAACGGGTCGTGGTACGAGACGGTGTTTCTGTAAGCGCGTTCGATTTTAACCTCGCTGCCGAGCGTAAGATCTGTTATCTTGTATTTCGGCTCGTAAAATTCGATATAAGTTTTCGCGAGCGACACTTCGCGCGGACGCGGCGTGGAGCTTGTCACCGAAAACGTTCTGTATATTCCGTCCTCCGTGACGACGATTATGCAGTTTATAAAGCGCATATCGTCCGCGGTGTAGTATCTCTTTATCTCCTCGTAATCGTCGTCATCACCGAAAATGCGCTCAAAGGTCATATCCGAAAGATCGCAGAGCGATTCAAGCGACACTTTTTTAACGTCAAGCGCCTCGTCGCTGTCAAGGACGGTGAAATCGGGTGCGTCGGCTTTTTCGCCGTTTTCGGCATTGCCACAGGACGGCAGAACAAAAAGCAGAGCGAGCGTAAACGCGAATGTGACCGCAAACGTTAAAACTTTTTTCATTTTCCTGTTTCCTTTCGTGCTTATGTACCCTGTACACCGATTTTGAGCCGAGTTTTGATATTTTATTGTATTCTACGATTATATATTACCATATATTTTCTCTTTTGTCAATACAAACCGCAAAAAATCAAAAGGACGGAACGGGCGCGGACATATATCGGAAATTTTCCCGCCCCCACTATTTTCTCACCGCCGACGGCGTTTTTCCGACGTATTTTCTGAACGTTTTTGAAAAGTAGGACATATTTTCAAAGCCGCACCGCGCGGCGATCTCGCCGACGGGATCGTCCGTGCCGACAAGAAGTCTGCGTGCATATTCGCAACGGAGCATATTGACGTATTCCGTCACCGTGTAGCCCGTGTAGCGCTTGAAGCGGCGCAGAAAATGATATTTGCTCGAACCTGCCGCGGCGGCTATTTCGTCCGCGGTCATTTCGCTTGTGTAGTTTGAGTTTATGTAGACTAATCCGCTTTTTACCGTGTCCGAGCTTTTCTTTGCCGCCTTTTTCGGCAGAGGCTCGGAAAATTCGCACGCGAGAAGAGCCAGAACGCGCATAACGGCGGAACGCACCGACACGACGCGCGAGTTTTCGTCCGTGTTTTCGTCGAATTCCTTTGCCGCTTTCTCTACAAGAGAAAACAGCTCGGCGTTTTCGATGTGCGTCATAAAGTGGAGATGCTCTATATCAAGCCCGTTTTCGATGCAGAATGTGCGTCCGACGATGAGACAGTGGTATTCGACGCTTCCGTCGCTCGCAATCGTGTGAACGGCGTTCGAATCTATGACGACGGTGTCGCCTTTTTTCATCGTGTACCTGTTCGTGTCGCAGAGGATACTGCCCATGCCGCTCGTCACCGAGAGAATTTCAAGACTGTCGTGCCAGTTGCCGCAGTTGTATGGTTTGTGTTCGACCTTGTCGTAGTGATATATGAACGGCAGCCGCTCGTCGGACCACCTGTGAACTTCAAAGACGCTTCCCGATTGATTTCTGTTCTCTTTCGGCATAATGCACCTCGCAAAAAGAGCAATATTGTGTTAGAAATCCGCAATATAGACCCTTGATTTTTCCTCGTAAACTGTTAAAATATAGTTAAAGAGGCTGTATATCAATTATACAGTAAAAAAACGGTTTTTGCAATATTTTTTCAAAAAAAGGAGAGTGCAAATGTACGATTTCAGGATAGGAGCGATGGTAGAATCGTTCAGGACGGATCCGTTCGAGGCTATAAAAAAAGCGGCTTCTCTCGGCGCGGGCGGTCTGCAAATGTATTGCACGAGCGGCGAGAACGCGCCGGAAAATATGACGGAGGAGCGCATAAAGAAGTTCCGCGGCGTGCTGAATGATAACGGTCTTGTTTTCAGCGCGATATGCGGCGATCTCGGCAGAGGCTTCGGAAACAAGGAGCTTAATCCCGCGCTTATCGAAAGGTCGAAGCGCATAGTCGATCTTGCCCTGCGGCTCGGCACGAATATCGTAACGACGCACATCGGCGTAGTTCCGAGTGACGAGAACCACGAACGCTATAAGGTAATGCAGGAGGCTTGCCATGCTCTCGCCGAATACGCCGACAGCGTAGGGGCGCACTTTGCCGTCGAGACGGGACCCGAACCGTCCGCGGTGCTTAAAAAGTTCCTCGATTCGCTCGGTTCAAAGGGCGTTGCGGTCAACCTTGACCCCGCGAACCTCGTTATGGTCGTCGGCGACGACCCCGTCGCGGCGGTGCATAACCTTAAAGACTATATCGTCCATACGCACGCAAAGGACGGCATAATGCTCGAAAAGACGAACCCCGAATACATATACGGCATAACGCCGAAGCCCGAAGAAATCGGAGACATAACCTTTTTCCGCGAAGTTCCGCTCGGTAAAGGCTCGGTGAATTTCCCCGCATACCTTAAAGCACTTGACGAAATAGGCTATCACGGCTTCCTCACGATAGAGCGCGAGGTCGGCGACACTCCCGAAAAGGACATCTCCGAGGCGATAAACTTCTTAAAAGGACTTAACGGATAAAAAATGAAACTGATGACCTTCAACATTCAGCACGGCGCGTGCTTCCGCGACCCGAAAAGGCGCGTTGACCTCTCTCGCACGGCGGCTCTTATCGAAAAATACGCGCCCGGCATCGTTTCTCTTAACGAGGTGCGCGGCATAGGCGAAAAACCGCTTGTCCCGCAGATAAAAACGCCGCTCGGAAGGGCAGACGCGGAGAGTATAACGGCGGATTTTTCCGACCAGACGCAGGTTCTCGCGTCACTTACGGGTATGACGGGTATTTTTGCGCCCGCGATAACGCTTTCGGAGGGGATACTCTACGGAAACGCGCTCCTTTCGCGCTATCCTTTCGAAAACGTGAAGGTCACAGGCATAGCTTCGCCCGACAAAGGCGAGCAGTATTATAAAAGTATTCACGCATACGAGAGCCGCTGTCTGCTCTCCGCCGAAATAGAAACGGCAGAGGGACGCGTGACGGTTTTCACCTGCCATATGGGGCTTAACCCCGACGAGAGAATTTCCGCGGTGAAAACGATCTGCCGTGAGGCGGACGAGGTGAGTGGCGGCAAGATACTTATGGGAGACTTCAATATGGCACCGGGGTGCGAGCTGCTTATACCGATAAAGGAGCGGTTTGCCGACAGCGCCGCCGTTCTCGGTGCGGAAAAGCCGACGTTCCCGGCGGACAGGCCCGCGATAAAGATAGACTATATTTTTGTCAGCCGCGATATGACGGTGAAAAGTGCCGAAATACCCGACGAATACGTTTCGGATCATAGGGTGCATATCGCAGATGTACAATATAATTAAAAAGAAAGAGGACAGAAAGATGAAAAAACTCAAAATAGGCATTATAGGCACGGGAAACATTTCGAGAAGCCATATGGATTCTTACAGAAAGAACCCGAACGTCGAGCTTTACGCGCTTTGCGACATCGACGAGGGACGCCTTAAAAAGGCGGGTGAGGAATACGGCATAACGCGCCTTTACACAGACCTCAGCGAAATGCTTGCGCTCCCCGAAATCGACGCCGTAAGCGTCTGCACATGGAACAGCGCGCATGCGCCCTGTACGATAGCGGCTCTGAACGCGGGCAAGCACGTCCTGTGCGAGAAGCCGATGGCAACGACGGTAGAGGACGCGGTAAAGATGAAAGAAGCCGCCGAGAAGAACGGCAAGCTACTTATGATAGGCTTTGTGCGCCGCTTCGGAAACGATATGAAGATGATAAGGGATTTTCAGTCGGTCGATTATTTCGGCGACATCTACTACGCAAAGGCAAACTACCTCCGCCGCAACGGCAATCCCTGCGGCTGGTTCGGCGAAAAGGAGCTTTCGGGCGGCGGACCGCTTATAGACCTCGGAGTTCACGTCATCGACTTTATCCGCTACGCGATGGGCAACCCGAAACCCGTTTCCGTTTACGGCGCGACTTTTCAGAAGCTCTTTGACAGAAGAAACATAAAAACGCCGAAAGCATACGTCAGCGCAAGCTCCACAAAGGACGACTACTGCAACGTCGAGGATATGGCGACTGCTCTCGTACGCTTCGAGAACGGCGCGGTGCTTCAAGTCGAAGCGGCGTTCAGCATGAACATAGAAAATGACGAGGGTAAGCTCGAACTTTACGGCACAAAGGCGGGCGTAAGAGTCGGAAACGAGATCAAAATGTTCACCGAGCAGAACGATTACCTCGCGGATGTGACGATAAAAGCCGATGCGTCAATGAATTTTTCGGGAATCTTCCAAAAGGAGATAGACCACTACGTCGATTGCGTCCTTAACGGCACGGAATGCAAAAATCCCGCCGAGGACGGCGTTGAAATAATGAAGATATTAACGGCCGTATACAAGTCTGCCGAGACGGGACACGAGGTTGTGATAGAATAATATGAAAATTTCCGTCAGCTCCTATTCTTTTAATCAATACCTGTCGCGCGGCGAAATGACGCAGGCGGATACGGTGGAAAAAGCCGCTAAGCTCGGATTTTCGGGGATAGAGTTTACCGATCTTGTCCCGAAAGGCGAAAATACGCTTTCCGCGCGTGTAAAATACGCCGAATTTCTTCGGAAAAAGGCGGAGGAGTGCGGCATTTCCGTCGTCGCGTATGCGATAGGCGCGTCGCTGTTTAATCCCGATGCGGAAAAGCGCGCGTCGGAGGTCCTTCGCGTCTGCGGCGAGCTTGAAGTTGCCGCCGCGCTCGGTGCACCTCTTATGCGCCACGACGTGACGTGGTCGCTTGACTTTGACGGCAGGCGTTACAGCTTTGACCGCCAGCTCCCGTATATAGCGGATAGCGCGCGGGAGATAACAGAGCGCGCCGAAAAGCTCGGGATAAAGACCTGTACGGAAAATCACGGCTTTATCGCGCAGGACAGCGACAGAATGGAGAGGCTTTTTAACGCCGTCGGACACGAAAACTACGGACTTCTCTGCGATATAGGCAATTTTGCCTGCGCCGACGAGGACAGTGCCGCGGCGGTGTCGCGCGTCGCGCCGTATGTAATCCACGTCCACGCAAAGGACTTTTACATAAGGGATTTCGGCGAGAAGCCGTATTCGGATAAATGTTTTATGTCGAGAGGCTGCCGAAGCCTTGTCGGCGCGGTTCTCGGTGAGGGAGACATAAAGACCGCGCAGTGTATGGCTATACTCAAAAAGGCAGGCTACGACGGTTACGTTTCGATAGAGTACGAGGGTGCGGAGGAGTGCGTGAGCGCACTTACGAGAGGGATTTGCAACCTTGAAAAAATAATATGAAAATTATTAACAAGGAGAATTAAAAAAAGTGAAACTGATTCTTTGCAAAACCTACGAAGAAATGTCCGCCGCAGCGGCGGACGAAATAAGCGATCTCGTCAGAGAAAAGCCGTACTGCACGCTGGGACTTGCGACAGGCTCTACGCCCGTCGGCACATACCGCCAGCTTGTGCGCAGATACGAGCGCGGAGAGCTTGATTTTTCGCACGTCACAACATTCAACCTTGACGAATACTACCCGATAGCGCATAAAAATCCGCAGAGTTACTACTATTTTATGCACGAAAACTTTTTTGACCATGTGAATATCGACAGCGCGAACATCAACATTCCGAACGGCGAGGCGGAAAATCCCGAAGCGGAGTGCAGAAGATACGAGGATCTGCTCTGCGCGGCAGGCTCCGTCGATCTGCAACTGCTCGGCATCGGTCAGAACGGTCATATCGGCTTCAACGAACCCGACGGTGTTCTTCACGCGTCAACGCACATTACGAACCTTACGGAGAGCACTATTTCGGCAAACTCGCGCTTCTTTTCGGGCGAAGAGGAAGTTCCGCGCCGCGCGCTCACAATGGGAATAGGCACTATACTCAAAGCGAGAAAGATTATTCTTCTCGCAAACGGGAAATCGAAGCACGACGCAATAAAGGCTCTGCTCGACGACGTTATAACGACGAATATTCCCGCAACGGTGCTTAAAACTCACCCGAATGTGACTCTTATCTGCGACGAGGAAGCCTACTATGAATAAATATGAGATAATAAAAAACGCTCTTCTCGGCGACACTGTCACGGACGTTATCGTTTACGGCGGAAAGATAATCAGCATAGGCAAAACGACGACCCTTGCGGAGGACGTCATCGACCTTGACGGCGCGAGACTGCTCCCGGGACTTGTCGATATACATACGCACGGCGCACTCGGCTACGACACGATGGACGCAGTCGGCGGAGGACTATGCAAAATGGCAAAATTCCTTAAAGAAAACGGCGTGACGTCGTTTTATCCGACGACGATGACGATGGGAAAAGCGGAAATAGAAAAAGCACTCTCGCAGGAGATACCGACGGGTGCGGAGTATGCGGAAGTTCTCGGTTTTCATATGGAGGGGCCGTATATTTCCGCAAAACATAAGGGCGCGCAGAACGAGGCGGATATAAAAGATCCGACCGTTGCCGAATTTTCGGGCTTTAAGGGCGTAAAACTGCTCACGCTTGCTCCCGAACTTGCGGGAAGTGCGGAGGTCATTAAATACTGCGCCGAAAACGGCATAAGAACCTGCCTAGGACACACCGACGCGGACTACGATACTGCGCTCGGAGCGTTCGGCGCAGGCGCGGACTGCCTTACGCATACGTTCAATGCCATGCCGCCGATGCTTCACCGCGCACCGGGACCTGTCGGCGCGGCGGTAACGGCAGACGCATACGCGCAGGTCATCTGCGACGGCATTCATATTCACCCCGCGGTGATAAACGCGCTCTACCGCATATTCGGCGCGGACAGAATGATACTCATAAGCGACGCAATGCGCGCGACGGGTATGCCCGACGGCGAATATATGTTCGGCGGGCAGAAAATGACCGTAAAGGATTCGGTTGCGAGAACGGCGGACGGCGCGCTTGCCGGCAGTACCTCAACGCTTCTGCACTGCGTCGAAAAGGCGATCGAATTCGGTATTCCCGCGCCCGACGCATATAAAATGGCGTCCGAAACACCGGCAAAAATGATGGGGCTTCGCAAAGGACGTATCGAAGTCGGTTTTGACGCGAATTTTATCGTCGCCACGCCCGATTACAAGTTTATAAGAACGCTTTGACCCCTGTTTGCAATTTTATTTTTCAAAAAACATCTCTATGCGCAAGGGTGACGGCACTTCGACCGTGAAATCGGCATAAAAAGAATCTCCTACGACGGAAGTAGAGTAATTTGCTTTTTCACCGCCGATTTTCACACCAATTAAAGCCTTACCCTTCGGAATAAGAATGTGTGCATTGACTTTTTTTGCGGGGGAATACAAATCATAACGCATGCCGCGTTCGGTCAGAATATACCTGATATCAACCTTTATGTGCGTTTTCTCATAACCTGTAATATAGCGGAGTTCTTTATACTGAGTGACAGGAAAACGCGGAGAAAAAGCGATTTCTTCATACTTGTTGTCGAGATCCTTTATACCTGCCAGTCCTTCGTCTATGGCACAGAGTATTGCTGCGGCACCCCATGCGCGCGGTCCCATAGTATCCTGGGGAGTGCCGTCTGTCGGAGTATAGAGGAAATAGAGCATACCGTCACGTTCAGCCATTTTCATGAGACGCCGAATTATATCATAAGCGTATTCTTCGTAACCGCATTCGAATGCGCCTCTTGCGAGTTCTCCCGCAACGAAAGGAGAAACCGCACCGTTTACATACTGTCCGGGGCCGTAGCCGTTGAACATTTCGTACGGAGGATCGAGACAAAGCCATTCGGCAAAACTGCCGATTTTGTCTCTGCGTGCTATGTATTCTTCTATTACACTTCTTGCTTCCTCTGTTGTAAATATTCCTCTGTTCAGCGCGTAGGCGTTTGACAGAGAGAGGCGGTTTCTTTCGAGATTATCCGCACCGTCGTGTCCGAGATGAAGCTCGTGTATGAAATGTCTTCCGTTCCAAAGATACCTAAAAATGTTTTCTTTCAGTTTTTTTGCGCGTTTCTCCCAGTCTGCCGCCTTTTCGGTCATACCGAGCTTGCGTGCAAAGAATGCAAGCGTAAGCATTGCCGAATATACACCGGTGTTGTCGCCGTGCATAACGGACATTGGGCTGTTGTCGTATATGCGTCGATCGTTACCGCTTTGTTTGTAGCAGAAATCCCATGTGTCAATACTGAACGGTCTTTTGATAAGACCATGTTCATTGTCCCAGCGCTTTGGATCTGACGTTATGTAATTTATGCCCCTTTCGAGAGCGGGAAAGATTTTTCTGAGGTGTTCTGTGTCGCCTGTGACGCGGAAACAATAAAGCGCTCCTTCCACAACGAGATATTCGACGTCGGCTTCAAGTTCGAGACGCACAAGCGACATATTGTCATCGGGAAATAAAATACGACAGTCATCGTTTACCATCGCCCAGTGGCGATCGTCCATCTGCTTGACAAGCTCATAGAACTGGCCGTCCGAGCGCTGTGTGTCGATTATGTAGTTTAGAAATGAGTCGATGTCGTATTCCCAGTGAATAAAAGATTTCATTTCGTGGACATGATCTCTTATCCAGTTTTTGCTGCACATAAGTATTCTGCCGTCCATAAAGACAAGACGTCTGTCGTCCCAAATAAGACTGCGAAGTTTTTTCATAAAATTGCCGAGGTTCGGATCAAGTGAGGTCAGTATTCCGGGGAATCCGAGTTCTTCGTTGTTGTATGTCCCGCATATCGTGCCGTCATCGGCATACATTGAGGGCAACGGGTGAGTGAATTTTATTTCCATGATATTAAACCTCCCGCGTGCTAAAACACGCTGATAATTATGATTGAAAGTGTTCCGAGAGCTATTCCGATAAGCGAGTGCGGGGTAGTTTCCTCGCCGAATCCGAGTATTCCGCAAAGGGCGGAGAGCAGAATGACGCTGCCGTTGAAGATGGGGTAGAACAGTATACCGGGGAGCTTGCCGGCAAGCATTATATTAAGATTGTTGTAAAGACACCCGACAAACCCGCAAAGTATTATGAGGATAAAAGACGAGCGTTTTTTCAGAACGGTCTGCTTACGGAACATATCGGTAAACAACCCGCAAAAGAACAGGAACACCGTAATTACGGCAGAGCCTATAAGCATCATTCGATTACGGTCGCCGCCGCCCGCTTTGTGAAAGGCTTTGAAGAGTATGCCGACGGCAGCGGCACTTGCGAGAAAACCGATGCAGAAAAACCACCATTTTTTTTTGCGCGATGTGCCGTCGTTTTTATATGTACAGAGAAATACCGATACGCACAGCAAAATAAGTCCGATGAATTGAGGGACACTTATTTTTTCGTTCCATATGAGAAAGCCGGCCAGCGTCGAGATGAGCAGAGAACAGTTGCCGATAAAGGTTGTTACCGAAACAGGACCTGACGACATAGCACCGCTCTTGCACAGCAGAAATGCACTCTGCGTAAGCCCGTACAGAACGCCGAAAAGAATTTCGTTTGACGTAAAGAAAAAAGGCGGATGGCAAACGGCGAACATTATTGTGAGCCAAACCGAGGCGCAGATGAAATTGAACAAAAAATTATTGCGCTTGTATCCGAGAGGAAAGGTGTGGAGAATAAGGTTGTTTGATAGGGCGGCGGTGATTGACAACGCGAGCAGAAACACATCCATTTTCGAAACTCCTCTCGCCCTAATAATAGCACGTTTTTTACGCAAAATCTATATGATTTTTATGCTTTTTATGCTATTATCGCTCATATTTGCTTGACATAGCATCGAACATGTGCTAAAATAAAGGAGGGGGGGACGAAATTTGGAAAAATATGAATTTTCAAAAATCTCTGCCGGAATAAATCAAATGCGGGAGAACCCGTACATTTTTCAGATGCGTGAAGGGAAGAAATGCTCGTCTGTTCTGCACACACATGATTTTTATGAGATAATTGTAACGCTTGTGGGAGAAACCGAACAATTAATAAACGGTGTCGGTAAGCGTTTTTCGTGTGGCGAGGGTGTACTTCTCTGCCCGGGGGCATCACATAAATTCCTTTCAAGCACGAATGACGGGCAGGTGTTTGCTCTTTCGGTGAAAGGTGATGAATTTGAGCTGTTTTCAAAGGCGTTTGATTTGCGCGAGTGCAAGGAAAATGCCGCGATTTTTTTCTCCGCAGACGATATGTATATTATCGGCCAAAGAATAAATAATTTTCGGAATTTCTCTCCGAACGGGAGGACGCACGCTTTTCGCGCACTGCTTGCCGACTGTTTGATACTCATAGGTGCTAACGGGGAAGACAAGGGCAAAAAAGACAATAAAAACTTTTCGCGGACCTTTCGCGAGTTTTCAAAGCCGGAAAACCTTCGCATAGGCATGCCGGCACTTTTAAGACTGTCCGGTTACAGTCAGGCGCAACTCACGCGCGTTTTACGTCGCGAATACGGTAAAACACCGCATGAAATGATTTTATCCGCGCGAATGGATTATGCCTACCGCCTTATAACGCAAAACGGCGCTTCGACTGAAAATGCCTGCCGCAGCTGCGGCTTCGGCTCGCTCAGCCATTTTACAAAGGTGTTCACAAAAACATTTTTTGTTTCGCCGTCAGAATTGCGCAAACGTTTTCGCACAATATAAGAGCGCGGCAATGCCGCGCTCTTTTTTTATGACTCCATCGCCTTTTTCAGTTTTTCGAGCGAGCTTTTTTCTATTCTGCTGACGTAGGAGCGCGAAATCCCGAGTCTTTCGGCGACTTCTCGCTGCGGGAGCGGTTTCGCGCCCGAAAGACCGTAGCGGAGCGTTATTATTCGCCTTTCCCTGTCCGATAACACCTGCTCCACGCACCTTACTGCTCTCGCCGAGCGCATTTCGAGATCGACCTCGTCGGCAATACATTCGTCGCTGCATATTACGTCGCCGTATGTGAGCGGGTTGCCGTCCCTGTCAATGTCGATAGTCTCGTTTATCGACACCTCCGAGGCGAGTTTTTTTTGCGAGCGGAAGTACATAAGTATCTCGTTCTGGATACATTTCGCGCCGTATGTGGCAAAGCGCGTTCCGCTCCGAGGATTGAACGAGTCAACCGCCTTTACAAGCCCTATCGTCCCGACGGAAACAAGATCCTCCGAGCATTTGCTTGACGAATAGTATTTGCGGACGATGTGCGCGACAAGGCGGAGGTTGTGCAGTATCAGCTTTTCACGCGCCTCCGCGTCGCCGTTTTCACGCGCGCGGACAAAACATTCCCTTTCTTCCTCTGCGCAAAGCGGCGGCGGGAAATTCTGCGGTGATTCGATACCGAGTATCATGCACGCGGCTTTAAGGGCGGCGGATAGTAAAAATGTAAGCAAACAATCACCTCGTTTCATTCAATTTTATGCAATTAAATGAAATCCTTGCCTGTACATTGACTTTGTGCGGCTTGTATGCTATAATTATAATAATACAAAAAAATACATTTTTCGAAGGTGTCGTAATTATAATGAATAAACTTATCGGAAACGCCGTCGTCGGGCAGTCGGGCGGACCGACCGCAGCGATAAACGCAACTCTTGCGGGCGTAATAAGAGAGGCGGAAAAGAACCGCGACGCGATAAAGACCCTTTACGGTATGAGAAACGGTATAGAGGGACTTCTCGCGGAAAACCTTGTCGATCTTTTCGCTCTTTTTGATAGCGAAAAAAAGCTCACCCATCTTGAACATACACCCGCGTCCGCGCTCGGCTCGTGCCGAAAGAAACTCCCCGACGCAGAGAGCGACCCCGATTTTTACGACAGGCTTGTCGCCATATTCAAAAAGTACGATATAAGATATTTCTTCTATATCGGCGGTAACGATTCGATGGATACCGTCGCAAAGCTCGATACCTTTTTTGAAAATTACGACTACGATATAAGAATAATCGGCATTCCCAAGACGATAGACAACGACCTCGTAATAACGGATCATACGCCCGGTTTCGGCTCGGCGGCAAAGTATATCGCAACGATGACGCAGGAGATACTTTGCGACTGCGCCGTCTATACTCTCCGCGCGGTGACGATTATTGAGATAATGGGAAGAGACGCGGGCTGGCTCACGGCATCGTCCGCTATCGGCAGAGCCGTTTGCGGCAGAGAACCCGATCTCGTTTACCTGCCCGAGGTCACTTTTGACCGCGAAAAGTTCATTTCGGACGTAAATAAAGCGCTTTCGAAACATTCGAACGTCGTTGTTGCCGTCTCCGAGGGCATACGCGATGCGGACGGTAACTATATCGGCGCGTCAAGCGGCGCGACCGACGTTTTCGGACATAAATATCTCGCGGGCAGCGGTAAAACGCTCGAACTTCTTGTCAAAAAGGAGATCGGCTGTAAGGTGCGTTCGATAGAACTTAACCTTTGCCAGAGATGCGCGTCGCACGCCGCGTCGAAAACGGATCTCACCGAGTCCGCGTCTGTCGGCTCACACGCTGTAAGTACGGCTGTTTCGGGCATAAGCGGCGTCGTTATGACGATTCTGCGCACGTCCGATGACCCCTATACCGTCAAATACGGTATGGCAAGAGCCGAGGATATTGCGAATAAGACGAAATACGTCCCGCGCGAGTTCATAAACGCCGAGGGTAACGGCGTGACCGACGAATGTATAAAATACCTCCTTCCGCTGATAAAAGGCGAAGTCGAACCCGAATATAAAGACGGTCTTCCCGTTCATATGGTTATCTGAAAAAAAGCCTCCCTTGTGTAAAGGGAGGTGGCACGGCTTGCCGTGACGGAGGGATTGTATTTGCAAAGAAAACATAATAAAGATATTGTTCCGACAGCAAAGATTTTGAGAAAGAATATGACAAAGGAAGAAAATCATCTTTGGTATGATTTTTTGCGTACATACCCTGTTCGTTTTTCCCGACAAAAGGTTCTCGGCAGATATATTGCGGATTTTTACTGCGCCGAGGCGAGGCTTGTCATTGAACTTGACGGATCGGGGCATTACACGGCAGAAGGAAAGCGGCATGATGAGATACGCAGGCTTTTCTTGAAGGCTATGGAATTTCGGTTGTCAGAATATCGAACACGGCAATCAACAACAACTTTCGAGGTGTATGCGGTTATATAGACCGTATTGTTGAACAATCCCTCAGTCACCTGCGGTGACAGCTCCCTTTACACAAGGGAGCCTTTTTGTTTTGCCGATTTCACATTTTGTGCAAAATGACGATTTTTCGGTTTTGCAAAAAAAGTGTTGACAAATATAGTGTTATAATGTATTATAATATACAGGGGGGTATGGATTATGAAAAATGTAATTAAAACTATTCTTGTATTTATCTCAATCGTACTCATTTTCTCTCTTGTATCCTGCGGAAAAGCGGTCAGCGGTACAGACGCCGATACAGAAACGCGCACCGACACCCTGACGGAAACCGAAAAGGGCGAAACAAATGAAATCGACACAGGAATGCGCGGCACAGACTGCTATTTTGATACAGAAATTCGTGCATATACCGTGAGAGAAAAGCTTGAATTCCTTTATCCTCTCCACGTCGAGTGGGGTGACACTGTCGAGCTTCCCGCGCGATATAAAGTTTTTGATGATTGTTCGCTTGTTGCGGTCAAGGTCATAGATGAGTACAGCTATTTCTATGGTGATGGTTCGGAGCGCATGAAGTGGCTCTCCGAAAAGGCGAAGATTACGCTTGACGGTAAATATGACGACATTATTCTCGTTCAGTCGGGCGTCTCACACGAAAAGGGCACGGAAGCGATCATTTTCGCCGAGAACGGCGGAGTTTACGCAAAAAAGGACAGCAGCCACATTCCCGACCTTTGCCGCATCGCCGTTTATCTTACGGAGGATTCCGCCGTATATTCGAGTAGTTTCCTTTGTAAATACAAGGAATACCGTGAAACGTATTTCAGAGAGGAGCTTTGCGCACCCTGCGTTTTCCCGATCGAAAACGGCGCGCTTCGTATGCCCGTAGAAAGAGCGAAATTCGACGATATGGAGAAACTCGTCGAGTACTCGGAGCCGCGGTGGATCATGTCGTCGATTGCCGATTTCTGCTATATTGTCGAAATCCTTGACAGATATTCCGAAAAGACGGGTGATAATTTCACCTTTGCCGACGGCATGACGGCAGAACAGTTTGATACATATATGAAGAAAGCAATGGAGATCGAATTTAGCTTTTATAAGGACGACCTCGGGCTTAATGTCTATTGATTATGCTGCCGATAAAAAACAAGAGCGGAAAACCGCTCTTGTTTTTTATTTATCCGCGTCTTACGCCGTCGTCCCAGAGAACGACAGTACCGAGCTCGCGCGTTTTCGGAATGTCGATAAGGCGCTGGTTCGACGAGCCTCGGAAGCGCAGGGAAATGTCCTTTTTCGCTTCGACAAACCGTCCGTCTACGAGAACGTCGATATATGACAGCATTTTGTCGGTAAATTCGCAGTGAGGGTGCGTTCCGACCGTCGTCAGTTCCTCGTATGTGTACCCGGAAAACGCCCAAATAGTTTTCTGCGGGTATTTTTTCTTTATCCTTTCAAGCAGACCCGCGAGAACGGCTTGATTTTCGGGTTCAAACGGCTCGCCGCCAAGAACTGTAAAACCGTTTATATAGCTCGGTTCGAGCATTTTCATAATTTCGGCTTCTGTTTCCGCATTGAACGGCTTTCCGTAGTCAAAATCCCACGTCTGCTTCTGAAAACAGTGCTCGCAGCAGTTGCGGCAGCCCGAAACGAAAAGCGTTATGCGAACGCCCGTCCCGTTTGCGATGTCGCAGTCTTTAATTTCGCCGTAGTGCATATTTCCTCCCTTTTATCAGAGGTGAAGAACTCTCTCTTTTATCTCCTGCGTGCGTCCCTGGTTCCAGAACTGCGTGCCGATGTAGCCGCAGGTGCGGCGGGCCACATTCATCTTGTCCTGGTCGGTGTTGCCGCACTTCGGGCATACCCAGACGAGCTTTCCGCCGCGGTCCTCAACGACGATCTCGCCGTCATAGCCGCATACCTGGCAGTAGTCGCTCTTTGTGTTAAGCTCCGCGTAGATGATGTTGTCGTAGATGAATTTCATAACTTCAAGCACAGCGTCGAGGTTGTCCTGCATATCGGGGACTTCGACGTAGCTGATAGCGCCTCCGGGCGAAAGATGCTGGAACTGCGCCTCAAATTTGAGCTTGTCGAAAGCGTTTATCTTCTCCGTGACGTGGACGTGATAGCTGTTCGTGATGTAACCCTTGTCCGTTATGCCCTTGATTATGCCGAAACGCTTTTGCAGGCACTTTGCGAACTTGTAAGTCGTCGATTCAAGCGGCGTTCCGTAGAGGGAGAAGTCGATGTTGTGTTCCGCCTTCCACTTTTTGCAGGCGGCGTTCATATGGTTCATTATTTCGAGCGCGAAAGGCGTTGCGGTGGGGTCTGTGTGGCTCTTGCCCGTCATGTATTTCACACATTCGTAAAGACCCGCGTAGCCGAGGGATATTGTCGAATATCCTCCGTAGAGGAGTTTGTCTATCGTCTCGCCCTTTTTGAGTCTCGCGCACGCGCCGTACTGCCAGAGTATAGGAGCGACATCGGAAAGCGTGCCTTTCAGTCTGTTGTGGCGGCACATAAGCGCGCGGTGACAGAGTTCGAGACGTTCGTCGAATATCTTCCGGAATTTTTCTATATTTCCGCCCGACGAAAGCGCAATATCGGGGAGGTTGAGCGTTACAACGCCCTGATTGAAGCGGCCGTAATATTTCGGTTCGTTCGTGACGGGATCTACATAAGGCGTGAGGAAGCTGCGGCAGCCCATGCACGGGTAGCAGTGACCCTCGCCGTTCTTGTCGATTTTGAGTTCGAGCATCTTCTTTTCGGAGATGTAGTCGGGAACCATTCTCTTCGCCGTGCATTTTGCGGCGAGCTTTGTAAGATAGTAATAGGGCGAGTCGTCGTGAATGTTCTGTTCTTCGAGAACGTAAATGAGCTTCGGGAACGCGGGCGTTACCCATACGCCCTGCTCGTTCTTTACGCCGCGGCAACGCTGTTCGAGGACTTCCTCTATTATCATGGCAAGGTCTTTCTTTTCCTGCTCGTTTTTCGCCTCGCCGAGGTACATAAATACCGTGACGAAAGGCGCCTGTCCGTTTGTCGTGAGGAGCGTGACGACCTGATACTGTATCGTTTGAACGCCGCGTTTTACCTCGTCGCGCAGTCTTCGTTCGACAAGCTCCGTGACCTGTGCGTCCGAAAGCTCTCTGCCGATTTCCTTGTTTTCTTCAAGCACGTCGCGGCGTATTTTTTCGCGGCTGACCTGAACGAACGGCGCGAGGTGCGTGAGTGAAATCGACTGACCGCCGTACTGGTTCGACGCGACCTGCGCGATTATCTGCGTCGCGATGTTGCACGCCGTCGAGAACGAGTGCGGACGTTCGATAAGAGTACCCGTTATGACCGTTCCGTTGTTGAGCATATCTTCAAGGTTGACAAGATCGCAGTTGTGCATATGCTGTGCGAAATAGTCGGCGTCGTGGAAGTGAATTATTCCCTCGTTATGCGCGTCGACAATTTCCTGCGGGAGCAGGATACGGTTCGTGATGTCCCTTGAAACCTCGCCCGCCATATAGTCTCTCTGCGTGGAGTTTATAATGGGATTCTTGTTTGAGTTTTCCTGCTTTGCCTCTTCGTTGTTGCACTCTATAAGGCTGAGTATCTTGTCGTCCGTCGTATTCGACTGGCGGACGAGCGTGCGGGTATAGCGGTAGGTTATATATGATTTTGCCACTTCAAACGCCCCGTGTGCCATTATATGATGCTCCACCATATCCTGAATTTCTTCGACCGACGGCGAGCGACCGAGTTTTTCGCACGCGAGAACGACGCTCTCCGAGATGCGTTGTATCTGCATAGGCGTGAGGCGCGACGCCTCATCGACCGTTTCGTTCGCCTTTTCGATGGCGGTCATTATCTTTGTTATGTTGAAATCTACTTCCGAACCGTTGCGTTTGATGACTTTCATTTCCGTTGTTTTTCTCCTTTTTGTATTTCTTTTTTTATTTGCGGCAAAAATATTATAGCATATATTGTGTGTGATGTCAAGAGTAAATAACAACATTTAGTATTTTTAAGTGTTTTGACGAAAAGTGCTTCCGCACGTGTTAATTAAGACCGCAATTTGTATAAATCTTTTACCGCTCTGACGCGCGCTTTTGAAAAGTTGTACAAAAATCGTTTTTTGCCTTGACTTATCCGCAAAAATATCGTAAAATATATATTAAATATAGTAAAAAACGGAAAGGCAAGGTTGGGGCATTGAAATTTAAGGATTTTTTGAAGAAAAAGAACGTCGAACTCTCGGCGAAGAAGTATTTTATCGACGCGATGGGAGCTATGGCGCTCGGACTTTTCTCCACTCTTCTGATAGGGACAATTTTTGACACGATAGGAAAGTACATACCGGGGGCTTTCGGCGAATTTCTCATTCAGTGCGCGAGCTTTGCAAAGCAGGTGAGCGGCGCCGTTATCGGAATTGCCGTCGCTAATTCTCTTTCCGCGCCGCCGCTCGTAATGTTCAGCGCGGGTGTCGTCGGTCAGGCGGGATATGCGCTCGGTTCAATCTTCACAATAGGCGGCGCGGAAAAAACGCTTACCGCGGGACCTGCGGGCGCGTATATCGCCGTTCTTATCGCGGTCGAACTCGGAAAAATCGTCTCGAAGGAGACGAAAGTAGATATTATAGTCACGCCGACGGTGACGATACTTTCGGGTCTCGGCATAGCGAAGCTCGTCTGCCCCGCGATCGCGTGGGCGATGTACTATCTCGGTGACTTCATCAACAGAACGACGGAGCTGCGCCCGTTCGTTATGGGAATAATCATTTCCGTCGTTGTCGGTATAATACTTACTCTCCCGATAAGTTCGGCGGCGATCTGTGCCATGATCGGCATTTCGGGACTTGCGGGCGGTGCTGCGGCGGCAGGGTGCTGCGCGCAGATGGTCGGCTTTGCCGTTATCAGCTTCCGCGAGAATAAATGGGGCGGCATCGTCGCGCAGGGACTCGGCACGTCGATGCTTCAAATGGGCAATATCGTGAAAAAACCGATAATATGGCTGCCCGCGACGCTCGCGTCAGCCGTGACGGGACCGATTTCGACCATGATATTCAAGCTCGAATGTACGGGCGTTTCGGCAGGTATGGGTACCTGCGGTCTTGTCGGACCTCTCGGTATCATTTCCGCGACGGAAGAAAAGGGCGTTATGTTCTGGATCGGACTTGCGCTCGTCTGCGTCGTGCTTCCCGCAGTGCTTTCGCTCGTTTTCAATGAGATCCTCCGCGCGATGAAGCTCGTTAAAACGGGAGATATGAAGCTGGAACTTTGATTTTTAGAAAGTGCAAAAGAGTACCCGCCGCAGAAATTGCGGCGGGCTTTTGTTATATATCAGATGATTTTCGCGTTACAGGATTCGGAACCTAAACTTTGATTGCGTGCGCAATCAAAGCGGAAAGTTTCGCAAAATGTATCTGTAAGATGAGGTGCACGTGAAACTTTCATGCACGTTTGGCTACCTATCGCTGTGACAAAAAAAACAACGGACAGGTAAACCCCGTCCGTTGTTTTTTGGTCGGAGTGACAGGATTCGAACCTGCGGCCTCTTGGTCCCGAACCAAGCGCACTACCAAGCTGTGCCACACCCCGTTTTCGCATATTTAATTCAACGTATCATCTATTTTACCACGCTTTCCCCATTTTGTCAAGGTGTTTTTGAAATTTATAAAAAAAATAAAATGTTTACTTATTTGTAAAAATCATAGGTTGACTTGAACCGCCCATATGATGTATAATTTAGAAAAAATGCGG
>CAKRPQ010000004.1 GCA_934385225.1 uncultured Eubacteriales bacterium
CGCTGCGCTCGCGCCACCTCCCCTTTTTCAAAGAAAAAAGGGGAGGCTAAAAAGAGGGGGAAAGTTTCGCTCGCCGTCGACGAAAGTTTTCGCTCTTGCCTTTTACAAAATGCAAGTGTGAGCCGCCGACAGCGGCGGTCGCCGTCCGCAGACGGCGAAACGTTTTCGGCGTTTCTTTTTCCTTAGATTTTTCTTTGCGCCTGTGGCATCAAAGAAAAAGCGGAAAACGGAACTGCACGACTTCCGTCAGCGGGAAAGCAAATAACCCTTCCGTCTTGCCGCTTTGCGGCAATCCACCTCCCCTTACACAGGGGAGGCTTGCGACGGACAAGAGAGCCTAAAAATATCAAACAGGAGGAATAAACAATGAAAATACCGTTCAGAAGCGGAAAATGTAAAGTGACATCGCCCTACGGCGAGCGTACCCTGTCGGGAAAAACGCAATTCCATTCGGGGTATGACCTCGTTCCCATCGGTGCGTGGGACGTGTGCGCCGTCGAAGGCGGTACGGTGGTTTCGAGCCGTATCGTCACCGACAAGAAAAATCTAACGTGGCAGTGGGGAAATTACGTCTGCGTCAAAACGACGTCGGGACAGTATCACTATTACTGCCATATGGCAAGCCGCGCCGTCGCGAAAGGTCAGACGGTGAAAAATGGCGACAAGCTCGGCGTTATGGGCAATACGGGCTATTCGCTCGGCGCGCATCTTCATTTCGAAGTCCGCGCCGGCGACGGCAAAACGACGCTGAACCCCGAAACCGTTCTCGGAATACAGAACAGATCGGGCGCGCAGGTATACGAAGCGGACGCGGACGACGAAAAGTCGGCGGCGCTTCAAAAAGACCTTGAAACGCTCGCAAAGCACGGCGTTATAAACACGCCGTCCTACTGGCAAAAGAACGCGGACAAGGTTAAATTTCTGCCCGAACTTATTCACAATATGGCGGTGGTTCTCGGTGGAAAATGAGGAAAAACCGCGGCGCATAAAAAGCTCCGAAAACCTCTGCGACACCTGCATACATAATCCGAAGCGCGGCGGAAAACGCGACAGAGTAAAAGAATTTTCAAAGAAAGTCATCGTGTGCCTTACGCTTGCTTGGTTCGTCGGGCTTGTGACGGCACTTTCCGTCATCGTCTGCGAGCTTGTGACGACGGGACAGACAACGGCACTTTCAGACACGCTTCTCTACATCGGCGCGCCTATGACGGGCGGCGTTCTCGGCTATCTCGTCAAGTCTGCCGTCGAGAACAGGGAGAAGATACGCGGGAGCGCGGAGGAAGACGCGGGAAACGAGAGCAATGGCGCGATTGACGAGGTGCAGAGCGGAGGTTTTTTACAGCCGTGAAGTTGTGCAATACCGTTTTAACCTTTTATGCCGAACATAGGGAAGAATCCGATAGGATTCTTCATAGGTGGAGCAGTTTACATCTGGGTTATATTAGACTCCGCCTCCACCTTAGCCTCCCCTGTGTAAGGGGAGGTGGCGGAGGTGCGAAGCCCTCCGACGGAAGGGTTGTCCGTCCGCCCGCTGACGTGAAGTCGTGCAGCACCGTTTAACGCCCTTTCTTTTGACGAAGCAGGCGCAAAAGAAAGGGCTTAGCTCAAAGAAAAGCGCCGAAAGAGGATTTCGCCGCCTGCGGGCGGCGACCGCCGACGTCGGCGGCTCACGCTCGCCTTTTGAAAAAGGCGAGACCTAAAACTTTTAACAACACAAAAATATTTATACGGAGGAACAAAATTTATGAATTACAAAGAAATAATCACACTCGCGGTACAGCTCGCATTTGCTGTCATTTCCGCGCTCATCACCGCTTATGTCGTGCCGTATCTCAAAAAGAAAAACATTTACGACACGGTTAAAAAGCTCGTTCAGGCGGCGGAAAAGCTCGCCGAGAACGCGAATATCGACAAAAAAGCGTGGGTCAAAGCCGAACTCTCCCGCCTCGGCGTGAAAATGACCGCCGTCACCGATACCCTTATCGACGCATTTATCGAAAGCGCCGTCAAGGAACTTGATATTGCGGTGGGGAAGTCTAACAATAAGGCAAAGTAAAATGTTTTTCGTGTAGAATTGTTAGAAACATTCTAACATTTTATTTTGAGAATGTTTTACAGATTGTTTTGCGATAAACCCGCACGGTTACACGGTTTTCGCCCTTTTCTAACATTCTAACATTTTTTCTGTATAGAGTGCAAAACAGGGAGTTTAGAGAGAAAAACCACCGCCTACCCGCCTAATTGCGTACATATACGCATACGCGCGTGAGAAAGTTAGAAAGCACCCGGGGAGCTGCAAAGCCCTCCGGGTGCTTTTTTCATTTTTGGGTTGATTGAGCGCCGTTCTGTAATCGAGCAATACGCTCCTTTACCTTTTCGATTAAGGCATCGTATTCGTCCATAAACATAAAAGTGGGCTCGGCTTTTTCAAGCTCCATAAGCATTTTTATGTAACGGTTTAGCTTGCCCTTGTTTGTTTTCAAGACATCGGCCTTGTATATTTCCTCTGTTTCATAATCGTGCGGCACACGCACCTTTAAGGAGGCTGCGGCATTTATAACAGCGGTGCAGGCATTGAGGCAATTAAGTTTTTGGATACCACGCACGCCCACCTGTTCCGCTTGCAGCAAGGTGTGCGCCTTTTGCATTGCCGGATCGTCCGGCACATCGCTTGGCGTGTATTCCGTCTGTACGGTAACAAGCTCACCCTCTGCCGTTGTGGTGTGCGTTTCCGGCGGCTGCTTTTTAAGCCTCCGGGGCTTTTTCGGCAACAGTACCGCACCGCCAACGCAGAGGCAAACAAGGACGATAAAAAAACGGTTGCATATTCCTCTCTACCTGTTCGGTTGCCACAGTAAAGCCAAAAGCACAGATACAAAGAATTATGCCGAAAAACTTTTTAACAAACCGCATAACAGCCTCCCTCCCGACCGTGCTTTACACGGTCCGCATTTTGGGAGATCGTTATAGGCGATCTGTTTATCTTCTCCAATACTTTTTGTCGAGCGCGCGGTATTGAATCGCCTCGGCAACGTGTTTCGGAAGAACTTTTTCGCTCGCGTCAAGATCCGCTATCGTTCTCGCAACGCGGATTATCCTGTCGTACGCGCGCGCCGAAAGTCCGCAGTTTTCAAACGATTTCTTTATAATCATTTTCGCTTCGTCCGTCATCATAACAAGCTCGTCGGTTTTCCCCGGCGTGATCTGCGCGTTGCAATATATGCCTGCCATACCCGCAAACCGCTTTTCGGCAAATTTTCTCGCCTTTTCGACCCGTTCTCTTATCACGGCGGAGCTTTCGCCCTTTGCGGCGGACGTCATTTCATCCATTGTGAGCGACGGCATCTCGACCTCAATGTCTATTCTGTCAAGCAGTGGTCCGCTTATGCGCGATATGTACTTTTGCACCGCGCCCGCACCGCATGTACACTTTTCCGTCGGGTGACCGAAATACCCGCATTTGCACGGGTTCATCGCGCAGACAAGCATAAACGAGCATGGGTATGTCACTCTGCCGCTTACGCGAGTAATAGTGACTTTTCTGTCTTCAAGCGGCTGGCGGAGCGCGTCCGTAACCGACTTCTGATATTCGGGAAGCTCGTCAAGGAAAAGCACGCCGTTATGCGCAAGCGAAACCTCTCCGGGAACGGGATTTGCGCCTCCGCCGACCATGCTGACCGCGCTCATTGTGTGATGCGGCGAGCGAAACGGTCTGCGGCAAAGCAGAGACACGTTTTCTGGCAGAAGTCCCGCAACGGAATGTATCTTCGTCGTCTCCACCGCCTCATCGAACGAAAGCGGCGGAAGTATCGTCGGCAGTCTTTTGGCAAGCATCGACTTTCCCGTGCCGGGAGGACCTATAAGAAGAATATTATGTCCACCCGCGGCGGCGATCTCCATGGCTCTCTTCGCCATTACCTGCCCCTTTATATCGGCAAAATCGACGTCAAATTCGCCGAAACGCTCCGAGTAAGCCTCACGGTTGCAAACTGACGGTTTTATCTGCTCTTTTCCGAGAATGTGACGCACAAGCTCGTTCACGTTTTTAACGCCGTAAACGGTGATTCCGTCAACTGCCGCCGCTTCGGCGGCGTTCGCTGCAGGTGCGTAAAACTCCTTAAAGCCCGCGTCCTTTGCCGCCGCACACATACAGAGAACTCCGCGCACGGGTCTTATATCTCCCGAAAGAGAAAGCTCGCCGACAAAGCACCTTCCGTCAAGCGACGTATCGTGCAGATACCCCGCGCTTCCGAGAATGCCGAGAAGTATCGCAAGGTCAAATCCCGTACCCTCTTTTCGCCTGTCTGCTGGCGCAAGGTTCACCGTGATCTCGCTTTCGGGAAAAAGATACCCGCTGTTGCGGCAGGCGGTCCTCACGCGCTCTTTCGCCTCACGCACGGACGCGTCGGGAAGGCCCACGACCTCAAATTTTTCCATCTTTTCAAGGGAGTTACATTCAACCGTAACGATAAATCCGTCAACGCCGCAGTTACCCGCGCTGTAAACAGAGGTCAACATACTGTCGCGATCCTTTCTTTTATCATATTACCGTCAGACTGCCGAAGCGGAGCTTTTCGTTATCGCGAAATAGAGAACAACGAGAACGGCAAGCACGATTCTGTAAACGCCGAACGGTATGAATGTGTGTTTCTTTACAAAATCCATAAGGAACTTTATCGCCACGACCGACACAAGGAACGATACGACACAGCCGACGATGAGAACCAGAGCCTCCGTACCGCTCACATGATTTCCGCCCGTGACAAATTTCACGGCTTTAAGGAGCGATGCGCCGACCATTGTCGGGAGCGACAGGAAGAACGAAAATTCGGCGGCGCAGGGGCGCGAAAATCCGAGGAGAAGTCCGCCGAGGATAGTCGAACCCGAACGCGACGTTCCGGGAACGAGCGCGAGTATCTGGAAGCAACCCATACCGAAAGCGCGGAGATAGGAAACGGAATGAACGTCGGCGCATACGCCGTCCTGTTTTCCGCTTCTCATAAGCTCTATCACTATGTAGAGAATACCGTACACGGCAAGTGCCGCGGCAACGACGGGGGCGCTAAACATATGTTCGTTAAACCAGTCGTCAAAGAGGACGCCGACAATGCCCGACGGTATAACGGCGACGATAATCTTCGCCCAGAGACTCCACGTTTTCTTATTTTCCTCGCAGCGGAAGAAACCGTCTCTGCCGCAGCCCGTGAATTTCGGGAGAAGCGTTTTAAGGAACAGTCCGACGACGGCGAGAACGGCGCCGAGCTGTATCACAACGTCGAACATTTCGTAGAAAGCCTCCGAAACGTTCATCGGAAGAATTTCTTTAAGAAGAATGAGATGTCCCGTCGAGCTTATCGGAAGCCATTCGGTGACGCCCTCTACAACGCCGTAAAGCGCGGCTTTCAGTAGTTCAATAAAGGTCTGCATTGAAGTTCGTCCTTTCGGAAATTATTTTACAGGCTATATTTTACCACAATTAGGTAAATTTTAAAAGGTCTTTTCAAAAGTATTTTCTTAATTTTCTTATAAAAAGCGAAAGAAGTAGCGCGACGGCGGCAAAAATCAGTCCGAAAAGGACAAAAATGCGGTTTCCGAGCGCACAGATATAAATATACGTCGGAAAAAGAAATTTCAGAAAAGTCGGTGCGCCGAGGTCTATGAATATAGGGCAGACAGCGACCGAAAAAGCAAGATAAACGGGAAGAAACGCCGCCATAGCTCCGCTTTTTCGGAACACCGTCGCGGAGAGTACCGAAAACGCCGTCGCAGCGGCGGCAAGAACAAGTGCCGAAATGATTTCGCGCGGTGCTTCCGACGCAGAAAGACTGCCCGCCGCAGCAAGCGAAACGAACATAGCAATTTCTCCCGCAAGTGCGCCCGCAAGCGCGGACGCGGCAAGAGGCACGAGCTTTTCGGTCGCCGTAATGAGGCAGAGAGCGCCCTTTTCGTCGTCGGTCATTCCGTACAGCGTCGCCGCCATTGCGCAGAGCGTGACAAGGAGCGCGAGCATTCCGCGAAGCGGCGCGGCGAGATAATTCCCGCCGTACTCGGCTGCCTCGCCGTCGACAGTTTCAAAAACTATCATCGAATCGGGTACTATCCTGTTTTCATACGCTCCCGCAAGCTCGTCGCCCGTGTAAACGTCGCCAAGCTCGTCATGCACCGCCTTTTCGTACAGCGCGCGTGAAAGCCTCGGATAAACGACGTTTATGATTTTTTCGCGCGAAAGTCCGAGCCACACATTGTCCTCGCGCACAAGAACGCGGATAAACGGGGTTTTTTTCCCCGATGCGTATTCGTTTATGCGATCAGCGGTGTCGCCCTCAAATATCCACGCTTCGTCCGCTTTCCCCGAAAGAACAAACTCCTCCGCTTTCTCCGCGCTTTCCGCGCGGGTAAAGGTTACAACGCTTTCGAGCGTGACAAATTCGTCCGCCGTGCCGTCCTCCGAAAAAACGGCAACGCGCACAGCACCGTCGCCCTTTCCGAGACCGCTCATAAACAGAGCCGCGACGGGAATAAGCAGAAGAATGAAAGTAAAGCTCGGCTTTTTAAGCAGTCGTTTTGACATGGCAAAAAGCCAGCCGATAAAACTGACACGTTTCATTTTATTCGTTCTTCACCGTCCTTATCCGTCTCGAAAGTGCCGCCGCGAAAAGCGAGAGAACCGCAAACGCGAGCATAAGAAGCGCGCCGCGCACGTCCTCCGCACCTTGGAAAAGCGCGCGCACATAAGAAAAGCCTATCGTACTCGGCAGAAATGCCGACACGCGTCTGACGCTTTCGGGAAAAAATGACAAGGGATAGAAGCACCCCGAAAAATAGCCGAGAAAGAGTCCCGCCGAGAGCTGAAATATCACCGCACCGACCTCCGACCGCACAATCTCGTACACGGCAAGCGAAAATGCGAGAAAAGCGGCAAGAACGGGCAAAAGTCCCGCGCCGAAAAGAACGCACCGACCGAGCGAAATATCGGCAAGACCGAGAACGGAGGCAAGTTCTTTCGAAAAAAGAGAAGATGCCGCCGACAAAAAGAGAACAAGCGACGCCGAAAAAACGAGGACGGCAAAAAATTCGCACAGGACAAGCGAAAGCGGCGGCACACCGCGCGACGTCACAAACAGGCAAAAGGACGAGTCCTTTCTGCGCAGTATCTTCTCGCACGAAATACCGAAAAACATAAGCGAAAGCGTGATTATTCCGCAGAAATAATATCCGCCGAGGCTTATACCGTCGCCCGCGCCAAGTTCCGTAACCTCATACATATCCGCGCGTAAAAGAATAAGCGCGACATAGCGCAGCGCGAGCGCGTCGCCGAGGCTGTATGCGTCGCCGCGTCCCGACGCGCGTGCAAGGTCCTGAAAAGCGTATATGCCGCCCTGCGACTCCTTTATCATAAGCGACGCTTCCTCCGCAATCTCGCGCATGACGGCGCTGTCAAAGGTATTCTGCGTGCTTTGCGTCACATAGGAGACGGGGCAGTCCTCGCCGTCAAGCACAAGACGCACAAAATTTTCGGGCACGCGGATATAACCGACGATTTTCCCGAAAAGAAGCGCATTTTTCGCGTCCGATTCCGTTTCAAACGTCTCAAAATCGACGTCAAAACGCGACGAGTCCATATTTTTAAGCGCCGAAACGCCGAGCGAAAGATAAGAGTCGCTCATATTGCCGACAATTCCGACGCGCGTTTTTATCATCTCTTCGCCGCTCTCGTGCTTTTTTTCAAAACCGACGCCGATAAGAAGAACCGTGCCGAAAAGAACAAGAAAAGCCAGAGCAGCGGCGGGAAACAGCTTTGCGGCTCTTTTAAGAGAGGCGGCAAAATAGGCGAAGCGCGTTACATTTCCTGCCGTTCTCACTCTTTCGCCCTCGCTTCTTCCATAAGGCGCGCAAGACGATCTGCGTCGCCGTCCCACTCATACGGCAAAAGAACGCCGTCCTTTATTATGAAGCACCTGTCGCACGCCGCGATCTCGCTCACATCATGCGTTGCGAGCAAAACCGCACCGCCTTTTGAAACGAAATCCGAAATATACTCCGCGACAAAGCGTTTCGCCGAAAGGTCAAGTGCCGCCGACGGCT
Source organism: uncultured Eubacteriales bacterium (assembly GCA_934385225.1). Classification (GTDB taxonomy): domain Bacteria; phylum Bacillota; class Clostridia; order Oscillospirales; family CAG-272; genus SIG710. Next base: position 8,086 of record CAKRPQ010000004.1, read on the forward strand.
CGTCAAGGAGCATTATTTTCGGTTTGCCCGCCGCAAGGAGAGCAATCGAAAGGCGTTTTTTCATTCCGCCCGACATTTTCGAAACGGGAACGGAAAGAAAATCGGTCACGCCGAGCTTTTCGAGCGTTCCGTCCGCAATGCTTTTTCCAAGCTCACCTCTGCCGTAGGCGAGAAGAAGATTATCACGCGCGCTGAGTTCGGTTATAAGCGGCGTTTCCTGCGGCAGATAACCGATATTCGCGCGCCTCACTTTCGGTTTTTCAAGCACGTTTACGCCTTCGAGCAAGGCTCTGCCCGACGTCGGGCAGAGAACTCCCGAAAGAATACCGAAAAGAGTCGATTTTCCGCTTCCGTTTCCGCCGAGGATACCGACGCACTCTCCGCCGTTCAACTCAAAATCAATATCGCGCAGAACTTCCTTTCCGCCGTATTTTTTGCTTATGTGTTCTATTGACAGTTTCATTTAATTCGTTCTCCGTCCGCAGATACCGTAATTCGGAAAGGGGCTGTTAAAAACCCGATGTTTTTACAGCCCCGTTTTTTGATTATGACTTAATAAAGTGCCGAAAAGCTGAGAAGTACTCTGACACCGCTTATGATTTCATCGGGAACGCCCGCCGTCGAAAGGTTCGCAAGAAGTCCCTCGTAATCGCCCGACGAGAACCACGAAAGGATATCGTCCGTGCCGAACGCAGTCTCTGCGCGAGCGGTATCAAAGAGCGGAATGTCCTTTGCGCTGCCACCCGACTCAAACGTAACGCCTACAAGAGACGCGCCGAGAACGTTCATGTCCGCCGCGATCTTCGCTTTCTTCTTGCCGATTCCGAGGTCAAGCGAAATTTTTGTGCCGCTCGGAATTAAAGAGGAAAGCTCGCCTTCAAGCGCGCTGCCGAGGGTAATATCGACCTTGCCCGAAACACCGTCCGAGGTATCAAGGTCGGTAAGAGTTACCGATACGGCTTCCTCGCTTCCGATCGAAAGCGTGAAATCGGCGCTCAGTTTTTTCGCGGAAGTCTTTCCGCTTCCGCTAAGGGTAACAAGCCCGTCAGAATTATCTTCCGAACCGAGCCAAGCCTCAAAAACGAACGAGTCCTTGTCGGCTATGACCTTATATTCAAAGCCTTCGCGTTCTCCGTCCGCGGGCATAAGGCTTCTGCCGCATATTTCGCCGTTTTTGTCCGTCATAACGGTGTAAACGAGAGCGGTCTCGTCGTCTCCGTCACTGTCGTCCGCCGCACGCGATTCGAGCGTGCTTATAAAGTCGGCATAAGCGTCGTCAAAGGACGTGTATTCGTCTCCGAATGCATCGTAAAGGCTTCTTAAATATTCTTTTACCTCTTCGTCGTCTTTAAGTGCCTCGGCAAGTCCCGCGGCGATCTTCGACGTCACCTCGGAGTCGAGCGTCGCGCGGAGAACGGTCACGTCAGCGCTCTTTTCGCCGACAGTTATCGTCTCCTCTGTTTTTTCGACCTTTGTAATGCCGTCAATGATTATTCCCGCGTACTTTATTATCGCCTCTTCGAGCTTTTCGCCGCTCGGAATGAGTGCCGAAACGTCGGGCGCTTCCGCGGGAAGCGTAACGTCCGCCGAGATATTGTCCTCAATGTCGCTTATGTCAAGAGTGAGATAAGCGTCCGTTACCGAGGGAATATTTATGTATATCTTTCCTGCCGCATTGTCCGTATAGACGTTCACATCGGTGATATGCACGCCGTTCAGCGTTACAGCCGCGGACGCCGCCGCACCGTCTGCGGTGACGGACGACGAATAATCAACGCCAATATCTTTAAGGAAACCGAAATCAATCGCTCCGTCCGCCGTCGCCGCCAGCATATCAAGGATCGTGTCGCCGAGGGATACTGTTACTTTTCCGCTCTCGAAATCCGAGACGGACGTACCCGTTTCGTCAAGCACGGACGCAAGCGACTTTGCCGACGCCTTCACCTCTGTCATTTCGACGTCGGAGAAGTATTCTTCGGGTGTCATATTCTTTCTGTCGGGACCTTTTTTCTTTCCGAGCGCAAAGACCGCGCAGAGAATGCCCGCAATGACGAGGACTGCCGCGCAGATGCTTATTATCGCTATCTTTTTGCCGTTTTTCTTTCCGCCGTTTTTGTTATTTGTCGGCGCTCCGTTATTTGTCGGCGCATTCCCGACGGGTGTACCGCATTCGGGGCAGAAGCTCTGCCCGTCTTCAATAAGTTTTCCGCATTTCTGACAAAACATATCTTTAATCTTTCCTTTCTCCCGCATGGCGGGATTTGGTTTTGTGAAATCATTGTACCATATCCGAGCGTAAAAGTCAAGGGAAAAGAGCATCAAACGGATTTGCACATAAAATTTACATATCTCTCTTGAAAAAAAAAGATATTTGTGTTATCATTGTATTATTATAAAAAAATCGGAAGAAAATTCTGTTATACGGGAGTTAAAAAAATGCTTAAAGATAAAAAAGTTTCGTTTTCGGGCGTCCAGCCGAGCGGTAATCTGACTATCGGAAACTACCTCGGCGCGCTCCGAAATTTTTCAAAATTCAGCGAGGAATATCAGACCTTTTACTGCGTCGTCGATATGCACGCGATAACGGTGAGACAGGTGCCCGCGGATCTTCGCAGAAGAACCTACGAGACGCTCGCGCTCTACATCGCCTGCGGTCTCGACCCCGAAAAGAACACTCTATACGTCCAGTCGCACGTTCCCGCGCACGCCGAGCTTGCATGGATTCTCAACTGCTACACCATGTTCGGCGAGCTTTCGAGAATGACGCAGTTCAAGGACAAGAGCGCAAAGCACGCCGACAACATAAACGCGGGACTTTTCACCTACCCGACGCTTATGGCGGCGGATATTCTGCTCTATCAGACGGACGTTGTTCCCGTCGGTATCGACCAGAAACAGCACGTTGAGCTTGCGCGCGATATCGCGGGCAGATTCAATCAAATCTATTCGGACACGTTCACCATGCCCGAACCGATAATTCCGAAAAGCGGTATGAAAATAATGTCCCTTGCCGACCCGACAAAGAAAATGAGCAAGTCGGACGAAAACGCAAACGCCGTCGTCTACATTCTCGACGACAGAGACGCGATAATCAGAAAATTCAAGAGAGCCGTCACCGATTCGGGTTCGGAAGTGCGCTATGCGGAGGGCAAGGACGGCGTAAACAACCTTATGTCGATCTATTCCTGCTTTACGCGAAAGAATTTTGACGAGATCGAAGCCGAATTTGCGGGCAAAGGCTACGGCGATTTCAAACTCGCCGTCGGCGAGGTATGCGCGGACGCGCTCGAACCCGTTCAGGCAAAATACAGGGAGCTTCTTTCGGACAAGGCATACCTTGAAGGCGTAATGAAAGAGGGTGCGGAAAAAGCGTCCTATTTCGCGCAGAAAACGCTTTCAAAGGTCAAGCGCAAGGTAGGGTTTGTCATCTGATGGAAGGAACGATAATTCAGTCTGTGATACCGTATGCTCTCGCGGCTCTTTGCGCGGGACTGCTCGCCTTTGTTCTGACGCCGCTCGTCCGCGTTCTCGCGTTCAAGATCGGCGCGGGCGCGGTAAACGTTCCGCACGACGGCAGACGTATGCACAAAGTGCCGATACCGCGCATAGGCGGCATCGCGATATTTGTCGCGTTCGCACTCACGATGATAGCGTTCTGCGACCTCTCGAAGCTGAACGTTACTATCCTTTTCGGTGGTCTTATTATCGCCGTTATGGGATTTCTCGACGACGTTTTCAACCTCAACGCGTGGCTTAAACTCGGCATTCAGATACTCGCCGCGTTTCTTGCCATATACGAGGGCATTGCGATAAAGTTCATTTCGTTCGGCTCGCATACGATAGTTCTCGGCGGCTGGTCTATACCGCTGACGCTCCTCTGGATAGTAGGTCTTACGAACTCTATAAACCTCATCGACGGTCTTGACGGTCTTGCCTGCGGAGTCTCGGTCATTTCGTCGCTCTCGCTCCTTGCCGTCATGCTCGTTCTCGGCGACACGTCGTCTGCGCTTATCGTGACTATCCTTATAGGCTCGTGCCTTGGATTTTTCCCGTTCAACGCGCACCCCGCAAAGATATTTATGGGCGACACAGGCGCGCAGACGCTCGGCTATCTGCTTTCGCTCGTCTCGATAAACGGCGTTTTCAAAACGCACACCGTTCTCTCGTTCCTTATACCGATATTCATTTTCGGACTGCCGCTTTTCGACACTTTCTGCGCGATAATACGCAGAGTTTCGCACGGCAAAAGTCCGTTTTCGCCCGACAGGGGACACATTCACCACAGACTTATAGATATGGGTTTCGGGCAGAAAAAGAGCGTCCGTATTCTCTACTCCGTCTGCGGTATTCTCGATATTTCGGCGGTGCTTCTGACGCTCCAAAAATACGTTCCCGCCGCGATAATATTCATTTCGGGCTTTGCGCTATTTGTCGTAAGCACTCTCGTCTATAAAAATCCGAAGGTACGCGCCTTTACGGGAATGTTCGACGAGGTAGACGCACTCGAAACGGGCATTAAAATCGCCACAGAGGACGAAATTTCAAACCGGGTCAAGAACCTTGCCGTCGACCACGAACAGGCGAACGCAAAGGATAAAACCGAACCGAAAAAACCGAAAGAACAGGAATAAACAGGGAAAAGGAGGGCCGCGATGAAGCGCACGGCACAAGGTACCGCAAAAAAATCAAAAGCTAAAAAAGAACAAAATCCGATAACAAGCGCCGTTCTTCTCATCGCGGCGGCTGTCGGCGCGGTAATGCTAATCGTCGGCGGTATGGTCTTCTTCGGCAGGCTTCATTCGGGCGGCGGCAGCAAAAATTCGGGCGAAGAGATAAAAAATTACTTCTCCGCGCTCGCGGGCGGCTCCGAGACTCCGGAAATGACGGACATCACACTCGAAAACTTCGGCGACCTTGAAAACGGCGATCTCGAAAAAGCATTTCTTCTCTACGAAGTCGCACCGAGGTATTACAGAACCTGCACCGTGTCCCACTCGGCAGGCGAAAACTCGTATTCGGTCAGAAAAAGCATCCTGCGCGACGGCGACAAATATAACATTAAAACCTACCGTGGCGGCAGTCTCATCGAAACGATAATCTCGGACGGCACAAGCATTTTTGTCCGTGACGAGACAAGCGGGGACGCGCGCACGCTCTCCGCGGAAAGCGTAAATGTCGAAGAGATCGCGGGGCTTCCCAACCACAGCCGCGTGATAGGTCTGATAAAAGAATACGGCGACGAAACGGTCGAAAGCAAGCGTCTTTCGCGCGTCAGCTACTCTATGAACCGCGCGCTTGACCTCAACAGTCTTGTGCTTTTCCTCTCGTTTGAGAACGGCATGACCGAAAGATACTTCTATTACCTCGACGGCGGCTTCATTTTCCACTGCGAAAAGAACGTCGGCGGCTCGCAGACCTACGCTATGACAACAATCGACTTCGACGCCGACATTTCGGAAAGAGTAAAAGACGATACATTTGTTATCCCCGACTAAGTTCGGGGATTTTTCTTCTTGACGGAACGGCTTTTTTGTGTTATACTTGACTTGTAAAATATGTTACCGATCGTGAGGGCATTATGGCAAAACTGTACTTCAAATACGGTGCAATGGGGTCGTCCAAATCGGCTCAGGCACTCATTACAAAATTTAACTACGAGGAACGCGGCATGAACGTCTGGCTCATAAAGCCTGCCATCGACACAAGGGACGGCAAGGCCGTCGTAAAGTCGCGCATAGGACTTTCCGCCGACGCTACCGCGATAGGCGACGACGACGATCTCTTCGCCCTTTACTCCGAAAAAACGGGTGACGGCGAGAAAATAGACGTCATCATCGCGGACGAGGCGCAGTTCTTCACCGAAAAACAGATAGACGAGCTTCGCGCCGTCGTTGACGGGGAGAATATTCCCGTTCTCTGCTTCGGTCTGCGCACCGACTTCCTTACGAGAATGTTCCCCGGAAGCGCAAGGCTTTTTGAAGTTGCCGACTCGATTTCAGAGATAAAAACGATCTGTTCGTGCGGGAAAAAGGCGATAGTAAACGCCAGAATCGACGCGCACGGCAGAATAATCACAAAGGGCGAGCAGGTCTTTCTCGGAGGAAACGACAGCTACGTCGCCATGTGCCACAGCTGCTGGAAGAAACAAATTAAAAGTCAGGAGGATATATGATGGAAATTTCCGAAATTTTGTCAAAAGTTGACCACACACTGCTCTCGCAGAGCGCAACTTGGGACGACATAAGGCAGATATGCGACGACGGTATGAAATACAAAACCGCCTCGGTCTGCATTCCGCCGTCGTTTGTCGGAAGAGCCGCCGAATACCTTGCGGGCAGGCTTCCCGTCTGCACCGTGATAGGTTTTCCGAACGGCTACAACACCACCGCCGTAAAATGCTTTGAGACCGCCGACGCGGTAAAGAACGGCGCGCAGGAAATCGACATGGTTATAAACATCGGCATGGTTAAAGAGGGCAGATACGACGACGTTCTCGCCGAAATAAAAGCCGTCAGAGCCGCGTGCGCGGGACGTATTCTCAAAGTCATAATCGAAACCTGTCTTCTCACCGACGACGAAAAGATAAAAATGTGCGAGGTCGTCGGCAAATCGGGCGCGGACTTTATAAAAACCTCGACGGGATTTGCGGGCGGCGGCGCAACACCGCACGACGTCGAACTCTTTGCCGCGCACGTCGAAAAGCACCTCAAAATCAAGGCGGCGGGCGGAATAAAGTCGATTTCGGACGCTGAAAACTTCATAAAACTCGGTGCGGAGCGCCTCGGAACAAGCTCCATCGTCCGCATCGTCAAAAACGAAAAGCTTCTCGATTACTGATTACTGATCACTGACCACTGACAACTGATTATTGATATAAAAAAGGAGAATTATCATGGCAAACACACCTCATATAGTACTTAAAAACGACATCGGTTTCGGCAAAACAGTGCTTATGCCGGGCGATCCTCTGAGAGCAAAGTACATTGCAGAAAACTTCATCGAAAATCCCGTTCTCGTAAACAACGTCCGCGGCATTCAGGGCTACACAGGAACGTATGAAGGCGTTAAAGTCTCCGTTATGGCGAGCGGAATGGGTATGCCGTCGATCGGAATTTACAGCTACGAACTTTTCAACTTCTTCGGCGTGGAAAACATTATCCGCGTCGGTTCTGCGGGTGCGCTTCTCGATAACGTGAACCTCCGCGACCTTGTTTTCGGTCTCGGCACCTGCACAAATTCGGCGTTCCCCGCGCAGTTCGGTCTCCCCGGCACGTTTGCGCCGACTTGCAGTTACGAGCTTCTCGAAAAAGCCGTTTCGGGTGCAAGGGAAATGGGCCTTAACTATCACGTTGCAAACATTCTCTCGTCTGACACCTTCTATAACGACGACCCGAAAGCGTCGCTCGAATGGATAAAAATGGGCGTTGCCGCAGTCGAAATGGAAGCGGCGGCACTCTACTGCCAGGCGGCACGCGCGGGCAAACGCGCGCTTGCAATCTGCACAATCTCCGACCACATCGTAAAGGGCGAGGCTCTCGACGCGGACGCGCGCCAGAACACGTTCACGGATATGATGAAGCTCGCGCTCGGAATTGCGGCAAGCGAGGGCTGATATTTTTAGATTACACATATGCCGAAAGGCAAAAGGAGGATCTATGAAACGAATATTTCTTATAGTTCTCGACAGTCTCGGCGCGGGTTATCTGCCCGATGCGGACAAATTCGGCGACGTCGGCGCTTCGACGCTCGGTACGCTTAAAAAAACGGGCATTCTGGACATTCCGAACCTTGAAAGGCTCGGAATCGGAAACATTGACGGGCTTGATTTTCTCGGCAGAGTCAAAAATCCGACAGCAGCATACTGCAAGATAGCCGAGCGGTCTATGGGCAAGGACACGACGACGGGTCACTGGGAAATCGCGGGTGTCATCTCCGAAAAGCCGTTCCCGACATACAAAAACGGATTTCCAAAAGAAATAATCAGCGAATTTTCGCGCCTTACAGGCAGAGGCGTTCTCTGCAACAAGCCGTATTCGGGCACGGAAGTAATAAAAGCATACGGCGAGGAGCATATGAGGACGGGCAAGCTCATCGTCTACACCTCGGCGGACAGCGTTTTCCAGATCGCGGCGCACGAGGAGATAGTTCCGCTCGAAACGCTCTACGAATACTGCCGAATCGCACGCAAAATTCTCGTCGGCGACAACGCCGTCGGGCGCGTTATCGCAAGACCATTTATCGGAACGTCGGCGGAAAACTTCAAGAGAACGGCGAACAGGCATGATTTCAGCCTCGAACCGACGGGCAGGACTATGCTCGACGCAATAAAGGACGCGGGCAGGGACGTTATCGCCGTCGGAAAGATAACGGACATTTTCGCGGGCAGAGGAGTGACCGAAACGCTTATCACGCACAGCAACACCGAGGGAATAAAGGTCACCCTCGACGTTGAAAACCGCGATTTTGACGGGCTTTGCTTTGTAAACCTTGTCGATTTCGATATGCTCTACGGTCACAGAAACGACGCGATCGGCTACGCAAAGGCTCTTAACGAATTTGACGCTTTTCTGCCCGAATTCATTTCAAAAATGCGCGACGGAGACGTTCTTATGATAACGGCGGATCACGGCTGCGATCCGGGCGACGTCAGCACAGACCACACGCGCGAATACATTCCGCTTATAGTTTACGGACACGAAATAAAGTCCGCAGATCTCGGCATAAGAAGCTGCTTTGCAGACATAGGGCAGACGGTGTGCGATATGCTCTCCGTGCCGTTTGAGTGCGCAGGCAAGAGCTTTCGGCGGGACATAGTAAAAGGAGAAAATACTTGAAAGCAGATAAGCTCTGGGAAGAATTTTGCCGTGCGACAGGCACTGACGAAGCGTGCGAATACGAGGCTTGGGCTTTTGGCGACGCACCCGACAAGCTCGCCGATCTCGTCCTGCAAAGCATAAAAACGGCGACAGCCTCCGCGTATGACCTCTACGCCGCGGACGGCGAACCGCTGCCGAAAGTCGGCGAATACAGCGTCATTCTTAATTCCCGCGAGGATGCGGTTTGCGTTATCCGAACGACAAGGCTCGAAGTTCTGCCGTTCTGCAAGGTGGACGAAAGGCACGCGTATCTTGAAGGCGAAGGAGACAGGAGTCTCGCCTATTGGCGCAAGATCCATGAGGACTTTTTCCGCCGCGAGTGCGAAGAATATGACGGTATTGAGTTTAACGAAAATTTTAATGTTCTCTGTGAGGAATTCGAGTGCCTTTACCGCGCTTCGGACATCTGAAATCAAAAAAGAAAAGACGTCGCATTGCGCGACGTCTTTTCTTTTTTTCAGGTTCCTGCCGCGTGGCAGTTGATGTAGCCTTCGCTGAGCTTTTCACCCTTCTCGTAAGAGCAGTTCTTGCACTTTGTTACAAGGTAATAAGTACGGTAGCATCTCGGAACTTCGGGGCGGATTCTGTGCTGAATGATCGCAACAACAGAATCTTCCGTATCGTGCTTGAAAAAGCACTTCCAGTTCTGCGTAGATACGTCACCATTGTCGCAATAGCCCTCGTAGCTTCCGCCGTTTTTGAGCGTCTTCATAAGGATTTCTTCCTGTTCAGCCTCGGTGAGACCGGATTCTTCCTCGTAAATTATGCTCGTATCGTTCTCATCGAACGCGGATACAATAGAAATTGTTCCTATAAGCATAACGGCAACAAGCAAAAAGATAATCGTGCGTTTCATTGTGTCTATCCTTTCTTTTGTATTTGGTTTTATTTACCATACAAGCATTATAGCATATATAAGAACAAAAATCAAGTGTTTTTTCAAATTTTGTCTATATATACAAAAATCCCTCTCCAAAGTGTACATTCTTTGAAGAGGGACTGTCGTTTATTATCTCATCTTGTCGAAAACGGTCGGCATATTGTCAAGCGACAACATTTTTCCCGTCGCCATTAACTTATCGCCCTTTTTGAGTTTCCTTATAGAGTCCTTTGCATTCCATGTGAGAATATAAGAAATTTTATAGCCGTCGTCGATCATTCTTTCCGCGTTATCAAGTATATTCATCGCCGAAAAAATTCTGTCCTGATATTCGGGATCCTCCGCGACAAGCTCTTTTTGTATTCCGAACTCCGAGAGCGAGCATATCTTGCCGGTTTTCATTATCTTTTCGTAGGATTTTCCGCTGCCGCCGATTTCGTAGTTACCGCTCGTGTACCAGTCAAGGCTCACAAGGTCGCAGTAATCGTCGCCGACGTAGCAATACATTGTATCCGCATAGTTTCCGTTTGAAAGGTTGGGCGAATATTCCCAGATCAGATTGTCAAGCCCAAGTTCGTCCGTGTAGTAGGTGTAAATATACTTCCAGAGGCGCACGAAATACGACGCGTCGAGCGTATAACCGCCGTCCTGCATTATTCCGTACCAAAAGAAGCCGCCGTTCATCTCGTGAAGCGGCCGCCAGATAACGGGCACGCCGTTATCGCGGAGCGCGGCAAGAAATTCGCCGTCAAGCGCAAGTTCCTCCTTAAAAGGAACATTGTACTCGCTACCCTCGGTGAGCAGCTTTTCCCAAGCCTCCTCGCGACCGAGATTTCCGCGGACGTTCGCCCACTCGTTTTCGTAGTTGCCCGTCGGGTTGCGGAAATGCGAGCTGAGCGTTATTATACCGCCCTGCGCCGCATAATCTACATACTCGCAGATAAGTTTGCTCCAATACGAGCGGTTTTCGCTGTTTTCGCGGAGCTTATAGCCGTAGCAGGCAAGATCCGCGCCGATTATCGACGGTTTCTTCCCGCTTGCGCCGTAGAAATCCTCTATGACTGTACTCGGCGATTCGGGGCTTTTGCCGATCTCCTGACCGAAAATGAAGTGCTCGTCATCGTTATACACATATTCGAGAACCTTATAAAGCTCCTCCTTCGTGTAAACGCTCTTTTTATCCGTCTCTATCTTCACATTGTCTGCGGAAGTGATATTATAGTCGCGGCTCTTTGCCGAAAGCGACGGAAGAAATGTTTCGGTGAAATATTTTCCCGCCTCCGCAATCGTATTATAGCTGCCGAAAATGACAAGATCTCCGTTCTCGACCTTGATCTCAAAGCCGTTTGCGATAAGGGACGTATCGTCGTAGATTATGTAGTGCGCGCCGTTGCTTTTCGCGTCGGCTCTTGCGAATTTTCTTCCCAGAACACGTTCGATTTCGGAAAAGATTTCAGTATTGTCCGTTATGCTTCCGACGCCGATAAGTCTGAATTCCGATATATCTCTGCCGTCGATTTTAAGCGAATCGAAAAGGTTTTCGTTTTTCATATCCGATTCCTCCGTGACGGCGGTATGACCGTCCGCCTTGCTTATTTTGTCGGTATTGTCCGTATTTGTTTTATCGGTTCCCGATTTATATCCGCACGAGACTGAAAGAAGAGCTAATATAATCAAAATTATAGCTGCAAACAGTTTTTTCATTTCGGCTGCCTGCCTTTATTCGTACATTTTTACGAGCCTGTCAAGCGTTATTACGAAAGGATCGCGTACAGCTTCCTCCGCCTTTCCGAGAAAGCCTATCGAGCCGCAGCTGCCGCACCATGTGAGAACGTAGGCGATTTTGAGACCTTTTGTTTGAAGATTCTTCATAAGAGCGAGCATATCGAGCGCGTTAAAGAGCTTTTCCTGCCCTTCCGTTGTCGCGTCGCGAAGTCTGTCGCCCGTACCGAACTCCGTTATCGCCGCGATCTTGCCCGTCGCCATAAGGCGGTCATAGGAATGATCGGGGTAGTTTATCTCGTTTTTGCTGTTCGTGTACCAGTCAATGCCGACCATATCGCACATTTCGTCGCCGGGGTAGTAGTACATGGCGGGCTTTATCCACTCGCCGTTCGCGACGTTCGGACCGTAGACCCAGATGAGGTTTTTCATGCCCATCTCGACCGTGTACATATCGTAGATCATCTTCCAGAAGTGCTTCATATACGACGGGTCGATATATGTACCGTCGGGCGTTTTTCCGCAGAACCAGAACCAGCCGCCGTTACATTCGTGAAGAGGACGCCAGAGGACGGGAATACCCGCGCTGTCAAGCTCTTTCAGGAAAAGTCCGTCTATGCGAAGCTCCTCTTTTACAATTTTGTTATACTCTGTGCCGTCCGTGAGAAGCTCTTCCCACGCGTCCTCTCCTCCGAGCGGACCGCGGCATTTTCCTACGGGCGTCCATCTGCCCGTGGGGTTTGCGAAATGCGACGACGCCGTGATGATACCGCCTTTTGACGCGTAGTCTTTAAGATCGGCTATCATTCTGTTCCACGTTTCAGTGCCGACGCCGACCTCGGGAAGCTGCAAGCCGTAGCAGGCAAGGTCGATGCCGAGAACGGCGGGCTGTTTTCCGCCCGTCGCCTTCGCGTATTTTTCGAGCATTTCGGACGGGAGCTGTCTGCCGCCTCCGCACTGCTCGCCGTAAAGAACGCATCTGCTGTCGTTATAAACCTTGTCAAGTACCGAAAGAACTTGTTTTTTTGAGTAATACATAGAATTTTCCCCTCTCTTTTTATGAATTGTGTATATTATATAATTTAAGAGGATAAAAGTCAAGGTTTTTTGTTAAACTGTATTGATTTTTTATACACAAACTGAGATTGTTTCAATTTACCTGAGGCAGAACTCAAAAAAATGCCCCAGTTTGCCGCCGTCTCTTGACAAAAACACACTTACATATTATAATATACCTATATATGCAACTATTTTCAGGAGGATACATTTTAATGGAACAATCAAGAATAAACGAGCTTAAAAATATTGCCCGCAATATTCGTCTCGGTACGCTTGAAGGCGTTTACAACGCAAAATCGGGACACCCCGGCGGGTCTCTTTCGATTGCGGATATTCTCGCTTACCTCTACTTTGAGGAAATGAACATCGACCCGAAGAACCCGGGCTGGGAAGACAGAGACCGTTTCGTTCTCTCGAAGGGTCACGCCGCTCCCGCACTCTATGCGACGCTTGCGGAAAGAGGATTTTTCGACAAGTCGGAACTTAAAGGTCTCCGCAAGATTGACTCCTTCCTTCAAGGTCACCCCGATATGAAGCACACCCCCGGCGTTGATATGTCGACGGGTTCTCTCGGTCAGGGTATTTCCGCCGCCTGCGGTATGGCGCTTGCTGGAAAAGTCAAGGGTAAAAACTACCGCGTTTACACCATCGTCGGAGACGGCGAAAGCGAAGAGGGACAGGTTTGGGAAGCCTCCATGTTCGCAAACCGCTATGCGCTCGACAATCTCTGCGTTATTCTTGATTACAACGGTCTCCAAATAGACGGTAAAATCTCCGAAATAGTAAATCCCGCTCCGTTCGACACAAAGCTCACCGCATTCGGTTACAACGTTATTACCATCGACGCGCACGACTTCACGCAGATAGAAAGCGCGCTCAGAGCCGCAAAGGAATGCAAGGGCAAACCGACAGCCATCATCGCAAAGTCCGTAAAGGGCAAGGGCGTTTCGTTCATGGAGAACGATGTCGATTGGCACGGCAAAGCGCCGAACGAAGAACAGTACGAAAAGGCTGTCGCAGAGCTTAAAGCAAGCGTCTAAGGGAGGATAAGATAATGGATTTTGAAAAGAAAGCAACAAGAGAAGCCTACGGTGCGGCACTTGCCGAGCTTGGCGACAAATACGATTTTCTCGTTCTCGACGCCGACCTTGCGGCGGCAACAAAAACGGGTGTTTTTAAGAAAAAATTTCCCGAAAGATTCTTTGACTGCGGAATTGCCGAGGGCAATATGATCTCTATCGCGGCGGGCATCGCTGCGGCAGGAACCGTCGTTTTCGCTTCTTCTTTTGCCATGTTCGCTGCGGGAAGAGCTTTTGAACAGGTCAGAAACTCGATAGGCTATCCTCATCTCAACGTAAAGATCGGCGCTACGCACGCGGGAATTACCGTCGGCGAGGACGGCGCGACTCACCAGTGCCTTGAAGATATAGCGCTTATGCGCTCGATTCCCGGAATGACGATAATCAACCCCGCAGACGCAGTCGAAGCAAGAGCGGCAGTCGAAGCGGCGATCAACTTCAAAGGTCCAGTATATATGCGTTTCGGACGCTACGCAACACCCATATTCAACGTAAATCCCGACTACAAATTTGAGATAGGCAAGGGAATAAACCTCGCGGAAGGTAAGGACGTAACCCTCATCGGTTCGGGTCTCACCGCGTATATGGCACTTGAAGCGAGAGAGCTTCTCGCCACGGAGGGCATTTCGGCAAGAGTTATCAATATTCACACGATAAAGCCGATCGACAGAGAAATCATCATCGACGCGGCGGAGGAGACGGGTGCGATCGTCACCGCGGAGGAGCACAACGTAATAGGCGGTCTCGGTTCTGCCGTTTGCGAGGTCGTTTCCGAGACGAAGCCCGTTCCCGTTCTCAGAGTCGGCGTTGAAGATACATTCGGTCGTTCGGGTACAGTTCCCGCGCTTCTCGAAATGTACGGTCTTACACCCGCCGCAATCGCCGAAAAGGCAAAGAAAGCAATATCGCTTAAATAAAATAAGCCCCGAAAGTATGGCCATACTTTCGGGGCTTATTTTTTTAGATAATTACGATACTTGTTTTGTTTTCACCTGAACTTCGGAGTTTCTATTTACATATTCACGTCCGAATGTTTTTTCACGCGGAGGTTATTCATCGCCTTTGCAAACGTCAGCTGTGACAGGCGGTAATCCTTATAGCTCTGCTTTTTGCTCATTTCGGAGCGCGCTATTTCCGCTCTACGCCTCTCCTCCGCCTCATCGATCTCGCTCGGAAGCAGGACAGATTCGCAAAGGAGCTTCACGCCGTTATCCGAGACATCCGCCATTCCCTGCGAAACGGCGCAAATGACTGTTTCACCGCTCGGAAGCGTGTATTTCACCTCGCCCGGAACAATCGCCGCCATCATCGGGCTGTGCGATGCCATTATGCCGATATATCCGTCCGCGATCGGAAGGACGAGCGAAAGCGCGTCCCCGACATAAAACGGTCTTTCGGGCGAAAGTATCTCAATGTGAAACGGCTTCACGGCTCACACCTCGCTTTTAGCCTTTTTATAAACGTCGTCGATAGTTCCCACGTTGAAGAACGCCTGTTCGGGGTAGTCGTCCGCATCTCCGCCGACGATGGCGGAAAATCCTCTTATCGTCTCCGAAACGGGCACATAAATCCCCTTTACACCCGTGAATTTTTCCGCAACGCTAAACGGCTGCGAAAGGAAACGCTGTATTCTTCTCGCGCGTTTCACGGCGAGCTTATCCTCCTCGCCAAGCTCGTCCATACCGAGAATGGCGATAATATCTTGAAGTTCCTTATAGTGTTCAAGAGTCTCCTGAATCTTGCGCGCAACCTCATAGTGTTCCTCGCCCACGACCTCCGCTTCAAGCGCGCGGGAGGACGATTCGAGCGGATCGACGGCGGGATAAATGCCGAGCTCCGCGATTTTACGGCTCAGAACAGTCGTTGCGTCAAGATGCGCAAATGTCGTCGCGGGTGCGGGGTCTGTCAGGTCGTCCGCGGGAACGTAAATTGCCTGAACCGACGTTATCGAGCCGTTTTTTGTCGACGCGATGCGCTCTTCAAGCTCGCCGAGGTCATTTGCCAGCGTCGGCTGATACCCGACGGCGGACGGCATACGTCCGAGAAGTGTCGAAACCTCACTGCCCGCCTGTATAAATCTGAAAATGTTGTCGATAAAAAGAAGAACGTCTTTTTTCTGCTCGTCTCTGAAATATTCAGCCATCGAAAGCCCCGTCAGGGCAACTTTCATACGTACACCGGGTGCTTCGTTCATCTGTCCGAAAACAAGCGATGTTTTTTCGAGGACACCGCTCTCTTTCATCTCGCCGAAGAGGTCGTTACCCTCTCTGCTTCTCTCGCCGACTCCCGTGAAAATCGAATAGCCGCCGTGTTCCGTCGCTATATTGTGGATAAGCTCCTGAATAAGCACGGTCTTGCCGACTCCCGCACCGCCGAAAAGTCCTATTTTACCGCCCTTTGTATAGGGCGCGAGCAGGTCTATTACCTTTATTCCCGTTTCAAGTATCTCCTCCGACGTCTTGCGCTCGGCATAGGCGGGTGCGTCCTTGTAAATACTGCGCTTCGGCGTATCATCGGGTACGGCTTTTCCGCCGTCGATAGGCTCGCCGAGAACGTTGAACATTCTTCCGAGCGTCGCCTCGCCGACAGGCACCGTTATCGGTGCGCCCGTCGCCGTAACGCTCATTCCGCGCGAAAGTCCGTCCGCGCCGCCGAGCATTATACATCTGACGTTTGACGAGCCGATGTGTCCCGCGACCTCCATAACGCGCTTCTCGCCCGAAACCGTGACGAAAAGCTCCTCTTTTATCTTCGGGAGGCACCCTTTTTCGAATTTAACGTCGATAACGGGTCCGCTCACCGCGTTTATGATACCGATATTTTCTTTCTTGTTCATTCCGTTTACGTTAACATTTACGTTCACATTTTCCAAAGGTCATTCCTCCCTTTCGGCTCTTCGCGCCGCTCTTTGAGCCTGCGCGCCCGACGTTATCTCTGTCATTTCTCTCGTTATCGCCGCCTGACGCAGACTGTTGTAGCGGATTTTAAGCTCCTTTAACATATCGTCGGCGTTTTTGCCCGCCGTACTCATCGCCGTCATGCGCGCCTCCTGCTCCGAGCAGTAGCTGTCGACAAGAGAGCTGTATATAAAGCCTGTAAGGTAACTCGGAATTACTCCCGCAAGCACGGCGTCGGGACTCGGCAGAAATTCCTTTTTTCCGTTCTCCGTTTCTCGCTCCGTGTCTCCGAATCTGCTTCTTTCGAGCGGAAGCAGGCAGTTGCGTTTACATTCGCAAGGCTTTCCGCCCTTATAATCGGTATAGATTATATTTATTTCGTCAAGAGTGCCGTTATCATAATATTCAAGCATTTCGGCGCATATCTTGCCCGCCTCCCATATGTTCGGAAGCTCGGCGGAATATGTGAAATCCTTTTCAAACGCTATCTTTTTCTGCGCAAAATAACGTCTGCCGTATTCGCCGACGATGAAAAGCATCGTTTCGGGGTGTCTTGACATATATTCCTCGGCGACCTTTATCGCCGTGTGGTTATACGCGCCCGCAAGTCCCTTATCGGCGGTGACGAGAAGTATCCCGTGCCTTAAATGCTCGCCGTTCTTCACCTTTCGCGCCCTGAAATACCTGTTCTCCGTACTAGGAATATAGCGGAAAAGCTCGCTTATCTCTTTTTTCAGCGTGTCGAAATACGGAGCCGTTTTTTCGACCTCGCGCTTTGCCCTGCGCATCTTGACGGAAGATATCATATACATCGCGTCGGTAACTTTTTTCGTTTCCGTAATGCTTTCGATACGGCTCTTTATCTCGCTCGTGCTCGCCATGATACCCTCCTTTTAGTCTCAGTTATTATCCGAAGCGAATTTTTTCGCTGCCGTAATTATATCGTTCTTTATCTCGTCCGAAAGAACCTTGTCGTGCTCTATTTTAAGGCACAGACTGCTCTGGTAATGCTCGAAATAGTCGAGCAGCTTTTTCTCGTAGTTCTTTATTTCTTTCGGAGGAACTCCGACAAATATCTTCTCTCTCGCGCAGACGAGCGCTATGACCTGTTCATGAAGATTCATCGGGCTTTGCTTATCCTGGCGCAAAAGGCGCATAAGCCCCTCGCCGTATATAAGCTGTTCTCTCGTTCCCGCGTCAAGATCGCCGCCGAACTGCGAAAACACCTGCATCTCGCGGTACTGCGCAAGGTCGAGACGAAGTGCGCCGACGGCTTTTTTCATCGCCTTTGTCTGCGCCGCACCGCCGACACGCGAAACCGAAAGACCGACGTTGACGGCAGGTCGCTGTCCCGCCGCGAAGAGGTCACTTTCAAGGAATATCTGACCGTCCGTTATCGAAATAATATTGGTCGGGATATATGCCGAAACGTCGCCCGCCTGAGTCTCTACTATCGGCAGTGCCGTCATGCTTCCGCCGCCGAGCTTGTCCGAAAGCTGCGCCGAGCGTTCGAGAAGTCTTGAATGGAGATAAAAGACGTCGCCGGGGTAAGCCTCACGTCCCGGCGCACGTCCGAGAAGAAGACTGAGCGTTCTGTATGCAACGGCGTGCTTTGAAAGATCGTCGTAGATTACAAGAACGTCGCGTCCGCGGTACATAAAATACTCCGCCACGGCGCACCCCGCGTAAGGCGCGATATATTGGAGCGACGCAGGGTCGCTCGCGGGCGAGCTGACAATGACGGTATAGTCCATCGCGCCGCCTTTTGAGAGCACGGACGCAACTTTCGCGACTGAGCTTGCCTTTTGTCCTATCGCGACATATACGCAGACGACGTTTTTGCCCTTCTGGTTAAGTATCGCGTCTGTCGCGACTGTCGTTTTTCCCGTCTGGCGGTCGCCGATGATAAGCTCACGCTGACCCATACCTATCGGGAACATCGAGTCTATCGAAAGAAGTCCCGTTTCAAGCGGTCGCGACACTGGTTTTCTGTCGATTATTCCGGGTGCGGGACGTTCTGTCGGGAAATATTCCTTTGCGCCTATCTCGCCGAGACCGTCGATCGGTTTTCCGAGAGGGTCTATCATTCTGCCGAGAATTTTCGTGCTTATCGGTATTCCCGCGGTTCTGCCCGTTCTGACTACTCTCGCTCCCTCGGATATTTCGCTGTCGTCACCGAAAAGAACTATACCTGTCGTTCCGTCGGAGCGCAGATCCTGCGCCATACCCTTTATGCCGCAGTCAAAAAGGACTATTTCGCCGTATCTGACGTCGTGAAGTCCCTCAATTACCGCAATTCCGTCGCCGACAGTCCTGACAAAGCCCACCTGCTGGTGTCCCGCGTCAAGCTCAAAATCCTTAATATCCTCGCGCAGAAGCGAGATTATCTTTTCGGGGTCATACTGCTTCGGCAGAGCCTGGAACGACTTGCGGAGCTGTCTTATACGTCCGAGCGTACTCCAATCGTAGTTGTCGTCGCCGACAAAAATTCGGAAGCCTCCGACGACGGAAGCGTCCTTTTTTATTACAAAATCGACTTTTTCCGCGCCGTATTCTGTGCGGATAAAGCGCTCTATCTTTTCAAGCTGTTCCGATGTCGGCGGCGTTATACAGTCGATCTCGGCTTTTATTGTGCCGAGCTCGTTTTCTTCCTCTTCCGTGAAGCCTTCCGCGCGTGCGGCGGTCTTGATTTCGTTGTCTTTTTCGATTCCGCTCATTTTCCGCCTCGCTTCGCTTCGACCGTCTCGTCGGCAAGTCTTATAAATTCATCGTAAAGCGCGCTGTTTCTTTCGGGCGTGACTGTGTCGCTGAGGAGCTTTTGCGTCGCCGAAATGACAAGCTCTCCGATCTCCGTCTGCGCGGAATCGAGAATATGCTCCTTGCGCGCTTCGGCATCGCTTTCGGCGGCGGAAATTATGAGGTTTGCCTTTTCTTTCGCCTCCGCCATGCACTGCTTTGCGGCGTCGGTCATTTCTTTCTCCGCCTTTTCTCTCTTTTCGGCGATCTCACGCTCCGCGTCGGCAAGTCTTTGCTCGTATTCCGCTTTCAGAGAAGCATTTTTCTCCGCGTCCTCGCGGTTTTTCTTTTCAAGCTCCTCGTAGTGCGCTTTGCGCTCGTCGAGAAACTTGTTTACGGGCTTAAAAAGCAGGAGCGATAGTCCGCCCGCAAGTATAACGAAATTGAGCATATGCAAAAGCACCTGCATAAAGTCTATGTTAAGAGGCAGATCCATTTCGATGCCCTCCTTTCAGAATATAACGCCCGTCAAAGGACGAATATGATAAGAATTGCGACGATAAGAGCGTAAATGATAGCGGTCTCGATAAAGACAAGACCGAGCATCATGGCGGAATTTATCTTGCCCGCAGCTTCGGGCTGGCGAGCCATGCTCTCCGCGCTCTTGCCGATGGCAAAAGCCATTCCGACAGCGCCTGCCGTAGCGACGACTGCAACAGTGATCGCAGCCGCTACCGCTTTTGCGGCGGTCGGATCGGACGTCTTTTCTGTCTGTGCGGTTTCTGTCGGTGCTTCTTCTCCGTCTGCCGCAAATGCGGGAACAAAAGCGGAAAGAGCAAGCATAAGTACAAGTGAGAGTGCAAGGACAAAGGATAATTTCTTCATTTTCATCAAACCTCGTTTTCTTTGATTTTTTCTTTATTGTTTATTTTATTCTTTACTTTCTTTTTTTTAGGCTCTGCCGCCTCGCCGTAGAATATCGAAACGAGCGTGGTCAGAACGTACATCTGAATAAGCGCGTGCAGAAGCGTGAACATCACGCCGACAAACACGGGGAGAACAAAGCTGAGGTTCACATAATAGTAAACAAGCTCCGTGACGAGAAGTCCGCTGAGAAGCGCACCGAAAAGTCGGAAGCTCATCGAAATCGGGAGCGAAAAGTCTTTCAGAACTCCGAGCATTCCCTTTATTCCTCCGCAGACAAGTCCCGCACCGAGAATGAACAGATACGACGTCACGCCCATGGCGATCGCGCCGTTTATATCCGCGAGCGGGGCGGGAAGCGCTATCGAAGCGCCGCGCGTTGTGACCGCCTGAATTCCGAAAAGCTCGAAAAGCGTCCCAAAGAACACATAAACGCCCGCACCGAATATATACGAGCCGACGAGATGGCTCCTGTGCGGGCTGTTCGTCCTTGCCATATTTGAGAAGAACTCCACTATGCTCTCGATAACGCTCTGAAATTTTCCGGGGATATATTTGAAGTGCGGGATCGCGAATATGCGAATGGCGAGAGCCGCGAGCAGGAGCAGAGCCGTCACAACATAAGCCGATATAAGCGCGGGATTGACTTCAAGCCCGAAGAGAGAGATTTTCCCTTCCTCGTGAAGCACGCCGTCGCGCATCGCTTCCTTTATCGTCTCGGTTTTCTCGGGCGGGTCGCCCATGAGAAGTATCACCGCAAAGATAACAAGTATCAAAGCAAGCCAGACGATAATAAATATTCGTTTTTTGCTGTTTTTTTTGCAGTCTGTTTTCTTTTTTTCTTCTTTTACCTGAAATTTCATCGAAAAAACGTCCGCCTCACTTAAAAATTATGATAGAGTATTATAACACCGAGTGCGAAAAAAGTCAATATCCGCGCTCCAAATTAAAAAACAGGTGAAAATTCGTTCAAAGTTTATCCGAAAACTTATGTCTTTTTTTCTTCTGCATACTCGGGAACTATCATTATGCAGAGCGCCGCAAAAAGGAACGCCGAGCAGACCCATACGGCACGGGTGCCGAGCAGAACGGACATATAATTTCCCGACGCCGCGCCGAGAGCAAAGACGGCAATGACGCCGAAATACACAAGCGCACGGCCGAGCGCAGACCTGTTTCCCGTGTGGAAAAACTCACAGAAAGCCTCCGTGCCGCTGCGCAGGTTTCCTATGCACATCGTGCTTGCATAGACGTGCTTTTTGACTTTATGAAACGCCTGCACTTGAAGCGCGCAGACAAACGAAACGAGCGCGTTCGCAAGCCTGTCAAGCCGATTCGGGAGAAAACCGACAGCTAAAAGAATGATTATTTCGCACGCAAGCACTGTCTGCCGCCAGTGAAAATGCGTGTAACCGCCGAACTTTATGTGAACGACCTCCGCGATAACGGTTCCGAACACAAACGAAAGAACGGGTACGATATATTTAAGCACCGTTTTCGTGTCGCCGTCAAAGACGGCGGAACTCATAAGCACGATATTTCCCGTCTGCGCGTTCGCAAAGACCTCTCCGCGGCAGGTGTATGTATAGGCGTCCTGAAAGCCGCCCGAAAACGCGACAAGCGCCGCCACGAGAAAGCTGTCGGACATCTGCCCCGAAAGGAAACGCCTTTTTTTCATATCAGATATTCACCTTTCGCGGCAGGGAAAACAGAAAAGCCGCATAGGACAGCATAAATCCGAGCGCGGTCGCGAAAAGGAGCGCACAGCTGTCATTTTCAATGCAGGCTCTGACCGTTCCGAGAAGCATTCCGACGCCCATTACCGCCGAAAAAACGCGTCCCTCGCCGCTTTCGTTTTTTCGGAGCGAATTTGCAATGACGAAAGCGAGTGAAATGTCAAAACACAAAAACATAATAATTTCAAAAAGTCTCATGCTGTTTCCTTCTTTCATTTTTATATTGACTTTTTAACACCGATATATTATAATACCCTTGCGGATATATGTAAAATATATATTTGTCATATATCATATATCAAAAATCTATGGAGAATAAAATGTACATAAGCTACGAATATTACAGAGCTTTTTATTATGTTGCGAAATACGGCAGCGTGTCTGTTGCGGCAAAGGAAACTCTGTCAAGTCAGCCGAACCTCACAAGAACGATAAAAACGCTCGAATCGGAGCTCGGTTGCCCGCTCTTTTTCAGGACAAACCGCGGAATGAATCTCACCCCCGAGGGCGAAAGGCTCTACGAACATATAAAAAACGCCGTTGCACAGATTGAAGCGGGCGAAAACGAAATAAACGAAAGCAAGGATCTGAGAAGCGGAAAGGTTTTCATCGCAGCAAGCGAAGTCGCCCTGCGCTGCCTGCTTCTCCCGATACTGAAAGAATACCGTTCGCTTTATCCGGGCATTAAAATGCGGATAAGCAACTACTCTACGCCGCAGGCAATAAACGCACTGCTCTGCGGAAAAGCGGACATTGCGGTCGTTTCCTCTCCGACGGCAAGCTCCGACGCACTCACGGAAACAGCCGTTAAAAAAATATCCGATGTCGCCGTATGCCCGCCCGAATTCACGGCACTCTGCGGTGCGGATATTCCTCTCCGCGCACTCTGCGACTACCCTCTTATCGCTCTCGGTTCGGACACCAAATCATTCGAATTTTTCTCCGCCTTTTTTGAGAGCGTCGGACTTGAATACAGCCCCGACATTGAGGCTTTCACCGCCGATCAGATACTTCCGCTCGCCGAAGCGGGTCTCGGCGTCGGCTTTATTCCGCGCGATTTTGTAAAAAGCTCCGACGGCGTGCGGATAATCGACCTCAAGGAATCTGTTCCCGAAAGAAGCGTTTGCCTTATCAAACGCGCGGGACAACCGCTCTCCGTCGCCGCCGCAACACTCGAAAAAATGATACTCGGCGCGTCGGAATAACCGCCGTCTTCGTTAAACATCTTCAAAATCGTGCAGACTTTACGCCCGAAAACAAAAAAGGCGGTCGCACCGCTTGAAAATAAGTCTCGTAAATGCTACAATCGTAAAAAAGAGGTGAAAATATGCTTGAACACAAAAAAATAGAAGCCGATCTTCTCGTTGTCGGCGGCGGTCTTGCGGGTCTCTGCTGCGCCGTTTCGGCGGCAAGAAACGGTCTCTCCGTCGTTCTCATGCACGACAGGAGCGTTCTCGGCGGAAACGCGTCCTCGGAAATAAGAATGTGGGTCTGCGGTGCGCGCGGAGAACACAACAGGGAAACGGGTCTTATCGAAGAAATAATGCTCGAAAACTACTACCGCAATCCGACGAAAAACTACTTCATCTGGGACACCGTTCTCTACGGTATTGCCCGCGCCGAAAAAAACCTCACCCTGCTCCTCGACTGCGCCGCGATGGACGCGGAAACGGAGGCGGGAGATTTCAGGGACGGCAGAACCGTGCGCATAAAGCGCGTAACGGGATATCAGACGACGACACAGATATTTTTCGATGTGGAAGCGACATACTTTGCCGACTGCTCGGGCGACAGCATACTTGCGCCGCTGACGGGTGCGCATTTCCGTATCGGACGCGAGGGTACGGACGAATTTAGCGAAAAAACGAGCGTAAAAGAACACGACGACATGACAATGGGAATGAGCGTTATGGTTTACGGCAGGGAAACGACGGGCGAGGTACGCTTCACGCCACCCGAATGGGCGGCAAAACCCGACGCGAAAAATTACGAAAAACGCTACATGGGACTTGCCGACCCATACGAAAACTTCTGGTATCTCGAACTCGGTGGCGACAGAGACGCTATCCGTGACACGGAAGCTCTCCGCGACGAGCTTATCGGACTTGCACTCGGCACGTGGGACTATGTGAAAAACCGCGCCGAAGCGGAAAAAGCGAAAAACTGGGACATTGATTTTCTCGGTTTTCTTCCCGGCAAGCGCGAATCAAGACGTATGTGCGGCGAATACACGGTGACGGGGAACGACATTCTGTCGGGCAGGGTATTTGATGACACTGTCGCCTACGGCGGCTGGCCTATGGACGACCACTACCCGGCGGGCTTTTATCGCCGCGGAGCGCCGAACAGATACACGGACACGCCGTCGCCCTACACGCTCCCGTACCGTGCGTTGTACTCCGAAAACGTCGAAAATCTTTTCTTTGCGGGACGCAACATCAGTATGACACACACCGCCATGAGCAGTGCGCGCGTTATGGCTACCTGCGCCCTTCTCGGAGAGGCTGTCGGCACGGCGGCAAGCGTCGCAAAGGATTTTTCGCTGACGCCTCACGGCGTTTATCTCGAAAAAATCGGCGAGCTTCAAGAGCGGCTTATGCGGCAGGACGTTTTTCTTCCGCATTTTTCGCGCAAAGTCTCGGATATTTGCCGCTTAGCACCGCTTTTCTGCGGCGAAAGCCATGTCACGGGTGCGCTTCTGCGTTCGGGAAACGACCGCGAACACATTCTGTGCGAGGGAACAAAGCCCGCCTCGGTCAAAGCGGGCGAAGCGCTCGAATACCGCATAGGAAAACCCGCGCGTATCGAACGCGTTCACATAACCTTTGACAGCGACCTTGACAGAGAGTCGTTTGACGTCTCCGTATGCGAGAGGGAACACTCAATGCGCGCAAACGTCCCGCTTGACGCTCCGCAGTTCACCCTGCCGAGTACGCTCTGCCGTTCGTTTTCTCTTATCGGCACGCTTGACGGGAAAAGCACGGTTCTTTTTGGCGAGGAAAACAACCGAAAGCGCGCTTACGACATTCCCGTCCGCGGCGAATTTGACACGCTCACGCTCGTTCCGCATGACGCGGGCGGCACAAGGGTCATTTCGTTCGATTTCACCTAAAAAACGCACAAAAAAGTTATAACCACCGGCTAAGCCGGTGACTTGCACAGCCCTCTGAAAAGTCTGACATTTGCAAATTTGCACAACAGTCGCAAATGCGAAGGTAACTATTTTTCGCCTCCCTTGTGTAAAGGGAGGTGCCGAGCAACGCGAGGCGGAGGGATTGTAAAATTCACATGACTGAAACAATCCCTCAGTCGCCTACGGCGACAGCTCCCTTTGCACAAGGGAGCCACCGCTGCGGCGGGATTGCTCATCGGCAAAAAACTCTACTGTACCACCCGCTTTGCGTGCGGTTTTCTTGACACAAACAAAAGCAGCCTCTCCGCTTTCGCGGAAAGGCTGCTTTATTAAATTACTTAATATTAAGCCGCTTATCAGCCGAGCTTTGCCTGGTTGATCTTTATGCCGGGGCCCATCGTGGACGCGAGAACGCAGCTCTTGATGTACTGACCCTTTGATGCAGCCGGCTTTGCCTTGATGATAGCGCCCATGAGAGCATCGAAGTTCTCCCGGATCTTTGCTTCACCGAAAGAAGCCTTGCCTATCGGGCAGTGGATAATGTTTGTCTTATCGAGACGGTATTCGATCTTACCTGCCTTAGCTTCCTTAACGGCGCGGGCAACATCGGGAGTAACCGTTCCTGCCTTCGGGTTAGGCATAAGTCCCTTAGGACCGAGCACCTTACCGAGTCTACCTACAAGACCCATCATATCGGGGCTTGCGATAACGACGTCGAAGTCGAACCAGTTTTCCTTTGTGATCTTTTCAACATACTCTTCTGCGCCGACATAATCTGCGCCTGCCTCTTTTGCGGCATTGACCTTCTCGTCACCCTTTGTGATAACGAGGGTCTTTACAGTCTTACCTGTTCCGTTCGGAAGAACGATAGCGCCTCTGACCTGCTGGTCTGCGTGACGTGCGTCAACGCCGAGACGTACATGGATCTCAATGGTCTCATCAAACTTCGCCTTGGAAGTCTTGCAAACGAGAGCAACAGCCTCGCTCGGATCATAGAGCTTTGTCTTTTCGATGAGCTTTGCGCTCTCGGTATATTTCTTTCCTGCTTTTGCCATTTTACTGTTCCTCCTTATTCCTCAACGGTAATGCCCATGCTGCGTGCAGTACCCGCGATCATGCTCATAGCAGTTTCGAGAGAAGCCGCATTGAGGTCGGGCATCTTTGTTTCGGCGATCTTTTTAAGCGCCTCTTTCGAGAGCTGTGCAACCTTTGTCTTGTTGGGGGTTGCGGAAGCAGTCTCGATACCGCAAGCCTTCTTTATAAGAACGGGGGCGGGAGGAGTCTTTGTGATAAAGGAGAAAGAACGGTCTGCATATACCGTAATGACAACGGGAATGATGAGTCCGATATCCTTCTTTGTTCTTTCGTTAAATTCCTTGGTGAATACGGGGATTGCAACACCGTACTGACCGAGTGCGGGACCTACCGGAGGCTGAGGAGTAGCCTTACCTGCCGGAAGTTGAAGTTTGATATAACCGAGTATTTTCTTTGCCATAATTGATTACACCTCCAAATGTGGTAATAAGCACGGGAGAATCAGAAATTTTCTCCCTCCCACGGTTTCCGTCTTTGCTTTAAGCCTTCTTTACGACAGACGCTTCAAGCTCAACGGGCATATCGCGACGACCTCTTTTAATGAGAACCGTAACGATCTTGTTATCATCGGAAACGGACTGAACGGTGCCCGTATAGCCCTCGAAGAGTCCCTCGGAAATAACGACCTCGTCTCCGACTCCGAATGCGAGTCTCTCGGTGCGTTTTTCCTCGATATTGAGTGCCTCCACTTCCTCTTCGGTAAGCGGCGTGGGTCTTGATCCGGGTCCCACGAAGCCCGTCACGCCCGTGATGTTTCTCACGACGTGCCAGCTCTCCTCGGTCATTGTCATCTTCACGAGAACGTAGCTCGGGAATACCTTGACCTCGGTGACCTTTTCTTTATCTCCGTCCTTTTCGACGATGGTTTCGACAGGGATCCTGACGTCATAAATCAGGTGTCCGAGTCCTCTGTTTTCGACAATTTTTTCAAGGTTAGCCTTGACTTTGTTTTCGTAACCGGAATAAGTGTGCGCCACATACCATCTCGGTCCGACGTTCATTTCATTGATATCGCTCATTGTGTATTCCTCAGAAAATTCTTCCGAGAGCGAATATACCCTTTGAGAACAGGTAATCAAGCGCGCCTATCGCTGCGGCGCAAATGATAACTATTACAAGTACGACGAATGTGTTCTTCTTGACCTGACTCCAAGGAGTCCAGACGATCTTTTTAAGCTCGCTCTTTACTTCGCGGAAGAACTTTGCGACCTTTTCCTTGTTCTTAATGCAATACACGGCAGCCGCGATTACAATTACAAGAACTATTGCAAGGCTCACTATTGTGCCGGTGGAAATACCCTTCTTTTCGTCGGTCTTTGTGTCGTCCGTGCTGTCTGCGGGCGTAGTTTCCTCGCCCGACGTTTCCGCGCTCGTATCGGCAGCGGCTGTCTCCGTCTCGATGGCGGAAGTTTCCGTCTCGGCGGGAGCCTCTGTATCCGACGCGCTGTCGGCACTCGTTTCGGCGTCCGTGACCGCTTCGGTCACAGCGGCCGTATCGCTTACGGCGTCCGTTACTTCATCATCTGCGGCAAAAGCACAAATCGGGGAAACAGATATGATAAGTGCAACCGCCATAAGTACGGCGAAAGCGACCTTTGAAAATTTCTTAAAAGCCATTTTCTTCCCCTTTCCGATCACTTGGATTCTTTGTGAAGAGTGTGCTTGCGGCAGAAACGGCAGTACTTATTCATTTCGAGCCTGTCGGGATCGTTCTTTTTGTTTTTCTTCGTGTCGTAATTTCTCTGCTTGCATTCCGAGCAAACAAGAGTAATCTTAACTCTTGCATCATTAGCCATGTTTTCGGCACCTCCCAATTAAATTTTATTTTTCGCCTTTTCGGCGAAGTGTACCTCCCTCCGAACGCGGAGAACAGGCGATCGTTTTCGCGACCGGCGCTGCCTGTCCGACTTCCGTACAAAAAGTGTACAGAAAAAAGCCCTCGCACAGAGGTAGAATTATTTTAACACACCGAAGTCCGTTTGTCAAGAGTTTTTCGCAATTTAATCGCCTTTTTCCCTGTTTTTTTCGTTATATTCGGAAAAAGGACTGTCAAAAAACTCATTTGAAGTTTTCCGACAGTCCGCGAACGTTTTTCTCAAATCCCCGTTCTTTCTTTTATCGCATTGCAGAATGCGTCGGCAATCTCTTTCATTCCGAGATCGTTCGGGTGATTAAACATTCCGTGCGTTTCCTCGCGGTTTCTGATGCTTTCTATATTTACAATCGCATCGCCGTATTTTTCGGCAACCGCTTTCTTTTCCACGTCAAGCTTCTCCCGTATGTAAAATCCCTGCGAATGGATCACCGTCGTGTTTTCGCCCGCAAGAAAATTACGGAGATTTTCATACTGTTCTCCGAATGTCACTTTCAGGTCGATCCTTTCTTCATAATCACTAGGAACATTTGCACCGAAAAACATTATCATAATATCCGGGTCATAGTCCTTTACTTCCGCATAAAGCTTCGTGACGTCGGCAGTCTCGAACGTGCGTTCGAAATTAGCGACCTGAACTATGCAGAATGACACCTTTCCGGAGTATCTGTTTTCGATTTTCTTCACCACAAGATGGACATAATCGTTTTCGAGGCTGCTTGCAGCCATGCCGCAATCGTTAAACCAGTTTATTTTGGGGAGCGGCGCGTGCTTTGTAATCGAATTTCCGATAAACATTATTTTAAGTCCTTCGTTTCCGTGGACAAAAATGTCTTTCCTGTTCTGATTTGCGGACGAAATAATATTTTCCTGTAAATTTTTAACCATGACGATATCTCCTTATTAATATGTTTTTTTAATTATACAGATAATTATACAGACACACTTACAATTTGTCAAGTGACAAAATTCCTGATTTTATACTTGTTTCAAGTATAAATTCGGTATAAACGTGAAACAATGATTTTGCAGACCGAAAAATAAGAATTTTCACAGCCTTTTAAGGGCAAAGGAGACAAAATGAAACACTGCGGTATAAAGAAAACGGCGGCTCTTCTTCTCACGGTCGCTCTTGTCGGTGCGCTTTTTGCGTTTTCGGCGGGCGCACGCGGGTTCGGACTTCCGATAGCGGAGGGCAGAAGCGGCAGCGCGGGAAGAGACGCCCCTGACGTATCGGACGGCTCGGATATGGGTGACGGCATGGGCGGAGGACTTGTCGGAAGCGACTCGGGCATCGGTGCGGAGACGACGGACGGTCAGACCTCGCACATGGGCGAAAGCGACTCTATGGGAACAGACGACATTATGGAATCGACAAGCGACACGAGAGGCGAGACAATGACCGAAAAACCGACGACGGACACGGGCGGCGCGGAATCGGGCAGCACGACCGACAACGCAAAAGGGACGAACGTAATGAGCATCGTCATCGCCATCGTAATTGCCGTTGCGATAATAATTCTCATAATCGCGCTCATTCCGAAAAGCGACAAAGGCAAAAAAGAATAAAGAAAGGGAGCTTGCGCTCCCTTTCTTTATTCCCGACAGAACTTATTCGTGCTTTATTACGGCAATGCCGAGCTCTTCGAGACCCTTCGGGTCAGGCTCGCCGGGCGCGCCCGACATAAGCTCGCTCGCGTTCTGAACCTTCGGGAACGCGATAACGTCGCGGATATCTTCGAGACCGAGAATGAGCGTTACGAGGCGGTCAAGACCGAACGCAAGTCCCGCGTGCGGCGGAACACCGTACTTGAACGCTTCAAGCAAATAGCCGAATTTCTCGTTTGCTTCCTCTTTCGTAAGTCCGAGAATATCGAACATCTTCTCCTGAACTTCCTCGCTGTGGATACGGACAGAACCGCCGCCAAGCTCCGTACCGTTGAGAACGATATCGTATGCCTTCGCTCTCACTCTGCCGGGGTCGGTGTCGATATACTGCATATCCTCGTCCATAGGAGAGGTGAAGGGGTGGTGCATTGCGTAGAATCTGCCGTCCTCTTCGCTCCATTCGAGAAGCGGGAACTCGGTTACCCAGAGGAATTTGAAATCGTCCGCGTGTAAAATTCCGAGCCTCTTTGCGCATTCGCAGCGAAGCGCGCCGAGAGCATCGAAAACAACTTTATTTTTATCCGCAACGATGAGTATAAGGTCGCCCGCCTTTGCGTCGAGAGCGTTCTCGATAGCTCTGTTCTCTTCCTCGCTGAGGAACTTCGCGTAGGAGGACGACGACTCGCCGTTCTCTGACAATTTGAGCCATGCAAGCCCCTTTGCCTTATAGGTTTTGACAAATTCGGTGAGAGAATCTATCTCTTTGCGGGTAAAGGACGCGCCGCCCTTTACGTTGATACCGCGGACAGAGCCGCCCGCGTCTATCGCGCCGCGGAACACCTTAAATTCGCTGTTTTTAAGTATATCCGAGAGGTTTTTGAGTTCAAAACCGAAGCGCGTATCGGGTTTATCCGAACCGTAGCGCTCCATTGCCTCGCGCCAGGGCATTTTCGGGAAGTCGTAGGTGAGTTCTTTTCCGAAAAATTCCTTGAAGAGGTACTTGATGAATCCCTCGTGGACAGCCATAACGTCGTCCGCCGTCACGAAGGACATCTCGGTGTCAAGCTGTGTAAATTCGGGCTGGCGGTCGGCACGGAGATCCTCGTCGCGGAAGCAGCGTGCGATCTGGAAGTATTTATCGAATCCCGCTACCATAAGAAGCTGCTTATAGAGTTGCGGCGACTGCGGCAGCGCATAGAAATTGCCGGGGTGAACGCGCGACGGGACAAGATAGTCTCTTGCGCCTTCGGGCGACGGTTTTATAAGGCAAGGCGTTTCGATATCGACGAAACCGCACTTTTCGTAGTAGTCTCTCGCTATATTCGTTATCTTCGAGCGTGCCATGATATTTCTCTTGATATCGGGGCGGCGCAGGTCGAGATAACGGTGTTTGAGGCGAAGTTCGGGGTTGACCTTGCTTCCTTCGACTATCTCAAAAGGAGGCGTCTGCGCGGAAGAAAGTATTTTGAGTTCGGTAACGGCGACTTCGATCTCTCCCGTGGGGATCGCGGGGTTGACGGAGGAACGTTTTCTGACAACGCCGTGAGCACAGAGAACAAACTCCGCGCGAATCGTAAACGCCTTATCAAAGTCCTTTTTGTCGGATTCCTCGTCGAAAGCGAGCTGTATGATTCCCGAACGGTCGCGCAGGTCGATGAAGATGAGCGAGCCGAGGTCTCTCTGCTTCTGCGCCCAGCCCATGACGCAGACAGTCTTTCCGATATCGGCGGAGGAGAGTTCTGCACAGTAGCAGGTACGCTTGTCCGCCGCGCTTAAAAATTCAGCCATAAAAAATTCTCCTTAATGTGGATATAAAAACTATCAACCTATATTATACAACAAAATGAATTTTTGTCAAGTGGTGTCGCGGAGATTGGGGAAAAGGGGACGCAAAAAGCGGGAAGCCGTGCCTCCCGCTTACAAAATCAGTTTTTAAGGCTATGGATAGGCGCGGGGATACGCCCTCCGCGGGCGATAAACTTTGCGGGCGAAGCGTCGTTCAGTTTCATTATCGGCGCGTGACCGAGCAGACCGCCGAAATCGACTTCCTCGCCGACGCCCTTGCCCCAGACGGGGATAACGCGGACAGCCGTCGTCTTAGTATTCGCGACGCCGATCGAAATTTCGTCCGCGATAATGCCGCAGATAACGTCCTCCGGCGTGTCGCCCGGTATCGCTATCATATCAAGGCCGACGGAGCAGACCGCCGTCATCGCTTCGAGCTTTTCTATCGAAAGCGCGCCCTTTTCGACGGCGTTTATCATTCCCGCGTCCTCGGAAACGGGTATGAACGCGCCCGAAAGACCGCCGACGTGAGAGGACGCCATAACTCCGCCCTTCTTGACCGCGTCGTTGAGCATTGCGAGAGCGGCTGTCGTTCCGTGCGAGCCGCAGACGGTGAGTCCCATATTTTCGAGAATGTGCGCGACAGAGTCGCCGACGGCGGGCGTGGGCGCAAGCGAAAGGTCGATTATTCCGAACGGAACGCCGAGCCTCTGCGCCGCCTCGTGCGCGACGAGCTGACCGACGCGCGTGATCTTGAATGCCGTTTTCTTGATTATATCCGCAAGCTCGGAGAGATCGCAGTCGCCCGCACGTGAAATTGCGGAGCTTACAACGCCGGGCCCCGAAACGCCGACGCTGACAACGGCATCCGGTTCGCCCACGCCGTGGAATGCACCCGCCATAAACGGGTTATCTTCGGGAACGTTCGCGAACACTACGAGCTTCGCGCAGCCGATCGAGCCGTTATCACGCGTTAAATACGCCGTTCTCTTAATCGTCTTGCCCATAAGAGCGATCGCGTCCATATTTATTCCCGCCTTTGTCGTCGCGACGTTGACGGAGGAACAGACGAGATTCGTCTCCGCGAGTGCTTCGGGGATAACGGAGATCATCTTTTTCTCCGTCTCCGTCATTCCCTTATGGACGAGCGCTCCGAAACCGCCTATAAAGTTGATACCGAGTGCCGCCGCCGCCTTATCGAGCGTTCTTGCCACTTTTATATATCCGTCGGGCGAAAGTGCGCCGCCGATAAGGGACACGGGCGTCACCGAAACGCGCTTATTCACTATCGGAATACCGTATTCCTTTTCGATATCGCGCCCCGTTTTTACGAGATGTTCGGCTTTTTTCGTTATTTTGTCGTAGATTTTTTCGCAGAGTCTGTCCTCGTCCTCGCTTACGCAGTCGAAGAGGGAAATCCCCATCGTTATCGTTCTGATGTCGAGATTTTCCTCCCGAATCATGCCTATTGTTTCAAGAATATCCGATGTATTGAGCATTGTGTCACTGTCTCCTTATCATATACGGTGCATTGTGTTGAAGATTTCCTCGTGCATCGTGTGAATATCGAGGTTATTTTCCTTGCCGAGTGCCGCGAGGTCGTCAACGAACTCCGCAAAAGGAATTTTAAGTCCCTTTATATCCGCGAGCATAATCATGGCGAAATATTCGCCGAGGACGCTCTGCGTTATCTCCGTAATGTTCGCGCCCTTATCCGCGCAGACCGCGCTGACCTTTGCTATTATGCCTACCGTGTCGCGTCCCGTTACCGTAATTACTGCTTTCATTTTCATGTTCTCCTTATAATTATATGTTGATTTTTGTCACTTGTTTTCGCTCTCGGCGGGTATTTCCTTCATTTCCGCCGCTTTCTTTATATACACGCCGAGCAGATTTTCGAGCATATCCGCGGGACGGTCGTTCTTTGCGTACTTCATACACAGGTACGGCGTCGGCGTATTGAGTATCATTTTCAGTTTTCCGCCCGTCATGCGGTTCACCTCAAACCAGACCTGCCAGTCGAGTTTCGCCTGATATATGCGTATCTCGCCCGCCGTCTCGTCTATCTTCGTTATTCCGCACCTTATCGCCTCGGCACGCACAAACGCAATATCGAGCAGATTTCGCACCGCCTTCGGCATCTCGCCGAATCGGTCGTAAAATTCGTCCGTAATGTCGTCCCTGTCCTCCGCCGTGTCTATCATTGCAATCTTTTTGTAAAGTTCCATTCGCTGTGACGACGAGTTTACATACTTTTCGGGAATATACGCGTCGCAGAGCAGATTCACCGTACATTCGGGCTTTTCGCGCGGTTTTTCGCCCTTTTCTTCAAGAACGGCTTCGTTTAAGAGCTTTATATAGAGGTCGTAGCCTATCGCGTCAAGATGTCCGTGCTGTTCCGCGCCGAGGAGGTTGCCCGCGCCGCGTATCTCCATATCGCGCAGGGCTATTTTGAAGCCCGCGCCGAATTCCGCGTAGTCGCGTATCGCTTCAAGGCGTTTTGTCGAAATTTCGGAGATCGTTCTCCCTTTCGGATAGGTGAAATACGCATACGCGCGCCTTGACGAGCGTCCGACGCGTCCGCGCAGCTGATGGAGCTGGGAAAGACCGAGTTTATGCGCGTTATCGACGATAAGAGTGTTCGCGTTCGGCACGTCTATGCCCGTTTCTATTATAGTCGTGCTTACGAGAATGTCGATATCGCCCGCGAGCATCGAACTCCATATATCTTCAAGCTCGTCTTTCTCCATTCTGCCGTGCGCGACGGTTATCCGCGCTTCGGGAATACGCGCCGAAAGTGCGGCGGCGACGGCGTTTATAGACTCAATGCTGTTATGAAGGTAGAATATCTGTCCGCCACGGCGAAGCTCGCGCCTTATCGCCTCTTCGATAATAAGGTCGTCGTGTTCGAGAACGTATGTCTGCACGGGCAGGCGGTTTCCGGGGGCGTCGTCGAGAACGGAAATATCGCGTATTCCGCTCATCGCCATATTTAGCGTCCTCGGTATCGGCGTCGCGGTCAGCGTCAGAACATCGACGCCCGTCGCTATCTGTTTAAGACGCTCCTTCTGCGCCACGCCGAAGCGCTGCTCCTCGTCGATTATGAGAAGTCCCAGCCCCGCGAACTCAACGTCCTTTGAGACAAGGCGGTGCGTTCCTATTATTATATCCGTTTCGCCGCGCCGCAGTTTTCTGAGGCTCAGTTCCTGCTGTTTCGGCGTTTTGAAACGCGAAATCAGGTCTATCGAAACGGGGAAAGAGCGGAATCGCGAAAGCGCGGTCTGATAGTGTTGGAGCGCAAGTATCGTCGTCGGGACGAGTATCGCGACCTGCCTGCCGCCGAGAACGGCTTTATAGGCGGCGCGGAGCGCGACCTCCGTCTTTCCGAATCCGACGTCTCCGCAGAGCAGTCTGTCCATCGGAACCGGGCGTACCATATCGCCCTTTATCTCTTCTATCGCCGTCTCCTGGCTCGGCGTCTCCTCGTACTCAAACGCGGCGTCAAAATCACGCTGGTAATCGTCGTCCGCGGGAAAAGCAATGCCTTTTCTGCGCATACGCTCGGCGTAGAGCTGTATAAGCTCCTTCGCCATCTCCCTGACGGCGGCTTTCGCCCTCGCTTTCGCCTTCTGCCAGTCTCCGCCGCCGAATTTCGACAGCTTGACCGTGCCGTCCTCCGCTCTCGCGCCGATATATTTCGACACCATATCGAGCTTTTCGGTCGGCAGGAACAGTTTATCCGCCCCCGCATACTGTATGGTTATATAATCGCGGCTCGCGCCGCCCGTCGTCACGTTTTCGATGCCCTTGTAAATGCCTATTCCGTAGGTCTCGTGAACGACGTAATCACCGACGGCAAGGTCGGCGTAGGAAAGTATCTTCTGCGTGTTCGGGTTCTTTTTCGCCCTCTTTCGCGCGGAGGAGGTGCGCAGCGCGCCCATTCTGCCGTCGGGGTTCGTCGAGAGGATTGCAATTTTCGGCACGGGAAGCTCATAGCCCGTTATATACTGCTTCCAGACGAGCAGAACGCTGCCGCGCGGAAGCGTATCCGCGTTAAAATCGCCATCGTCGACGGCGGTAAATACAGAATACGGCTCGTCTTCGAGAATAGAGCGCATATTCTTTGCCGCCGCCTCGTTTTCGCATAGGACGACGGTTCTGAAACCGTCCGAGGCGTAGTTTTTAAGGTCCTCTTTTAAGAGTTCGATATTCTCCGAATACGAAACGGTGTGCTTTGTTCGGAAGCCGAAAAGTCCGCCGAGCTTTTTGCCCTGCATTCCGCGCGCGAGCGAATCGACGTGAACGGTCACGTTTTCGTCGCAGAAAACGTCGAAATACGAGGCGGGCTTTGAGTATTCGGTATATTTCGGCGAGATCGTCCCGCCCGACACAAGCTCCTTTATCGTCTCGCCGAGGTGCCATTCGGAGGCTTTCAGCCTCTCGCCGACGGCGCTCGTGTTCTTAACTATGACAAGTCCGCGTCCCGCGGGTTTAAGGTAATCGAGCAGGCACACCTTTTCGGGGCAGACTAGCGAAATGTACTTATCCGCAAAGCCGAGTTCGAGTCCGCCGTCGATGGCGTTCACCTCGGAGATCATCTCCTCCGTCGCACGCTCGTCGGTCGATGTCTTAAAGTGTGCGGAGATCGCCTTTTTCAGCTTTGCGCGCACTTCGGGGGTCACGAGGAGCTCCCGCGCGGGCATAATCTCGGCAAAATCGAGATTTTCGGTTATTCTCTGCGTCTCCGTCTCAAACATTCCCATTCGGTCGATCTCGTCGCCGAAAAGTTCTATTCGGAGCGGCAGTTTTTCGCTCACGGCGTTTCCGTTCATATCTATATATCTTCCGCACGGCGGAAAAATGTCGATTATGCCTCCGCGGACGGCGAACTGCCCCGCATTATCGACTGTTTCGGTGCGGACGTAGCCTGCGGCGACAAGTTCTCTCACGGTGTCGTCGAGCGAGAGCGTCTTTCCGTATTCGAGGCGGATAGTGTTCGACGTGAGAACCTTTTCGGCGACGGTATAACCGAGCGCGGCGTCGGGCGTCGTGACGACGGCGTCAAGCTCACCGTTCGCAATGCCGTAAAGCACGTTAAGCCTCTCATGCTCGTACTCATGGGAGGCGATTATATTGTAGAACGTCAGATCCCTTGCGATGAAAAATCCGCACCTTAAACCAAACCGTTCAAGCAGATCTTTTGTTTTCGCGGCCTCCTTTTCCTCGGCGCAGACGATAAGAGCGCAGCCGCCGCGCTCGCGCGCAATGTCCTCTGCAAGCGAAACGCAGAGCGCGTCCGCCGCACCCTCGCAAAGACCGCTGATGGCAATCGGCAGAGGTTCGCGCGCGTCGTAGGTTTTGTATATCGTTTTAAGGAGTCCCGCATACTCGCCGTCGCGCCGTATGCTGTCGGTAATTATGTTCATTCAGTCTCCTTTTTTATTTCACGGAGTTGCACACCTGCATCGCCGCGTCGATGTCGCCCGAAAGTATTCTTTCAAGCCCGTCCGAGGCATGACCGAAAACGGTGAAGAGCTTCTCCTTATCCTCTTTCGAAAACTCGGAGAGCACCCAGTCGGCAAGGTCGTAATCGGGGTGCGGTTTTTCGCCGACACCGATCTTTATCCGCGGAAAAGCCTCCGATCCCATGCACGCAATAATGCTCTTTATGCCGTTGTGACCGCCCGCGCTTCCGTCGCGTCTCACGCGCAGTCTGCCGACGGGAAGGCTTATGTCGTCGAATATTACGATGACGTTCTCCGCGGGGATCTTATAGAACCTCGCCGCCTCCGCGACAGCCTCGCCCGACGCATTCATAAAGGTCTGCGGCTTCATAAGAAGCACTCTTTTGCCCGCGATCTCCGCCTCGCCGCATATTGATTTGAATTTTACGCGGTCGATCTTAGCCCCGCACTTCTGCGAAATGTAGTCAAGCGCGAGAAAACCCGTATTGTGTCTTGTGTAAAAATATTTATCGCCGGGGTTTCCGAGACCCGCGACGATATGAGTGACGGGAGAAGACGGCGCGCCTCCGCCCGATGAAATTTTTTTGAAAAGTTCAAAAATATCAGCCATTGTCTGTCCTTTTATACGTTACAATATCAAATACTTAATAATTATATACATTTGTAACCGCCTTGTCAAACGCTTTTTTGCCGAATACGCCGAAGTTAATAAAAAATTTACTATTTATCGGAAAAAGCCTTGACTTGACGGCTGTTTTTATGCTATAATATAGCGTAACGCCCGAATAAGGTTCTTTTTTCGCGCAAGGACGCGCACATATCGGTCGTTCAAAAACACAGTCAACAAAATTTTCTTATAAACGGAGGAATTTCAAAAAATGGCAAAGAAATATTGCTATCTCTTTACCGAAGGCAACGCAGACATGCGCGAGCTTCTCGGCGGTAAGGGCGCAAACCTTGCGGAAATGACCAACATCGGTCTTCCCGTTCCCCAGGGCTTCACGATCTCGACTGAGGCGTGCACACAGTACTACGAGGACGGCAGAAAGATCAACGACGAGATCATGGCCGAAATCATGACCTACATCGAAAAGATGGAAAAAATCACGGGCAAAAAGTTCGGCGACAAGCAGAACCCGCTTCTCGTTTCCGTTCGTTCGGGCGCACGCGCTTCCATGCCCGGTATGATGGATACCATTCTTAACCTCGGTCTTAACGAAGAGGTTGTAAACGTAATCGCAGAACAGTCCGGCAACGCAAGATGGGCTTGGGACTGCTACCGCAGATTTATCCAGATGTACTCCGACGTCGTTATGGAAGTCGGCAAGAAATATTTCGAGCAGCTCATCGACAAGATGAAAGAGGAAAAGGGCGTTAAGTACGACGTTGAACTCAACGCGGACGACCTCAAAAACCTCGCTAACCAGTTCAAGGCAGAATACAAGTCGAAGATCGGCGCAGATTTCCCGAGCGATCCTAAGGAACAGCTCATCGGCGCGGTCAAAGCCGTATTCCGTTCCTGGGACAACCCGCGTGCAAACGTTTACCGCCGCGACAACGATATCCCCTACTCCTGGGGTACTGCCGTCAACGTTCAGATGATGGCGTTCGGTAACATGGGCGACGACTGCGGCACGGGCGTGGCCTTTACCCGTGACCCCGCAACAGGCGAAAACGGTCTGTTCGGCGAGTTCCTTACAAACGCACAGGG
The DNA here is from genome assembly GCA_934385225.1 of uncultured Eubacteriales bacterium. Taxonomy (GTDB): domain Bacteria; phylum Bacillota; class Clostridia; order Oscillospirales; family CAG-272; genus SIG710. The sequence continues at coordinate 46,665 of CAKRPQ010000004.1, forward strand.
CGAGGACGTTGTTGCAGGCGTTCGTACTCCTATGCACATCTCCGAAATGGAGCAGAAGTTCCCCGAAGCATTCAAACAGTTCAAGGAAGTTTGCAAGATCCTCGAAAACCACTACCGCGATATGCAGGATATGGAATTCACCGTTGAGCACGGCAAGCTCTATATGCTCCAAACGCGTAACGGCAAGAGAACGGCTCAGGCAGCTCTCAAAATCGCTTGCGACCTCGTTGACGAAGGTATGAGAACAGAGGAAGAGGCTGTTCTTATGATAGATCCCCGTAACCTTGACACACTTCTCCACCCGCAGTTCGATTCTAAGGCTCTCAAAGCCGCTACACCTCTCGGACGCGGTCTCGGCGCTTCGCCCGGAGCAGCTTGCGGTCAGGTAGTATTCTCCGCTGAGGACGCAGAGGCCTGGAAGGCTCAGGGCAAGAAGGTAATCCTTGTCCGTCTTGAAACTTCTCCCGAAGATATCACGGGTATGAAGGCTTCCCAGGGTATCCTTACGGTTCGCGGCGGTATGACTTCTCACGCTGCCGTTGTTGCACGTGGTATGGGTACATGCTGTGTATCAGGTTGCGGCGACATCGCAATGGACGAAGAAAACAAGAAGTTCACTCTCGCAGGCAGAACATTCCACGAGGGCGACGTTATCTCGATAGACGGTTCCACAGGTAACATCTACGGCGAGGCTATTCCGACCGTTGACGCTACCATCAGCGGTTACTTCGGACGTATCATGGGCTGGGCAGACAAGTTCCGCAAGCTCAAAGTCCGCACAAACGCAGACACTCCGAGAGACGCAAAGAAAGCAAGAGAACTCGGTGCGGAGGGTATCGGTCTTTGCCGTACGGAGCACATGTTCTTCGAACCCGACCGTATCGCTGCATTCAGAGAAATGATCTGCTCCGACACTGTTGAGGAAAGAGAAGCTGCTCTTGCAAAGATTCTTCCTTATCAGCAGGGCGACTTCGAGAAGCTCTATGAAGCTCTTGAAGGCTATCCCGTTGTTATCCGTTTCCTTGATCCCCCGCTCCATGAGTTCGTTCCCACCTCCGAGGAGGACATCGCTCTCCTCGCAAAGGCTCAGGGCAAGAGCGTTGAAAAGATCAAGAACATCATAGCTTCTCTCCACGAGTTCAACCCGATGATGGGTCACAGAGGCTGCCGCCTTGCAGTAACATATCCCGAAATCGCGGCTATGCAGACAAAGGCAGTTATCCGTGCGGCTATCACAACAAAGAAGAATCACCCCGACTGGAACGTTGTTCCCGAAATTATGATCCCGCTCGTAGGCGAGGTTAAGGAACTTAAATACGTTAAGGACATCGTTGTTAAGACAGCTGACGAAGAGATCGCGGCTGCCGGCAGCGACCTCAAATACGAAGTCGGTACGATGATAGAGATCCCGCGTGCGGCTCTTACCGCAGACGAGATCGCAAAGGAGGCAGAGTTCTTCTGCTTCGGTACTAACGACCTCACCCAGATGACGTTCGGTTTCAGCCGTGACGACGCGGGCAAGTTCCTTGGTGCTTACTACGACAAGAAGATTTACGAGAACGATCCTTTCGCTAAGCTCGACCAGGTCGGCGTAGGCAAGCTTATGAAGATGGCTGTTACACTCGGTCGTGAGACTCGTCCTAACCTCTCCTGCGGTATCTGCGGTGAGCACGGCGGCGATCCCACATCTGTTGAATTCTGCCACAACATCGGTCTCGACTATGTATCCTGCTCGCCTTTCCGTGTTCCGATTGCTCGTCTCGCAGCAGCACAGGCAGCTATCAAGGAAAGCAAGAAATAATTACGTCTCCATGTGAATAATTCACACGGACAAAATAAAATAACAAAAAACAGCCCCGCAAAGAAATTTGCGGGGCTGTTTTATGCGCGAAACATTTTGTGTTCGGTAATCAGGGAAACATTCGTACAATACAATGTTAGCAGACCGATATTCGGCAAGGGCAAGACGCGAGGCGTAGGTATTCTCCGCAAAAAATATGTCGAAATCGGCGAAAACACTATTGACAAACATACCCGAAAGAGGTATAATGAAAGTGCGGAATATTTGCCGCAAAAGTAACTTCCGAAACCCTTCGCGGCGGGTAGCAAGTCGCCCTTCGCGGATATTTTTAAGGAGGATTTTTTTCATGAAAAACTGCCCACATTGCAACGCAACGCTTGAAGACAATGCCGCGTTCTGCCCGAATTGCGGTACGAATCTGAACGGTCAGCCGTTCGGTGCGGGAAATGTTCCGCCTCAGGCAACATTTGCCGACCCTTACGATCACACCGCAGAGTTTGACCCCAAGGATATTTCCGATAACAAGGTCTTCGCTATGCTCGGATACCTTCTCGGAACGATAGGCGTCATCATTGCCCTCCTTGCGTCTCACTCGTCGAAGTACACGATGTTCCATGTCAGACAGGTGCTCAAATTCACCGTCGTTAATCTTCTTATGTGGATCTGCGCAGGTGTTCTCTGCTGGACGTTCATCGCTCCTATCGCAGCAGGCATTATGTCCGTCGTATTCTTCGTAATCAAGATTATATGCTTCTTCCAGGTATGCTCCGGAAAAGCAAAGGATCCCGCTATCATTCGCAGCCTCGGATTCCTCAAATAATTACATAAAATGTAACAGCCGCCGTTCCCAAGGAACGGCGGCATATTTTTTGCTTTTATTTACTTTTATTCGACCGTTATGCTCTCGATAACGACGGGAACTCTCGGACAGTCCTGAAAATCGGTGCGGACTGCGGCAATCTTATCGACAACGTCCTCGCCCGACGTGAGCGCGCCGAAAGCGGCATACTGTCCGTCAAGGTGCGGTGCGTCCTTGTGCATAATGAAGAACTGCGACGACGCGGAGTCGGGAACCATCGTTCTCGCCATCGAAAGAACGCCTCTTTTATGCTTTATATCGTTTTTTGGGAAGCCGTTCGACGCAAATTCGCCGTAGATGGACGGCGTATCATTTTCGCGGAAGTTCTCGTCGTAGCCGCCGCCCTGGATCATAAAGCCTTCGATAACGCGGTGGAAGATAAGCCCGTCGTAAAATCCTTTTTTCGCGAGCGAAACAAAGTTTTCAACAGTCTTCGGCGCTTTTTCGGGGTAAAGCTCGGCTGTCATCTCGCCGTAATCCTTAACTTTTATTCTGATTTTGATGTTTTCCATATCGTTCTCCTTTATTTATACTCATTATTTTTCATTTTTTCGTTTACGGCGGAGATTTTATCGGCATAGCCCCTCTCGAACAGCTCCGTTATGCGCTCAGTCCGTCCTTCAAGGTCAAGAAAACCGAAAACGGCTTCAAGTCCCGTCGCCTGTCTGTATTCCGTCACCGACGCGCTCTTCGGTACGTTTCCGTGACCCGTATTTCTGCCGCGGCGGAAAACAGCCGCCTCTTCCTCCGTGAGAATATCGGCAATATTGCGATACGCCTGTGCCTGCGCGCCCGCTTTTACGAAATCAAGCGAGGCTTTATTAAGGTGTCTCGACGTCGAAAGTCCCGCCGACACAAGAAACCGTCTGACGCACCGCTCCATTACGCAGTCGCCGAGGTATGCGAGCGCCGCCGTGCTTACATTAACCGTAAATTCGCTCATTCCCGCTCCTTAATACGTCGTATTCGGCACGGAGGATTTTACGTCGTATTTTGCGAGAAGCTCCTCGTTCACCTTTATATCCTTTTCGTATGCGGAAAGGCGCGCCGTGAACAGATCAGTCACGAGATTTTCTTCAAAATCCGTGAAGAAGTCCGCGTTTGCCGAAAGGGAATATCCCTTATCTTCAAGCGGAAGTCTCTTGATTATGTGTATTCCGTATTCGCTCTCCACCGTCGTAAATTCGCCTATGTCAAGCCCGAACGCAGCGTCGATAACGCCGTCCGCATACTGCGACGTTCTTGTGAAATAATACCCGTTCGGGTACGCTTCGGCGGCGGTGTCCTCGTTCTGCGAGCTTAAAAGCAGGTCAAAATCCTGTCCCGACGTTAGGGACGAGGAAACGAGCTTTGCCTTATTTTTCTGCTCCGCTATCTCCTCCTCGGTGAAGTCGCGCGTAACGACATAGCCGTTTTCGTCATAAGTATAATTTCCGTCCTCGTCCGTCACGGGCTTATTCGACGTATAGAAGAATATCTGCTTAATGCGGACGTAGTTTGAGTTATAATATTCGTCCCTTGTCTCGTCCGTTATCTTTTCTGTGCCGTTCTCGCCGTAAAGGCTCTCACGCAAAACGGACAGTTTCTTTTCGATAGTATAGACCTCTTTCAGAATATTGTAGTTCACGCCGTACTGCGAGAGTACGGAGTTAAGCTCGTTCATATTCCCGTCCGCGCGTTCGGAAAGCATTGCGTCCATATTGTCCGAAATCTCTTTTTTGTCGCTCTCTGAGAGTTTGAGTCCGTTTTTGCCGAACTCGTACATGGCGCAGAGGAGCGTTTTCGCGTTCTTCCTCACATATTCGGTGAAAATTTCGTTATACGTTCTGCCGTCCTCCGCCGTCTCGTCCCATATGCTCTCGTCACTGCCGCCGTATGCGCCTTTTACGCGCGAGAGCCAGAGGCGGTACATATTGACGGATATTTTCTCGCCGCCGAGCGACATGAGCGTCTCGCCCTTACTCCCGCAGGACGGAAGCACAAAAACGGACACAAGCACGAGTGCCGCAAGGCAGACGGAAACTATTTTCTTCATTACTTTGACTTTCCTTTCATCAAAGGTTAATCTTAATCGTTATTATATCGAACGGACAAAGCGCATAAACGCCTCTTTGCCCTCTTCCGTACGCTTATAAACGCCCGCGTCTTCAAGAACTTTAACAAAAGTCTTGCCTATCTCGGTCTTTAATACGTCATGAACGTTTTCGGCGGTGATATTGTAGTTATCCTTAAAGGAATTATACCAGTTAAGGTGCTTTGCGGTCTTCTCGTCGGCGGAAATATCCTTTCCCGTGATTATTTCGTCTGCGAGAAGTCCCATTTCCTCTTTGAGGCGCGCGGGAAGCACGGCAAGTCCCATAACTTCGATAAGACCGATATTCTCTTTCTTTATGTTATGAAGCTCCGCGTGCGGGTGGAATACGCCGAGAGGGTGTTCGGGCGTTGTGATATTATTGCGGAGAACAAGGTCAAGCTCGAATGCGCTTCCGCGGCGTCTTGCGATAGGAGTTATCGTATTATGCGGTTCGCCGTCCGTCTCGGCGAAGACGAACGCCTTTTCGTCGGTATATCCGCGCCATGCTGTGAGAATTTTATCGGCAAGGGCGACAAGGCGGCTCTTGCTGTCCGCAGTCAGGCGGATTACGGACATAGGCCACTTGACTATGCCCGCTTTCACGTCGTCAAAACCGTCAAAGTGAAGCTCTGTTTCGACGGGAGCCTTCTCCATCGCGAACGAATAGCGTCCGCCCTGCATATGGTCGTGACTGAGTATCGAACCGCCGACGATAGGAAGATCGGCGTTTGAGCCTATGAAGTAGTGCGGCAGATAATCGACAAAATCGAGCAGTTTCGCAAAGCTCGAACGGCTTATCGCCATCGGCGTATGCTCGCCGCAGAGGACTATGCAATGCTCGTTATAATAAACGTAGGGCGAATACTGCATAAACCAGCCGCAGCCGTCTATTTTTATCGGAATGAGGCGTATATTCTGCCTTGCGGGGTGATTAAGTCTGCCCGCGTAGCCCTCGTTTTCGCGACAGAGGAGGCATTTTGGGTACCCCGCCTGCGGGAGGAGCTTCGCCGCCGCTATCGCTTTCGGGTCTTTTTCGGGTTTTGAGAGGTTTATCGAAATATCAATATCGCCGTACTCGGACGGAACGGACCAGCGGAGGTCTTTCTTCACTCTGCCGACCCTGATGTAGTTGCTTTTTCTCGCAAGGTTGTAAAAATAATCCGTCGCCTTTTCGGGGCTGTCGTCATGGAGCTTTCTGAACTTTTCTATGACCTCGCTCGGTCTCGGCGTTAGAAGTCCCATAATCTTCGTATCGAAAAGATCGCGGTAGACGACCGAGTTTTCGGCGATAAGTCCTTTTTCGTATGCTATATCGCACATATCCGAGAGAATAGCGTCAAGCTCGTCCTCGGGAAGCTCTTTTTTCTCGCCGAGTTCCTCTTTTGTCGGCTCGGTATATTCGTCCTCGCCGAAAAGTTCGAGCAGACGGTTTATCGTATATGCCCTGTCGTGCTTTCCGATAAGTCCCTCTCCGAGCGCGTAATCAACAAGTTTTTTGATGTCCTTATTCAAGTTCATATCTGAGTTCTCCCTAAAAAAATTATCTTCTTCTCTTTCTTCCGTAGCCGTGACCGCGCGCGTGGCGTCTGCCGCCCGTCCCGCGGTATATTGCGGTTCCGATTATATATACGACGAGCAGGATAACGAAGCTCACCGCCGAAACGATGAACACTCTGTTGCTCGTGAAATCTCTTATTCTCTTCATGACATAGAGAAACTCGCTCCTGTCGACCGAGTTCATCGTGACAAGCTCCGTGCTTCCTATGACTTCTCCTTTATATTCGACGGTTATAAACCCGGCCGTCTGCCCCTCGGCAACGGGTGCTTCTATCTCCGCCTCCGTTATTTTGTGACTGTAAACGAGGTCTTTTTCGGGGTTCACCGAGAGCGGCAGGAACACCTTTATCGCCTCTTTCGGGCGAAGTGTAACGTAATCGACCGCGTCCGAGAGCGTAACGCCGACCTCGCAGACAAGGCGGTCGGGCGACAGCACCTCAACATAGCCGTATGACGAGAAAACATATTCGATAAGGTCGTTTGCGACGGTATAGGAGCAGATGTCGCCGTTTATCTCCTCGCCGTTCATGACGACGCAGATGTAGGTCTCACCGTCGCTCTCCGCGATAGTAGCAAGGCAATAGCCGCCCTGCGCAGTGTATCCCGCGTTAAGACCTTTTGCGTACTTCGAATAATATTTCGTCTCGGTGTAGCGCGAGACGAGCGAATTTTTGTTGTAAATATTTCTCTCGGCGGACATATTCGTTTCGGGCATAACGTACTTGCTCTCGGTCGTCATTTCGACGAAAAGCCCGTTTTCCGCCGCCGCTTTCGCGATAAGGAACGTATCATACGCCGTCGTGACCATTTTATCGTCGTGCATTCCCGAAACGTTTGTGTAGTTCGTTTCAAGCGCGCCGAGCATAGCGGCTTTCGCGTTCATCAGCCTGACGAAATCCGCGACGCTGCCCGACACCGCAAAAGCGAGCACCGCCGCCGCGTCGTTTGCGCTTCCGCAAAGCAGAGCGTAAAGAAGATCGGTGTAGCTCACAGTTTCGCCCGCTTTCAGCTTTATATTGTTGCCCGTAACGCCTTTAAGCATATCCTCCGTCACCGTAACGCTCCCGTCATATCTGCCCGCGAGCGCCTCGATAGCGACAAGTCCCGTCATTATCTTTACCGTCGACGCGGGATATATCTGTTCTTTTGAATTTTTCTCCGCCATTACGAGCTTTTCTTCAAGATTATAGAGGTAGACTGCGCCGACGCCCGTCATATCGGGCGTTTTTGTCTCCTCGCCCGCGTCTCCTCCCACGGCAAAAGTCGGCAGAACACTCTCTGCCGAAAAAATCACTATGAAAAAAAGAACCGCGACCGTCCTTTTAAGACGCTCTTTCAATTTGATGCCCTGCATCAGAGAAAGCTCCTTTGTCTCAGTTTTTTTCGAAATATTCCCTCGCGCTTTTTACGTCGCCTTCAATAGCTTCTTTAAGCTCCTCCACAGACCCGAATTTCTTCTCGTCGCGTATCCGCAGAAGAAGCTCGACCGAAACGGTCTCGCCGTAAATGTTGCCTGCAAAGTCGATAATATGCGTTTCGCAGTTGACCTTTCCGCCGTCGTCCACAGTCGGACGCGAACCGATGTTCGTCACTGCCCTGTATGCTTTTCCGTCCGAGACGCACCTCGAAACGTAAATTCCGCTCCTCGGAATTATATCGCCGTCGCCGAAATCAATGTTCAGCGTCGGAAGTCCCATTTTTCTGCCGAGCGTCTTGCCGTGAACGACCCTGCCCGTGACCCTGAACGGGTGTCCGAGCAGCCTTGCCGCCTCCGAAACGTCGCCGCTCTCTATAAGAGCGCGTATGCGCGTCGAACTTATCGGCACGCCGTCCTCCGTTTTCACCGCGGGAACAACTAGGGCATCGTCTCCGAACTCGCGGAGAAGCACATCGGGTGTTCCTGCGCCGCCGTCGGCGAACCTGAAATTGTAACCGCAAACAACGCCCGTGCAGAAGCATTTTTCGCGCAGAAAAGCGCAGAAACCGTCTGCGGAAAGATGCCTTACGGCCGTGAACGGGCAGATTACGGCGTACTCTATGCCAAGCTCCGACGCGTAACCGAACTTTGCCGAAAGACCGCACAGGTGTTTCGGCGGTGCGGGAAGCAGTATATCCGCGGGCGGCACGTCAAAGCAGAGCATTCCCGCCCTCGCGCCGATTTTTTCTGCGAGGCGCACCGCTTCACGCATAAGGCGCGCGTGACCGAGATGCACACCGTCGAAATTTCCGAGCGCAAGCACAAGATTCGGGATATTTTCACCGCACGGAACACTTTGCGTGCTTATATCGCCGCCTGCATTTTCGTTTTTTATGTCAGTCAGACGGATAATCGTCGGATTTACCGCGTAAATGCTTTCAAGGACTCCGTCAGACACCGAGATAGGACCTCACAAGTTCGTTAAGAAGCTCGTCTCTGTCTATTCTGCGGATAAGGCTTCTTGCCCCGCCGTGGTTTGTTATATACGCGGGATCTTCCGAGAGGAGATAACCGACGATCTGATTTATCGGGTCGTATCCTCTTTCACAGAGCGCGTTGTAAACAAGGCGAAGCGTTTCCTTCATCGTGTCTTCTTTTTCATGCGGAATGTCGAAGATCATCGTTCTTGCGGAAGAACCGTTTTCATTCATTTTTCCGTTTGCGTTCTTTTCCATGACCGTCACCGTTATTTCCCGAAAGGGAAATTTATCCTTTCTTTTCGGATTTGCGCCTTAATAATTACCGATTATTATAATTATATATTATTTTAATTATTATTTCAAGGGGAAATAAAATTTGTAATACAATTTTAATATTTATTTTTTTATAAATTGATAAAGTCAAGGGGTTTGTGCGAAAAAATACGAAAAACAGCAATTTTTGTCAAAAATGCACAAAGGAAATAATTTTCACTTGTGCAGTTTTATGCGCTCATAAGGCTGTTGATGCAGGCCTCGTATAATTCAGCAGACGAATAATAGTTAAACATTTCTCTTGGGTAATCGTTGATCCACTTTTCAAGTTTGCGTATTTCGGAGGGTGTTGTGTTGGTAAAGTCATAGCCTTTGGGGTAATGGCGGCGTACCATTCTGTTTTGATTTTCGTTTGATCCGCGCTCGTAAGCACTGTATGGGTGGCAAAAATAAACCTTGGTGCGTTTACGGTCTTTATGTATTGAGCTTTGCTCTATGCCCTCATAGTCGGAAAACTCCGATCCGTTATCAACGGTTATAGTTTGGAACACCTGGGCAAACAGTTCCGAGCCGAGCTGCTTTTCAAGGTCGTTAAGGGCTTTAATTACGCCGGCGGCGGTTTTGTCATTCATAAGGCGTATGATCTCATTACGGGTTTTGCGCTCCGTAAGCACAAGCAGCGTTTTCCGGGTACCCTTTTTGCCCTCCACACAGTCCATTTCCCAATGCCCAAAGGTTAGGCGTGTTGCAATTTCCTCCGGGCGTTTTTCTATGCTTTCACCTCTTGGCGGGCGTTTTGCACGCTGCACCCGGTCATATTTGTGCTCGGTCTTGTTTTTCTTGATCGGCAGGTTTTTATTGGTGAGGGTAAGGAAAACACCGCTTTCAATATACCGGTAAAAGGTTGTTTTGGAAATCGAGGTTTGAAATTGTAAGCCTTTGCGTTTTATCTCACCGAGAATGGCGCCGGGTGCATACTTTTCAACGCATACCTTGTACTCAA
>CAKRPQ010000005.1 GCA_934385225.1 uncultured Eubacteriales bacterium
TAAGGTTGTAACGAACCGCTGGCTCGGTCTTCCGATCTTTGCGGTAGTTATGTTCCTCGTTTACTATATTTCGATGGTTACCGTCGGCTCGTCCGCGACCGACTGGGCAAACGACGGCCTGTTCGGCGACGGCTGGCACCTCTTCGGAATAGGCTCTGCCGCATACAGCGACGATGCCGACGCATACGGCACAGCTTCGCTGATAAAAGACGGCTACGAGGCGTATGTTGAAGAAAACGGAACCGCTCCGACAGACAAATTCACATACGAAGTCGAAGATGAAGAAACTCTTGAAGTTACGGAAGAAACCGCAACACTCGCAGATTACGAGGACGCGCTTAAAACTCTCGAAGAGTTCGGCGATGAACCCGATCCTGCCGATTACGGCGTATGGGTTCCAGGTATCCCGGTACTTATCGGAAACGGCCTTGAAGCCGCAAACACACCCGACTGGCTGAACGGTCTTATCCTTGACGGTATCGTCGCAGGTGTCGGTGCCGTTCTCGGTTTCGTTCCTCAGATGCTCGTTCTGTTCCTGCTTCTTGCATTCCTTGAAGCGTGCGGCTATATGGCTCGTATCGCCTTTGTCCTTGACCGTGTATTCCGTAAGTTCGGTCTGTCGGGTAAATCCTTCATTCCGATGCTTATCGGTACAGGTTGCGGAATCCCCGGTATCATGGCTTCCCGTACCATCGAAAACGAGCGTGACCGTCGTATGACGATCATGACCACGACCTTTATCCCCTGCGGCGCGAAAGTTCCTTTTATTTCGATGATTGCGGGTGCTATATTCGGTAACTCCGCATGGGTTGCAACCTCCGCATACTTTATCGGTATGGCTGCGATTATTGTGTCCGGCGTTATGCTTAAAAAGACAAAGATGTTCTCCGGCGACCCCGCTCCGTTCGTTATGGAGCTCCCCGCATACCACCTTCCGACGGTCGGAAACGTTCTTCGTTCAATGTGGGAGCGCGGCTGGTCCTTCATAAAGAAGGCCGGTACGATAATCCTTCTTTCTACTATTCTCGTATGGTTCACGACATACTTCGGCTTTGTTGACGGTTCGTTCGGAATGCTTTCCGAAGATCAGATCGACTCTTCGATACTCGCTAAGATCGGTAACGCAATCGCTTGGATATTTATTCCTCTCGGCTGGGGCAACTGGCAGGCAGCTGTCGCTTCGATCACAGGTCTTGTCGCAAAGGAAAATATCGTCGGTACGATGGGAATCCTTTATCCCGGCGGCTGGTCCGAGATTGCACAGAACTTTACAGCGGTCACCGCTTATTCCTTCCTTGTATTCAACCTTCTCTGCGCACCTTGCTTTGCGGCGATCGGCGCTATCAAGCGTGAGATGAACAGCGCAAAGTGGACATGGTTTGCAATCGGTTATCAGTGCGGCTTCGCATATGCGATCGCTCTTATGATAAAACAGTTCGGCGGTATCTTCACGGGTGATATAAATGTTATCGGACTTATTGCCGCGGTTGCGGTTCTTGCTTATATAATCTATATGCTTGTTCGTCCTTATAAGGAAGCAACGAAACTCACCGAAAAAGTTAGGGTTAAATAATTTTCCCCGAAAGGAGTCGGTTATATGTTTACATGGATTGCTCAAAACATTGTCACAATTCTGATTTGTGTAATTCTTGCGGTCATAGTTGCCGCGATCATTGTAAAACTTGTAAAAGATAAGAAAAAAGGCAAATCTTCCTGCGGTTGTAACTGCGGCGCTTGCCCGATGAGCGGCTCCTGCCACAAAAACAAGTAAACTTTAAGGGGAGAGTCTTATAGAGGCTCTCCCTTGCTTTATAAGCGGCGGTAAGCCACTGCTAACTGCTCCGTAAATTACAGTAAGGAGAAAGAAAATGGCGATAGTAGAACTAAAAAATGTCAGTCGCGTTTATGTAAGCGGCGATCATGAACTGAAAGCGCTTGACAATGTAAATGTCAGCTTTGACGAAGGAAAATTTGTTGTTATACTCGGTCCGAGCGGTGCGGGGAAAAGTACTCTTCTGAATCTTCTCGGCGGACTTGACAGCCCGACAAGCGGAAAAATATTTGTCGAGGGTCAGGACATTTCTGAACTCGGCGGCGACGCGCTTGCGGAATACAGGGCGGAAAAGGTAGGCTTCGTGTTCCAGTTTTATAATCTTGTTCCGACGCTCACAGTACACGAAAACGTTTCTCTTGTAAAGGAAATATCGAAGAATGCGCTTTCGGCGACGAAAATGCTTGAAGAAGTGGGACTTTCCGATCACCTTAAAAACTTTCCCGCCGAGCTTTCGGGCGGAGAGCAGCAGAGAGTTTCGATTGCCCGTGCGCTTGCGAAAAATCCGAAGATAATTCTCTGCGACGAACCGACGGGCGCGCTTGACTCGGAAACGGGCGCAAAGGTTCTCAAACTGCTTCTGAAAATGGCGAAAGATTACGGCAAGACGATAATAATCGTAACGCATAACCAGAATATCGCGAAAATGGCTGATACGGTAATAAGAGTCAAAAACGGTAAAATAGTTTCAAAGGAAGATCAGCCGAACCCCGCATCTGCCGATGACATCGACTGGTAAGAGGTGATAATATGCTTCTTAAAAAACTTTGGAGAACGATGGGGCTCTACCGTGCGCAGTTTATCTCGATGGTAATAATGATAACGCTCGGTGTCGGCGTTTTTGTCGGCTTTAATATGGAGTGGGTCAGTATCGAAAAGAACACTTTCTCATTTTTCGAAAAAACGGGTCTTGCGGACTATAAGATAGTTTCCGAAACGGGATTTACGAGCGATGATGTTGCCTCGGTGAGCAAAATCGACGGCATAGATGCGGCGGCGCGTTTCGTTTCGATTGCCGCCGACGTAAAGGGATTTGACGGCGATACCGTAACGCTTGCCGTTACGGAGAATGAAAAGATAAACGGCTTTACCGTTACGGACGGAAGCCCCTATGACGCACTGGGCGATGACGGTATCTGGCTCTCGGACAAATACGCCGCCTCAAACGGTGTAAAGCTCGGCGATAAACTGACGCTCGTATATAAAAACATCGAAATTTCGGGCGAAGTTCGCGGTCTCGTTAAATCGGGCGAATATCTCATTTGTGTCCGCGACGAAAGTCAGCTTATGCCCGATTCCGACACGCACGGCTTTGCGTATATTTCTCCCGAAATGTATAAAAAAACGGTCGGATTTGAATATTATCCGCAGATATGCGTTCTTTCCGATCTTGAAAAGGACGAATTTACCGAAAAGGTCGATTTCGTTCTCGGCTCTACGCTTATGATACTCACAAAGGACGAGGATATTTCATATGCGGGTGCGTCGGGCGAAATAGATGAGGGAAAAACAACAGGGTCAATTCTCCCCGTACTGTTTCTGCTTATTGCGGTTCTCACGATGGTAACAACGATGCACCGCCTTGCCGCAAAGGAGAAGATACAGATAGGAACTCTGAAAGCACTCGGCTTTAAGGACAGACGGATAATTCGCCACTATACATCATATGCGGCGATGATAGGAGTTGTGGGATCTGTCGTCGGCTGCGCGCTCGGTTACGGGATAGCCTGGTACATAATGAATCCGAACGGTATGATGGGAACCTATATGGATATGCCCGAATGGAAGCTGTATATGCCCGTTTTCTGTGCCGTTACGGTTGTGTGCATAGTGATGCTTATGACGTTTATCGGATATCTTTCGGTAAAGCAAATGCTTCGCGGCACGGCGGCGGACGCGCTTCGCCCGTATTCGCCGAAGAAGGTCAAGCCGCTTCTTATCGAAAAAACGAAATTCTTCCATCGTTTGCCGTTCGGCACGAGATGGAATATGCGTGACACAATGAGGCATAAATCGCGCACGGCGATGAGCCTTATCGGCACGGTCGGCTGTATGGTTCTTATCGTTTGTGCGCTCGGAATGAAGGACACGATGAAGTCGTTTCTCGACATATACTATAATAAGGCGATGAATTACGCTTCGCGTATATACATTTCCGAGGACGCGTCGGAGAGTGCCGTAAATTCGCTTACCGATAAATACGCGGGTGATACGAGCAAAACGATCAGCGTGCAGATTGAAGATAAAGCCGTTTCGCTTGACATTTTCGATATTTCGGACGATAACGTGCGGTTTATCGACAAGAAAGATAATTTTGTATCCCTTTCGGACGACGGGGCGTATATATGCGAGAGGATTGCGGACGAATTCGGTCTCAAAAAGGGCGATACGTTTACGGTAAGTCCGTATGGCGACGACAAGGAGTATGAACTAAGAGTTGCGGGAATGCTCCGCAGCGTTTCGGAGAACACTTCGGTGTCGAGAACCTATGCGGAAAAGCTCGGTTTTGAATACATTCCCGATTCGATATACACAAAGACGGAAAAAGGCGATATTGTCGCCGACGACGGAATAGAAAGCGTTCAGTCGAAACAGATGATAATGGACTCGTTTGACAGCTTCATGGAACTGATGAATCTTTCGGTCGCTATTCTTATAATCGGTGCGCTCGGTCTCGGACTTGTTGTGCTTTATAACCTCGGCGTTATGAGCTATACCGAGAGATACCGCGAGATGGCAACGCTTAAAGTCGTCGGCTTCGGCGACGGCAAGATAGCGTCGCTTCTTATCGGGCAGAACCTTTGGATAAGCATTGTCGGCATTATAGTCGGGCTTCCGCTCGGCGCGGGCGTACTTGTTTACCTTGTGAAGGCGCTTGCCTCGGAGTACGAGATGAAAGCCGTTCTCGGACCGCTCACATATATATTCGGCATTTTGCTGACGCTGTCGGTATCGCTTTTTGTGAGCGCGCGCGTTGCAAGGAAGAATAGAAAGATTGATATGGTCGAAGCACTTAAAGGTGCCGAGTAAAAAGCGAATCCGAAAGCGAAACGGCTTTTGTGTGCGAATCAAGGCGCGAGACGCAGAGACGCAGCTCCGCCGCAGTGTGAATAAAGTCACCGAATTTTGCTATGTCAAGCTGTTTTTCGGGTGCAAGCGACAGGAAATATTCCCTTGTCCCTCTGCTTGACGAAATCAGCTCGTGCAGATTGCGGTAATATATAAGGATCACCCCTTATACAGTATCGGTCTTTTCACAGGAAAACATACGGAGGTCAGGTTATGAATGAAATATGTGCTTTTATTGTAATAAGCGCGCTTTGCGCCGCGATTGTTTTCGGAAAGAAACTTATTCTCAGATGTTTTTTCGGTAAAAAACAGGGAGGCAGTAAAAATGATTAAAACAGTTCTTAAAATCGACGGTATGATGTGCGGAATGTGCGAAAGCCACATAAATGACTGCATAAGACGCACTTTTGACGTAAAAAAAGTGACTTCGTCCCACTCAAAGGGCGAAACGGTCATAGTTTCCGCGTCGGCACTTGACGAGGAAAAACTCAGAAAAGCGATTGCCGAAACGGGATATGAGCTTAAAAACATATCCGTGTGCGAGGAAGGTTTGGAGACGGAAAAGAAGGCAAAGAAAGGTCTGTTTGGCGGACTTTTCGGAAAGAAATAAAAAGTAAACGTAAAGGAAAAGAGGTAATATGAGCGTAGTAATTCTTGGAGGAAACGAATGTATGACACGCAGGTACGAGGAGCTTTGTCGCGCCTACTCCTGCAAAGCAAAGGTGTTTGTAGTAAACGAAAAAGGACTTCAAAACTTCGGTTCGCCCGATCTTCTCGTGCTCTTCACGGGAACGATGTCGCATAAAATGCTTACCATCGCGACGGGACAGGCAAAAAAGCGCGGAATACCGATGGTTCACAGCAAAACAGGTTCTGTTTCGGCACTTAAAAATATTCTTGACACTCACGCGGCTCCGCGCAGCGTGTAAAAATAATATGCACCCCGAAAGTCAGACACTTTCGGGGTGCATATTATTTCATATTTTAGCTTTTGTCCGATTTTTTTCGATTTTGAAAAGTTCCTCGGCTGCAATACGCGTCTTGGCAACGACGCCGTCTTTTTTCGGAAAGCAGTAGTAGAGAATATCACGGTTTCCGATGCAGATCACATCGCCTATCTCGTACCAGTAGTAATCGGAGTACAGCCCGTATGACGAGAGCGGCTTCTGCGTATAGTCGAGCTTTCCGTCCGCACCCGTCAGGTGAAAACCGTCCGAGTTGTGCGTCAGATGCCCGTCGCCTATCATGTATATAGCCTTGTAATCGACCATTACGCCGATTTTTACGTCTGTGTCAAGGAGATATTTTCCGCTTTCTATCTCTTTCCGAACGCAGTCACGTTCCCATGAATACCAGTCTGGAATGTGCGAAAATTCGGTGTTGCCGTCCGAAGAAGTGAGCCTTCCGAGAGAGTCCATTGTGTATTTCTTTCCGCACACGGAGCAGGATATTTCGGTGCCGCTGCCTTTCATATGTCCTTCCGCACCGCATGAGGCGCATTTGTAGAGTATTCT
Organism: uncultured Eubacteriales bacterium; assembly: GCA_934385225.1. Taxonomy (GTDB): domain Bacteria; phylum Bacillota; class Clostridia; order Oscillospirales; family CAG-272; genus SIG710. Next base: position 6,415 of record CAKRPQ010000005.1, read on the forward strand.
TTCAAGACCGTCTGCTCTGAAAGGCTCGTTTACTTCGATCTTGTTTTTGTACTGCCAGTCGAAGTTGTCAAAGGTAAAAGCCTTGTCAAGCAGAGCGTCAAGCTCGTCCGTGCTTTTTTCGGCAATCTCCTCACGCGTCGCGAGAACAGAAACGTCCGCGCTGACTTTGACACGCCTTTTTTTCAGACCTCCGTAAAGCGGATCGCGCTGAAATGCGCCGTTTGTGTGTATGCTTATGACGGGAACATCGAGTTTTTTCAGGAGCGCGCCGAGCTTTCGCGGAAGCGGAGTTGCTGTTCCGTCAAATGTATAGCTCGCTTCGGGGTACATGAGTACGCTTGTTTTCATCTTTTTTACGGCGTAGAACATATCGCGTATAAGCGTAATGTCGCAGACGAATTTTTGTGTCGGAATACAGCCTATGTGCCGCATGAGCCACTCCTTGCCGACAAAGCCGTCCGACGTGCAGACAATACAGTAGGGCTTCGGATAGAGGATTTTGGATACGATTTCAAGATCTATGAAGCTCGAATGGTTCATCAAAATCAGATACGGACCTTTTCCAGCACGCTCCGTATCGCCCTTGCTGTATGTAAATTTCGCGTCGCGCAGATCGGCGTCGGCGGCAATGCGGACAAGCGAGCGGAAAAACAGAGACGGTTTCAGCGGCTTTTTGTGGCGCGGACGAGGAAGTTTCAGTACCTCCTCATAGGGCAATTCTTTTGTTTTGATTTTCAATTTTTTCTCTCCCGTCAGATGGATATTTTAATAATAACATCATACGCGCGTTTTGTCAATAAAAAAACGAAAATTCCGCAAAATTCGGACTGCGAACGTCGTTTGCCTTGACATAACGGGGGAAAAGTTATATAATATATGGGAATGATACTGAGAGGGAAAATGAAATGATGAAAAATAAATATAAGGCAGTTATTTTCGACCTTGACGGCACGCTTCTCGATACACTTTGCGACCTCTGCGACAGCACAAACGCGGCTCTTCGCGCCTTCGGATACCCCGAAAGAACTATTGACGAGGTGAGACGATTCGTCGGTAACGGTATCGGACTGCTTATCGAGCGCGCTCTTCCGAGTGGCAGGGAAAACCCCGATTACGAAAAGGTTCTTGACGCGTTCAAAGCGGACTACGCGAAAAATTGTCTTAACAAAACAAAGCCGTATGACGGCGTAAACGAGCTTATTTCGGAACTTAAAAAGCGTGGCATAAAGACGGCGGTCGTTTCGAACAAAATCGACTTTGCGGTGAAAGACCTTGCCGGGAATTTCTTCCCCGAACTTGACAGCGCACTCGGCGAAACGGAAGGCATAAGGCGCAAGCCCGCACCGGATATGGTGATACGCACCTGCGATTTTCTGGGCGTAAAAAGGGAAGATTCGCTATTTGTCGGTGACTCTGACGTCGATATCGAAACCGCGAAAAACGCGGGAACGGATTGCGTTTCCGTCACATGGGGCTTCCGCGACCGAGATTTTCTTCTCGGGCACGGAGCGGCTCATTTTGCCGACAAACCGTCTGATATACTTGATTATTTGGAGAACTAAAATGTGGTATAAATACGAAACGCACCTGCACACCTCGGAGACGAGCGCCTGTGCAAGGGCAAGCGCAAAGGATCAGATCGAATTTTACGCGCGCGAGGGATACGCGGGCGTAGTCGTGACAGACCATTTTCTTAACGGTAATACGACAGTTCCGAAAAGCGGAATACCGTGGGAAGAGCAGATCGCTCTTTTCTGCAAAGGCTACGAAAACGCGAAAAAAGCGGCTACCGAATTCGGACTTGACGTTTATTTCGGACTTGAATATTCCTATCACGGTACGGACTTCTGCACCTACGGCATAACACCCGACTGGCTTCTCCATCACCCCGAAATCATGGAGATGAGCACGTCCGAATACCTTGATTTTGTCAGAGGAGATGGCGGTGTCGTCATTCAGGCGCACCCGTTTCGCGAAGCACCGTATATCGACGCGATACGGCTTTTTCCGAGACACGTTGACGGTGCGGAGATAATAAACATTGCCAATACCGATTTTCAGAACGGAATGGCAAAGGAATACGCGAAAAAATACGGGCTGCGCGAGTTTGCGGGTTCGGATAACCACCTCGGATTTAAACAGGAAAAGCTCGCGGGAATAAAAACGAACGTAAAACCGAGGAGTTATAGCGAATTTATAAACCTGATTCTTGAAAACAAGTATAAAATTTTCGAATATAAACCGAAAAAATACGGAGGAAACTGAGATGACTCTCGAAGAAAGATTTCTTAAATACGTAAAGATCCCGACGATGTCCGACGAAGCGTCGGAAACGTCGCCGAGCAGTAAAAAGCAGCTCGTTCTCGGCGGTGAACTTATAAATGATCTTTCAGAACTCGGTATTCCCGCATATCTTGACGATTTCGGCTACGTCTACGGCTCGCTTGCGTCAAATTGCGGCGAAGAACACCCAAGCGTCGCGTTTATTGCGCATATGGACACGTCGGACGCCGCTCCCGATTCGGTGATAAAACCGTCAAAAATCCTTTATGATGGCGGTGAAGTCACAATAGGCGGCGAGGCACGCACATTTCCCGATGAATTTATCGGACTTCACCTTATCGTGACCGACGGAACAACTCTGCTCGGTGCGGACGATAAGGCGGGCATTGCCGAGATAATGAACGCGCTCGAAAGACTTGTAAAAAGCGGAGAGAAGCACGGAAATATAAAGATCTGCTTTACGCCCGACGAGGAAATCGGCAGGGGCGCGGACAATCTGAGCCTCGGTAAGCTCGGCGCGGATTACGGTTATACCTTTGACGGCGGCGCGCTCGGCGGTATCGAGTACGAAAACTTCAATGCCGCCGGTGCGACGGTGAATTTCACGGGATTTTCCGTTCACCCGGGCGATGCTTACGGTAAAATGAAGAACGCGGCGCTTATCGCAGCCGAATTTACGTCTCTTCTTCCGTGTGACGAAGTCCCCGAAAAAACAAAAGGGTACGAAGGCTTTTTCCACCTTACCGATATGTCGGGAAGCATTGAACACGCCTGCCTTAAATATATAATCCGCGACCATGACCGCGCAAAGTTCGAGGAGAAAAAGAAGTTCATGGAGAACGCCGTGAAGACGATAAACGAGAAGTACGGCGAGGGAACGGCAAGTGCCGAAATAAAGGATTCCTACTACAATATGCGCGAAATAATCGAAAAGAACCCCGACGTGCTTGAACGCGCGAGAGAAGCTATGCGTGAAGAGGGCGTAGCGCCTTACAGCTCGCCTATCCGCGGCGGAACGGACGGCGCAAGGCTTTCGTTTATGGGGCTGCCTTGCCCGAACCTCTGCACGGGCGGTCATATGTACCATTCAAGACACGAATACGCCGTGCTTGAACATATGGAGAAATGTGCCGATATCGCCCTCAGGCTTATGACGGACACGGTAAAATACAAAAATGGCAAAAATTAAGTGGAAGGGCGGAGCACTTCTCGCTCCCGTGCCGCCCGTTATGGTCAGCTGCGGCAGTATCGAAAAGGGAAACGCCAATATCATGACCGTAGCGTGGACGGGAATTGTCAATACAATACCGCCGAAAACGTATATCTCGGTGCGGCCGAGCAGACATTCGTACGCTATAATCAAGGAGAGCGGGGAGTTCGTGCTTAACCTCACAACGTCCTCTCTTATTAAAAGCGCGGATTATTGCGGAATTTATACGGGCGCAAAGGTAAACAAATTTGAAAAATGCCGCCTCACCGCCGAAAAGGCAAGCGAGGTAGACTGCCCGATAATTTCGGAAAGCCCGCTTTCGATAGAATGCCGTGTGACCGATATAATTCCGATGGGAACGCACGATATGTTCCTTGCCGATATTGTAGCCGTCGATGTCGACGAAAGTATTATAGACGAAAAGGGAAAGCTGCGCCTTGATAAAGCAAAGCTCGCGGCGTTTGCCCACGGCGAATACTATGAACTTGGCAAAAGGCTCGGCGAATTCGGTTTTTCGGCAAGAAAAAAATCGGTCAGAAAAGGCTTGAAGGAGAAGAAAAAATGATTTATAAGGTTTTACCTACGAGAACATACAGATCATATTACGGCGGTGAAAATCTTGATAAAATGAGCGGGAACATTCCCGCACGCAAAGACAGATTCCCCGAGGACTGGCTCTGCTCCGTGACGCGCGCCTTTAACCCGGGAAGGGAAGTGCCGAACGAGGGACTCAGTATGCTTTGCGACGGCAGGTATCTTGCCGATGTAATAGATGCCGATCACGCCGATATGATAGGCGAAAACGATCGTATGTCGCTTCTTTTCAAGCTGCTCGATTCGGCTGAGAGGCTCACCGTTCAGGTTCATCCGACTGTCGATTTCGCGAAAAAGTATTTCGGCAGTGAGTTCGGAAAGACGGAATGCTGGTATATTTTGAACGACGGCGGTTACGTTTACATAGGCTTTAAGCCGAACGTAACAAAGGAGCGATTCAAGGAAATATTCGATAAACAGGACATACCCGCGATGCTTGACTGCCTGCACAGATTCGATGTTCATAGAGGCGATATAATCTTCGTTCCCGGCGGCGTTCCGCACGCGATCGGAGCAAATTGTTTTCTTGCCGAGCTTCAAGAACCGACTGATCTTATGGTTGTCCCCGAAAGAGTAACGCCGTCGGGCGTTGCGCTTGCCGAAGAAAAGCTGCACGGCGGTCTCGGCTTCGAAAAAATGTTCGACTGCTTTTGCTATAACGGTGTCGGCAGAGAAGAAACATATAAAAAATATTTTAAGAACCCGACTCCCGTAAACGAGACCGAAAAAATGATCATAGACAGCACGATGACGGACAAATTTTGCCTCTCGGAAATAAATGTTGACGGGGAATATGTAAGAAATATCGACGAATACGCGATACTTCTGGTGCTTGAAGGAAACGGCGAGTGCAACTCCGCTTCGCTCAGCGCATATGACAGATTTTTTGTTCCGCACAGTGAAAAAACACTTAGATTCAAAGGGAAAATGAAAATTCTTATATGCTGTCCGCACTCCGCGCTCGAACAGGTAAAGGAAAAGTGATGATACTTGAAGAATTTGACGAAAACAAAGAGGCGGTAATAAATCCGAGCGATATAAACGAGCGCGTCGGTGAAATGCCGAGAATCCTCGTCGGCTGCTATTCGCGCGCGACCTTTGATCGAATGGTGGGCGAACTTTGCGTCCGAAAAATCAGCGAAACAAGCTGCGCAAACGGCGTTACGCCGATATACAAAACAAATTTAAGGGGGACGGATATTGCGCTCACAATGGTTGACGTCGGTGCGCCTATGAGCGCGGCTATGCTTGAAGACGTTTACGAGCAGGGCGTGCAGACCGCTATCATTTTCGGCACTTGCGGGGTTCTTGACAGTAAGATCGACGACTGCTCCGTGATAATACCGACAAGCGCGGTTCGCGACGAGGGGACGAGCTACCATTATGCGCCGCCGTCCGATGAAATAGGTGTAAACGAAGAGTATGCGGACGTGCTTTGCGCACTTCTTGACAGACTGAAAGTAAAATATACAGTCGGAAAGGTCTGGACGACCGACGCTTTCTACCGTGAAACAGCCGAAAAGACAAAGCGCAGAAAAGAAAGCGGCTGCATCTGCGTCGATATGGAATGCTCGGCAAATTCCGCAGTCGCGAAATTCCGAGGCAAGGGACTTTGTCAGTTCTTTTATGCGGCGGATAATCTTGACTCCGAGGAATGGGACGCGAGAAGTCTCGCAAACGATATGAGACTTGAAGAAAAGGACCGTATAGCCGCCACCGCCCTTGAACTCGCGGTACTTATTGATAAAATGTAAAAAAAGAGGAGACTTTAAGTCTCCTCTTTTAAGTTTTCCTTTGCCACAGAAAGCATCAGCTTTATTCTGTTTAACTGATTGACCTCGCTTGCGCCGGGGTCATAATCGACAGCGGCAATGTTTGATTTCGGATAAGCCTTTTTAAGCGCCTTTATTACGCCTTTTCCCATGACGTGGTTCGGCAGACACCCGAACGGCTGTATGCAGACTATGTTCGGCACGCCGTCGCGTATAAGCTCAACCATTTCGCCGCAGAGAAACCACCCTTCACCGTACTGATTGCACATCGAAAGGAAAGGCGAGGCGTATTCGGCGATCTCGCTCATGCTTCGCGGTGCTTCAAAACGTTTGCTGCTTTCGAGTGCTTTTGCGGCGGGTCTGCGCAGTCCTTCAAGTGCCTTTACGCCGAGGACGGATACGATTTCGTTCATGTAAGGCGTTCCGAGCTCGCGGTGCTTCGGCTTCATATCGTAGACTATCATTGTAATGAAGTCGAGAAGATCGGGAACGACCGCCTCCGCGCCTTCGGCTTCGAGAAGCTCTACGAGATGATTGTTCGCAAGAGGCATATATTTTACGAGAATCTCGCCGACAATGCCGACGCGAGGTTTTTTCATATCCTCATATATCGGAAGTACGTCAAAGTCGTGTACAATGCCCTCGCAGACCTTCTTTGACGACATTTTTCTCTTTCCGAGGAATATATCCTTGCAAATACTCTGCCATTTAAGTACAAGAGCGTCGGCAGAACCCTTTTCTTTTTCGTAAGGACGCGTGCGGTAGAGGCAACGCATAAGCAGATCACCCCATATAAGTGCCTTCAAAGCGTCCTTTATCATCGGGAACGTAGGGTTAAACCCGCTGTTCTTTTCAAGACCGACGGCGTTGAGGGAAATTACGGGAATGTTCGGATATCCCGCCTTGTCAAGCGCACGGCGAATGAAGCCGACGTAGTTGCTCGCACGGCAGCAGCCTCCCGTCTGCGACATCATGAGCGCAAGACGGTTTGTGTCGTATTTGCCCGAAAGAACTTCTTCCATCATTTGCCCGACGGTTATTATCGACGGGTAGCAGGCATCGTTGTTGACGTATTTCAGTCCGACATCAACCGCTTTTTTTGTCTTGCCGTCAAGCATTACAATGTTGTAGCCCGCACGGCGGAATATCGGTTCAAGAAGCTCAAACTGAATGGGACTCATTTTCGGCGCGAGGATTGTATATCCCGCGTCAAACATCTCTTTTGTAAACTCAACGCGCCTGTAATCGTAGGCTTCCCCGGAGTGGCATCCTGCCGAGCAGTTCTTTTTTGCTTTCATATTCACCGCAGCGATCAGACTGCGTACTCTTATCCGAGCCGCGCCGAGGTTGTTGACCTCGTCTATTTTGAGAACTGTGTAGAATTTGCCGTGCTTTTCGAGAATTTCGTTTACCTGATCGGTTGTCACGGCGTCAAGTCCGCAACCGAAAGAGTTGAGCTGAATAAGTTCAAGATCGTCGGTGTTTCCGACATACTCCGCGGCACCGTAAAGACGCGAATGGTAGACCCATTGGTCAAGAACGCGCAGAGTGCCTGCCTCAGTTAGAGGCAGACTGTCCTCCGTGAGGACGTCAAAGCCGTAGGAGGCTATCATTTCGGGTATGCCGTGATTTATTTCGGGATCGGCGTGGTAGGGTCTGCCGCAGAGGACTATGCCGTAACCGCCCTCTTTGCGCATTTTGTCAAGAACTCTTTCTCCTTCTGCGCGAATGTCGTCCTTTGCCTTTCTCTGTTCGAGCCAGGCGAGGTGAGCTGCCTTACCGACCTCGGACGCGGTAATGTTCCATTCGTCACGGCATATTTCGCAAAGACGCCTCGTGACGGTCTTTTCGTCCGTGAACGCAAGAAACGGGTGAATAAAGCGCACGTTGCCGTCCGATATGTTTTCAACATTGTTCTTTATATTTTCGGGGTAGGAAATTACCATCGGACAGTTGAAGCGGTTCTGAGTGCTTTCTTTTTCCTTGTATTCGTAGAATACGCTCGGATAGAAGATTGTTTTTACGCCGCTTCCGATAAGATATGAAATGTGTCCGTGGACGAGCTTCGCAGGATAACATTCGGATTCCGACGGGATAGAGTCCATTCCGAGGCGATAGAGCTTTGCGTCGGAATATGGCGAGAGCCTTACTGAAAATCCGAGTTCACCGAAAAACGTCGCCCAGAACGGGTAGTTTTCATATATATTGAGAACTCTCGGAATACCTATCACACCGCGCTTTGCGGAGCTCGGTGGAAGAGGTTTGTAACCGAAAATCCGTTTTTTCTTGTATTCGAAAAGGTTTTCGCCTTTCTTTTTGTTTTCACCGCCGCCGACCTTTTTTTCGCATCTGTTGCCCGTTATGTAGCGTTTTCCGCCAGAAAATGTGTTGACGGTGAGCAGGCAGTTGTTCTGACAGCCGCCGCAGCGGATTGCCTTGCTTGTATATTCGAGATTTTTTATTTCATCGAACGAAAGGAGCGTCGTTTTTTCTCCCGTATATCGCTCTTTTGCGATAAGAGCCGCACCGAAAGCGCCCATAAGTCCGCATATGTCGGGGCAGGTGACGTCTGCACCCGTTATTTTTTCAAAAGCGCGCAGAACGGCTTTGTTGTGAAACGTTCCGCCCTGAACGACAATATGTTCGCCGAGATCGCGCGCGTCGGCGAGCTTTATGACCTTATAGACGGCGTTTTTAATGACCGAATACGCAAGTCCCGCTGAAATATCCGAGACGGAAGCACCCTCTTTTTGCGCCTGCCTTACGTTTGAGTTCATGAATACGGTACAGCGCGTTCCGAGATCGACGGGGGCTTTCGCCTTTATCGCTTTTTCGGCAAATTCGCTTGCCGAAATGCCGAGAGAACCCGCAAAATTTTCAAGGAATGAGCCGCACCCCGATGAACACGCTTCATTTAGCATTATCGAATCGACAATGCCGTTTTTCAGCTTTATGCACTTCATATCCTGACCGCCGATGTCGAGAACGCAGTCGGTTCGCGGGTCGAAGAATTTTGCCGCCGTCGAATGTGCGACGGTTTCAACCTCGCCCTCGTCAAGCGAGAAGGCGTTTTTGAGCAGCTCCTCGCCGTACCCCGTCGAGCAGGAACGAGCTATGTGCGCGCTGCTCGGAAGAACTTTTTGTAGTTCCTCCATTGCTCTCATCGCAGTCTTTACGGGGCTGCCGTTGTTTCCGCTGTAAAACGAAAAGAGAAGCTCTCCGTCATTTCCGATAAGCGCGAGCTTTGTCGTCGTAGAACCGGCGTCGATTCCGAGAAAACAGTCGCCCGAATAGGAGGAAATATCGCCCTTTTTGACCGTCGCTTTTTCGTGACGGCGGATAAACTCTTCGTATTCGGCGTCGTTTTCAAAGAGCGGTTCGAGACGCGCGGTTTCATACGCTGTGCGCTTGTCGTTTTTCAGCTTTTCGATAAGCTCCGAGATCTTTATTTCGCTTTCTTTTCCGTCCGTGACCTCCTCCATGGAAGCACCGAGAGCGGCAAAGAGGTGTGAATTTTCGGGAGCGATCACTTCGTCCTCGGTAAGTCCGAGAGTGCGTATAAACGCCTTTTCAAGCTCCGTGAGGAAGTGAAGCGGTCCGCCGAGAAAAGCTACGTTTCCTTTTATCGGCTTTCCGCAGGCAAGTCCCGATATTGTCTGATTTACGACCGCCTGAAATATCGAGGCGGCAATATTCGGTCTTGACGCGCCGTCGTTTATGAGCGGCTGTATGTCCGTTTTGGCGAAGACGCCGCAGCGCGACGCAATGGGATATATTTCGGTCGCGTCCTTTGCCATTTCGTTGAGTCCCGCCGCGTCGGTATGCAGAAGCGACGCCATCTGGTCGATAAACGATCCCGTACCGCCCGCGCAGATTCCGTTCATTCGCTCGTCAAGCCCGCCGTCAAAGTATATTATTTTCGCGTCCTCGCCGCCGAGTTCGACCGCAACGTCTGTTTTCGGGTAAAGCGTTTTTAGCGCCTTTGCGACGGCGACAACCTCCTGAACGAAAGGAAGCGAGAGCGTTTTAGAAATTCCGAGTGCTCCCGAACCTGTTATGTGAAGTGTCAGCGGCAGATCGCCGAGCTTTTCCGCCGCCTCTTCAAGGAGATTTTTAAGCGTCTCCTTTGTGTGAGCCATATGTCGGCGGTATTCGCCGAAGAGGATTTTTCCGTCCTCGTCCGTTATTGTTAACTTTACCGTTGTCGAGCCTATGTCTGCGCCCGCGCGGTATATTTTTTCCGACATTTATTCTTTTGCCTCCTTTGCTTCACTGCCGTTGTGTCCGAAACCGAATTTCGGTTCTTCTCTGTTTATTAGTCGTTTTATATTCTTCCTGTGTCGCACGAAAACGATCGCTACCGCCGCCGATTCGAAAATGCAAACGGTAACGGGGTATCCGAGCAGTATAATACAAACAAGTCCCGCCGCAAGTGCGGCAAGGGTCGAAAGCGACATATATCTGACGGTGAGGAGCAGTATTACAAGCACTGCCGCCGCCACCGCACCCGCGAGTCCGTCTATGAAAAAGAGAGATGAGAAGCAGACAAGAAACCCTTTTCCGCCGTTAAAGCCGTAAAGAACGGGGAAACAGTGTCCGATGACACCGAAAAACGAGGCAAAAGCTACGCCGAACTGCCAAGAACCGAAATATTTCCCGAACAGCGAACCTGCTATGACGGATATGACCGAGCCTTTAAGGACATCAAGAAGAAAAACGAGCCATGCGAATTTTCCGCCAAGCGAACGCTTGAAATTCGTAAAGCCGGGATTTCCGCTGCCGAGCAGACGAATATCTTTTTTGTATATCAGCTTTGAGAGCATAATTGACGGGTTTACGCCCGCGATAAAGTAGGCGAGCAGAGCCGTGACGGGGAAAATTATGTATCTCATTTTTCGTTTTAGTCCTTTCCGTCCGACTGTTAAAGGTCGGCTATCATTCGATTATGAAAATATAGCTATAAATGTTCTGACCGCCGTCCGTGACGTATATTTCGCACAGCGGGTGAGTTTTTTTAATATAATTTTTTATTTCGTCGGCTTCTTTTTCGTCCGAATCCCTGCCGCAGATCATTATGCAGATTTCTCTTGTGCCGAAGTCTATTCCGTCTATCAGGCGTTTTGCCGTGTCTGTGCGATCATTGTCGGCGGAGAGAATGTTGTCGCCGATAAAGCCTATGTATTCGCCCTTGTATAAAAGATGTTTTCCGTCGCTTGTGTTTCGTGAGCAGGTGGAGATTGCAGCCGTTGTGACATTTCTCATTGCCTCGCGCATTTCGTCCTCGACCTCGTCCGCGCTTTCAAGCTCCGTGTTCATCATAGTGAGCGCGGCGTGACCCTCGCCGATACTGCGGCTTTCTATCACTCGCACGTCGCAACTGTCGTACATTTCCGCGGCTTGCCTTGCGGTGAGAATAACATTGCCGTTGTTCGGGAGAATGAATACCGTTTCCGCATTGACACGTCCGAGAGCGGCTATGAAGTCGGCGGCGGACGGGTTCATGCTTTGACCGCCGTCAACGATCTCATCCGCGCCAAGCTCCGAGAACATATTTTTTACGCCGCTTCCGCTTGCTGCGGCGATAACGCCGTATTTTTTTCTTTCTTCGTTTTTTTTCGTGTTTTTCTGCACGGAGGAGTCAAGATTGCTGTGTTGCAGAGACATATTTTCTATTTTCACCGTGAGAAATTCGCCGTATTTTTGGCAAAAATCAAGCACTTTCCCGGGTGTCATCGTGTGAACGTGGATTTTTACTATGCTGCCGTTTTTGAATGCAACGACAGAGTTGCCGATGCCTTCAAGAAAGTCCGTTATATTTTTTATGTCGAATTTTTCTATATCTGTTTTTACGTTTTGCAGGCGCAGAAGAAGCTCGGTACAGTAGCCGTATTCAAGCACACTGTTTTCGTCGAATTTGCCGAAATTGAGCTTTTTCGTTTTTGATGTGTATTCGTTTTCTGCTTCAAAATCGCCGTCAAGCGACGCTCTCATTCCTTCGAAAATCCTTATAAGACCCGCACCGCCCGAATCGACAACGCCCGCCTTTTTCAAAACGGGAAGAAGTTCGGGGGTGAGCATAAGCGAGCGTTCGGCGCTTTCGAGAAACGCGTCGAGAAGCTCTTCGGCACTGTCAAAGCACTTTTGACCGACGTATTCCGACGCCTCGCGCGCAACCGTGAGTATTGTTCCCTCGGTTGGTTCAAGCACTGCGCCGTAGGCACTTTTTACACCTGCAGAAAATGCCTCCGAGAGGCTTGCCGTGCCTGCGTCCCGAAGCCCCGAAAGACCGTCGGCAATTCCGTCGAAAAAACGTGAGAGTATAACGCCCGAATTTCCGCGCGCGGACAGGAGCATGGCGTCGGCAACCTGCCTTGAATAGGAGCCGAGTTCAGCACTTTCCGACGGATCTTCGTCGACAGCGCCCGAAATTGTCATGAGCATATTGTCGCCCGTGTCGCCGTCGGGAATCGGAAAGACGTTGAGATCGTTTATTTCCGCGGCATGAGCTTTCAGATTTGCCGCGCCTGCGGCAAGCATTTTGGAATATACATATGCGTCAACGGTAGAAGTATTCATATCAGTTTTCTCCAACCGCAAACGTGACTTCCTTTCCGAAGCCGAATATTGCAAAAGCGTCGGGGCCTATCGACGCGCCGATTATCGGACCTATGTAGCAGGTGTAAATTTCTTTGCAGGGGATTTCTTCTTTAATTAGCGAGACGAGTTTTTTTACCTCGTCCTCCGAGCAGTCGGCGTGGGCAAGATATATTGTCTGCTCTTCGGGATTTTCTATCGTGCTTTTCAGAAGCGAAACTATCTCGGAAAGGGAGTTTTGTCTGCCTTTGACCTTTTTGTAAGCTGCCTGTTCGCCGTTTTTGTCGGCAATTATTATCGGTTTTACACCCATAAGATTGCCGAAAAACGCGGCGGAGCCTTTAACTCTTCCCGCGCGGCGAAGCGCGTCGAGTGAGTGAACGGTGCAGTATTCGTTCACACGTTTGCGGAGTGCTTTTACCTTTTCGGCAATTTCGTCTGCCGAAAGCCCCGCCGACGCGAGTTTTGCCGCCTCTATCGCGAGCATGCCTTCTCCGATGCTTGCATTGAGTGAGTCAATGCAGATTATTTTTGCGTCGCCTTTTTCGCCCGTTATCTTCTCTGCTATGACGTGCGCGGTGTTTACAGAACCCGACTGCTTTGACGAGCAGGCAATATAAATGATGTCGTAACCTTCGGAAACGTATTTTGTAAAGATTTTTTCAAATTCTTCGGTCGGAACCTGCGTTGTGGTTATGCGTCTGCCGCCCCGCATGATACCGTAAAATTCGTGAACGTCGCTTTTTGTCCACGAGAGGAGCGCAGGCGATGTTTTTCCGTCAAGAACCGTGTTCATAGGTGCGTAGTCGATGCCGTAGTTCTGCATAAGTTCAGGGGTAAGATCTGAGCAGGAATCTGTAATGATTTTAACCTTTTTCATGAATTTCATCTCCGTTATGATTTCGGTCTGACATATTTCGACCTTTTTTGACAGCATAATGGTAGCATGAAATTCTAAACTGAAACGAAACTAAAAACACTCGGATCAATTTTCCGTGAGCGGAAGCGTCACGGTGAATTTGGTGGTATTGTCACCCGATGTGACCTCTACATCGCCGCCGTGCAGCTCGGTTATCCTTTTGACAACGGCAAGACCTATGCCGTTTCCGCTGCCCGCGTGCGAGGTGTCACTCTGATAGAATTTTCTGAAAATTCTGTCTCTTTCGTCTCTCGGAATGAAGCTGCCCGTGTTTTCGACCGAGACGGAAACTGTCTCCGCGTTTTTTTCTATCGTCACGGTTATCTTTCCGCCGCTCGGCGTGAATTTTATCGCATTGTCGAGCAGATTCAGCCAGACCTGTTTCAGAAGATCCTCGTTTCCCGTGATAAAATATTCGTCGAAGTCGAGAGAAAAATCAATATCCTTGTCCGACCACTTTTTTTCGAGCAGAAGCAGGCAGGTTCGTACCTGTTCGGACAGATTGTAGTGCGTGATGCCCGTAAGAATGTTCTGATTTTCTATCTTTGTGAGGTTCAGATTCGAGTACGGCATGGATAAGCCGTCTTGTGTTTTTGTCGTCATCGACCGCAAGAAAGTGAAACAAGGCGCACCTCCTTAATGCACGGGCGTTTGTCGTTTGTTCTTTGCCCGAATAAAACATCACATATATTGTATCACAAAAAAGGCTTTTTTTCAACCTTTTTTGCGCTGCCGCCACAAAAAAGCAGTCCGATTTTTCAGGTACGGACTGCTTTTTATGGATAATCAACCGAAATATTCGGTTATGAAATCGGCGTTTAGCTTGTATATTACGCGCGAGGCTTCCGATGTTTTTGCATATATCGTGTCTGCCGACATTCCGATATAAACGGTGTATTCGTGCGGAACATCGATGTAACCGCCTTGCGCGCCGTCGCCTTCGAGCTTTTTGCGTTCGGAGTAGCCGACTATGAGAATTTTCGGGTCGTCAAAGCCGTATTCGGTGCTTCCCGCATCGACAAAATCCGCGTATTCGAGCTTCATTTCGGAGATCCCGCTTGCAATTCTTTCAAAATCGGCGTAGGATATGTCCTCCGACCCATCGCCCGTGATTTTTTTCGCCGAGTAGTAGTATTTGTCGTGTTCATTCTCGTCAGAGCCGATCTCGGCGTCCTCCTTCGGCGTTTTTACCGATTCGTAACGCACATTGCCGAGCGAGGCCGAGGTAATGCTTTCGATTTCGGTTTTGGGAAGCTCGTCTTTGACTGTTAAACTGCCGTAGTCGAGAGCGAATGTATCACGGACGGAGCTTTCAACAGTGTAAACCGTGCTTCGGTCGTCCTCCGATGCAAAATAGTATTCACCCGCCGTGCCGTTGTAGTCTCCGAAAAGAAGAGTGACCGACAGAGAGGGAAGTGTGACCGTGACCGTAATTTCGGGACGCGCGAGACCGTAATCGGTGAGCCGCTCGGTGCTTACGTCCGTCATTTTGTTGTGTCCTTTCAGAGCCGAAACTTTCGTCGCCGCCGCATCAATAAGCTCGCCGTCGATTTTCGGAGCGTCCGAGGTGACAAGAACCCATTCGCCGTTCTCCTTTTGAAAAGAAAATTCGTTTTCGCCGTGAGTGACATCAAGGCGTGCAATATCGCCTGCGTCAAAGTCTGTCAAAGTGTATTCGGTGACAGCGGGAGCGGGATCTTCGCCCTCTTTACCGCCGAGAACGGATACGGCTGCGCCGACCGCGACAAGAACGGCAAGAAGACAGAGCATAAGGACGAGCCGTTTAGACCGTTTCATTATCTGCGTCTCCTCTGATACCAGTAAACTATACCGCTCGCGGCAAACGCAAGAGGAATGAGAATGATGAGGATCGCACTCCACATTGTCGCCTGTGCTTCGCTTACAACAAGATAATTTGCGCCGACAGTGTGCGCGGGGATCTCGTAGGTTATTCGTGTTCTTTCTACAAGAGAGCCGAGCATTGACATAAAGTATTTGTAGTTGCCGCCCGATGTGTACTGATTTACGTTGTCGTTAAATGCGTCGGACGCCGTCCAAATTACCTTTGCGCCGCTTTCGTCCTCGCAGAGAACAGAGACGTTGCGCGTTCCTACGACGGAATTTTCCGTCTTTTCGGCACTTTCGGCGTCGGCGGGCGTAATGTATGCCGATGAGGAAGTTGTAAAGAGCGGCGTGCAGTTTTTGCCGTCTGCGATGTTTATTGCGTGTGCGCCGAGAGCCATAAAGTAGGCGTTTCCCGCAAGAGACGACGTCACATCGCAATCGGTGCTTGCCGTCGGGAGCAGACAGTAGGGATAGGTGTAGTAGCTACCCGTTTCTTCTTCAATGATTATTCCTTCCTCCGCCGAGAGCCCGTAGCCTTCGAGAACGGACATAAGGTTCGGGAGATTTGTGTAAGCGGGAGAGGTCGTCAGAATCAGGTGACCGCCGCCCGCAAGATACGCCGAGAGCTTTGCCGCCTCGTCCCCGTTTATATCCGTGGTCGGGATATTCATGATAAGACATTCCGTGTCGCTCGGTATCTCCGTCGTCATGAGCGGAAGTGAGAGAACGTTTATGTTGTCTTTTCCGATGTCGGCAAGAAGCGTTTCGGAAAGGGCTGTCTCGCCGTGGTCGTTTACGGTATAGACTGTCGGAATGTTGTCCGTCGTCACAAAGTCGAGCGCGCTCGTTATCACAGATTCGCCGTCGAAGCAGAGGTCGAACGATACATTCTGCCCGTAATAGTTGAGGTATGCCATAACATTGCTGTACTGATCCGAGCCGATTTCGCCGTACTGTTCGTTGTAGTAATAGTAAAGTTCGGAGAATTTTATTATCTTGAAGCGTTTTGCGCTCTCTACGATTATGCTGTAATTTTCAAGCGAATCCGTCGTGTATTTTGATGTGAAATTCGGATTTTCGACGGGGTCGATGATCTTGAATTTCACGTTTTCCGAAATCTCCGCGTATTTTGAGAGATACGTCGAGAGAGTCGGGAGATTGTTGGGGGAGCTTCCGCTGCTGTCTGTTCCGCCCGAACAGAGAAGATAAATGTTTACCTCTTCGCTAATGTTCGGAATTGCCTTTTTCGTCACGTCAGAGAGGGTGTAGAGCTTTTTTGCGGTCGCGTCGAACTTTGTGTACCGCGTCGGCAGTTTCAAAACGATAAAATTGATCGCGATAAGGATTGCAAGCACGATCAGAACCGCCGCAAAGGCGTATGAACCTACTTTTGTTCTGTTTGTGATTTTTTTCATTTTCATATCCTCCTTTTTAGGCGTAACGGCGTTTTTCGACGGATCGACATGTGAGATAAACGAAGAAAAACGCAACGGATATGAGATATACGACGGCTGTCAGATCAAAGACACCCTCCGTAAGGTCAAGGAAGCGCTCAAATACCGCAATGTATGAAATGACTTTGCCGAAAAGTCCCGCAAAGGCGGCGGATTTGAAATAGTAAAAAACTGCCGTAACAAAAGCGAGAGCAGCGAAAAGAACGACCGACACAGCCGTGTTTTTCGTGAGCGAGTAGAGAACGAGCGCAAGAACCGCGGAGAGAACAAGGAAGCAAATAAGAGACGCCTCTTTTGTCTGCGGAACGAGTGCCGAGAGGGATTTCATCATATACATAAGGAGCAGAACGCCGAAACTCATAACGGCGGCAATGACCTGGCTTTCCGTAAGCGACGACATGAACATACCGACCGCGATAAGTGCCGCTCCGAGAAGAAAGAACGAAAAGAGTGCAAGGTAAGCCGAGCCGTAAGCGACCTCGCCGAGAGTTCCGAGGATAAGCGGATAAAGAGCCGCTATTGCCGTCGGGATTGCGAGGACTGCAAGCATTGCAAGATATTTGCCGAGAACGATGCTTCCTATGCCCATCGGAAGCGAGTAGAGAAGCTGATCCGTTTTCGAGTGCCTTTCCTCGGCAAAGGAACGCATGGTAAGTATCGGAACGATAAGGAGCAGAACCATGGCGACATTCGAGAGGGAATATTCAAACGACGAATAGCCTCCGCGCAGGTTTATGAACATTACATATATGCCTATGAAGCAGAGCAGGAACGAAATAAAAAGCGGTCCTGTCACGTTCGTGAAGAACGCCTTGAATTCTCTTTTGAATACCGCAATCATTTTGCTTCCTCCTCATCTTTGCCCGCTTCCGCACTTCCGCCGAAAAGCGGCGTGTAGTCGCTGTCGCTGCCATTTTCTTTTTCATTATTATCCGAACTGCCTTCATCGTCCGCGCCGTCACCGTCGTCCGCATCCGTCTTTTCGCTCGGAATGATGCCGTGTTCCTCCGTCAGACGCAGGAATATATCTTCAAGCGTCACCTGCTCGTATTCCATTGATATTATCGGCTGGCGAATATCTGCCATGGCAAAGAAAATTTCTTCTCTTGCGTCGGCTCCGTCGGCAAATGTGACCTCAAATCTGTTTTTGCCCGTTTTTACGACGCTTTCGATGTCCTTGACACCGATGAGAGCGGATTCCGTCTTTTCGTCGTCACCCTTTACGGTGAGCATCAGTTTGTTTTCGCTGTTTGCGCTTTCTTCGAGATGCGCTATGCTGTCGCAGGCGACAAGTTTTCCGTGCGAGATTATCATTACGCAGTCGCATACCGCGCTTATTTCGGCGAGAATGTGACTTGAAATTATGACCGTTTTCGTCTCGCCGAGTTTTCTTATAAGCTCACGTATTTCGAGTATCTGCTTCGGGTCAAGGCCGACCGTCGGTTCGTCGAGAATGATTATGTCGGGGTCGCCGAGCATAGCCTGCGCAATTCCGACTCTTTGCTTGTAGCCCTTTGAAAGATTTTTTATGAGCCTGCCCGATACGTCCGTGAGAAAAGTCGTTTCCATGACCTCGCGAACGTCGTGCGCTACGCGCACGGACGGAACTTTCTTTGCCTCGGCGACAAAGGTCAGGTATTCGTACGGCGTCATATCGCCGTAAACGGGCGGTATTTCGGGCAGATAGCCTATGTGCTTCTTTGCCTCCTTCGGCTCTTCGAAAATATCGTGTCCGCAGACGGTGACACTTCCCGATGTTGCGGAGAGACAACCCGTTATAATGTTCATTGTGGTCGATTTGCCCGCACCGTTCGGACCGAGGAGACCGTATATTCTGCCGCTCTCGACCGTAAAGCTTATGTTATCGACGGCAAGATGATCCCCGTATTTTTTGACGAGATTTTTGACTTCTATCAAAAGTAATTCCTCCCGAATTATAATATTAGGAGAATTATATCATCATTCTGTGTCCTTGGTTTGATTAAAATTTGTTTTTTTTATGACAAATTCCGAATTGACAAAAAACGTTTCTTGTATTATACTTTAATAAAACCCCGAAAGGAGCCTTCAAATGAAAACAAAACGATTTTTCTTATTTTTTGCTGCCTTTTTTGCTTTTTTTGTGCTTTCTTCATGCGGAAAAGAACCTCCGCGTGACGTGACCGTGCGCTTTTCGGCGTCACCGTCATATTACGGCGAGGTTCGCGGAAACACCGAGCAAATTCTTAAAGGCGGCGCGGCGTCCGAGTGGGTCACGGCTGTGCCGAATAACGGATTTGTTTTCAGGGAATGGAGCGACGGCGTGACCGAGGCTCGCCGCGCGGACGAACATTTTGACGCCGACACCGAGCTGGTCGCGTATTTTGAACCCGAGGCGTGCGAGCTTCCGATATTTGCTTTTAATATGCCGTCCGGCGACGAGGTCACGTCAAAGACGGAATACACACCCGTAACACTTCACATAACGAACACGGACGAAAAATATTGCCTCAAAAATGCGGGCGGACTTCTGCGCGGAAGAGGAAACGCCACATGGAAGCTGATGGAGAAAAAGTCATATAAACTGAAACTTGACGAAAAGGAAAATCTTCTCGGTGCGGGTCGCGGAAAGGCGAAGCAGTGGGTTCTTCTCGCAAATCATTGCGATCAGACAATGCTCCGCAATTATCTCGCGTTTTACCTCGGCTCTCATCTGGAGGGACTTGAATACACTACCTCCGCAAACTTTGTTGAAGTCTATATAAACGGCGATTATAAGGGCGTTTATCTGCTTTGCGAGCAGACGCAGATACATAAAAACCGCGTGAATGTCGAGGAAGACCCCGAAAAGACGGACACGGGGTATCTTATCGAGCTTGACCAATACGCCGATGACGACGAGGGAAATAAGGAGGGCGAGACCTATTTCACCGCAGGCGGCGAGCTTTACAGCTTCAAACAAAAGGTGACTCCCGAGCAGTGCGAGTTTATAAAGAACTATGTGACCGAAACGGATAAGGCGATAATGGGCGGAAAACGCGGGGAGGTCGAAAAATACATAGACCTTGCCTCGTGCGTCGATATGTATCTTGTTCAGGAATATATGATGAATATTGACGTCGGCTGGTCGTCGTTCTTTATGTATAAAAAGGCGGACGATAAACTGTTTTTCGGACCTGTATGGGATTTTGACCTTGCCGCAGGCAACGACGGCAGACTTGAAAACGGCGGCTATGAGGGCATATATGTCGGCGAGGATTACGGCTTTACGCAGTCGAGCAGATGGTACATAGCACTCATGAAACAGAGCTGGTTCAGAGAGCTTGTCAAAAATCGCTGGGAGGAGAAAAAAGACCTCTTCAAAGGTACTTCCGCCGAGGCGAGACGTACTGCCGATTCGATGAAGAATGCGGTAAAACGCAACTACGAACGTTGGGACGTATTCGGAAAGAAGATAAATCAGGAACCGAGCGGCGTTGTCGTTCTTCCGAACTACGACGCACACCTGAATCACCTCTGCTCATGGCTTGACGGCAGATTCGAATGGCTTGACGCCTATTTTAAGAATAATTGAATTTCACAAAACGATTATTGCCGCTCATTCTTTAATTTTTTTCGAAAATTTGTAAGATTTCACGTTTTGCGGAGTCTTATATACGAAAGGAGGCGACAGGTAATGGAGTTCGAGCAGATTTACAGAACCTATTTCAGGCAGATTTATCTTTATGCGCTGAAACTCTGCGGTGACGGGCACATTGCGGAAGAGATCACAAGCGACACTTTTTTTAAGGCTATAAATTCCGTAGATAAATTCCGCGGCGAATGTGATGTTTGCGTCTGGCTTTGCAGGATCGCGAAAAACACATATTATTCGCGTCTCAAAAAAGAGAAGAAAGTGCTTTTCGAAGATAACGCGAACCTCCTCGGATTGCCCGACGAGAACGCTCTTGCCGATTTGTGCTTCCCAAACGATGACGGTGAGGAAGCGCAGCGGCTGCGCGTTATTCTGCACACACTTGGCGAGCCGTATAAAGAAGTTTTTATGTGGCGCGTTTTCGGTGAGCTGTCATTTAAGCAGATAGGCGACCTGTACGGAAAGACGGATAACTGGGCTTGCGTTACCTACCACCGAACCGTAAAAATGATCAAACGCAAATCGGAGGAGTTAAACCATGAAAAATGAGTGTAGCGTAGTTCGTGATATTCTGCCGTTGTACCTTGAAAATATGGTCAGCGAAGAAACAGGGAAATTTATTTCGGAGCATATTGCGGGCTGTCCCGAATGTGCCGCAGAGCTTGAAGCGCTGAAAAATGAAAAAGCACCCGAAAAAACGGACGACGGTATCGGCAACCGCCTTGAAGCGGAGATTATAAAGTCCATGAAGTCCGCCCGCAAAAAGATACGAAAAAGGGTATATCGGATTGCCGCTTTTATTGCCGCCGTATTTATCGGAATTTGCGTATTGCTTCACTTTTTCCCCATTTACCGTGTTTTCGAGATCGGTTCTATGACAATGGGCAACTATTATAGCGGAGGGCAGATTGCAAAGGCTCTCTTTATCGGTTCGCCGTCGGACCGCAGAGAGGCGCAGGCTGTTTTGCGTCTGGCGGATCAGGCGTTTAATGATGTGCGGCATACGCGAGCCGAAAATGAGGAGGCATACGGTCTTCTTGCCAGGTACGCAACCGATACCGACAGCTACGGCGACACGGCGTTCAACGAACATTCGCTCGAAATGTGGTCGGCGCATCTCGGAGAGAAAGAGGGCTGGATCTGGGTCTTTTATTCGTCCGAAACCTTCGGTCACGACGGCAGTACCGTATGCGGCAGTCGGCGTGTTCCCTCTCTTTGGAAGGTCAAAAAAAACGACAGCGGCGAATGGACGGTCGTCCTGATCCGCGAACACCCGTAACCGAATCAAAGGACGGCAGATAATGAGTAAAATATACAGTATAATGAATTCGGGCTCCGTTTTCGGACTTTTTCTGCAAGTCATTCCGATAACACTTCTTGCGGGGATCGTTTACGCAGTCCTCAGATGTGTTTATGTGAAAAAGCATAATATTTCTGTTCGCTTCGGAACGGAAAGCACGCGTTTGCTTTTTGTGCTTTATCTTACGGGACTTGTAAACCTTGTCCTTGTTCCCGCCGATTTCTGGATATATGTCTGGGCGAATGTTTTCGTAGGGTACAGCCACAGAGAGTTTGCTTTCTTTTCGGGCGATTTCAACCTCGTTCCGACTGTTTTCGGGGTGCTTGCGGGTAAAATCACACTCGGAAGCTGGACGCGGACGATGCTTGTTTATAATCTTCTTATGTTCATTCCCCTCGGCTTTTTCCTGCCGCTCGTGTCGGAGAAAATAAATAATCGGAGTGTTCTGAAAATCGCCATATTTGTTCCGATTGCGGTGGAGCTTATACAGCCTGTTATCGGTCGCAGCTTCGATACGGACGATCTGATCCTGAATTTCGCGGGAATAATTCTCGGATATTTTATCGCAAGGCTTTTCGCCGCCGTGATCGGGAAATTAAAAAAATAAAATAAGGCGGTGCTTCTGCACCGCCTTATTTTATACCGATATATTGCCCGAACGCACGTTCTTTCTGTAATTTAACGGCGACATTCCCGTTTTTCGTTTGAACGTCCGAATGAATGCGGACGTGCCGTCAAATCCGCAGGATTCACTGATTCTCCCTACGGTGTCGTCCGTGTCCGCGAGGAGACGTTTGGCGGCGGATATGCGGCATTCGGTCAGATATGTGTACGGCGACTGCCCCGTAGCTTTCTCGAACTTTATCGAGAAATAACTTCGGCTGAATCCGAAAGTCGAAGCAAGCGAGTCTGCGTTTATTTTTTCCATATAGTTGTCGGAGATAAATTCGATTATTTTCTGTATGTTGAACGGGGAACTCGCCTCGTCACGGCTTTGAATAGTTCGTGCGAGAAGCCTGTAAATGTGTTCGGACGTCACAATTTCGGACGAGCGGTTTCGCACGTCGTTTATTACTTTGTCGAAAACAGTTTCGAAATCGGGAGTGCAGGGACTGAAAACGGGCGAGCCGAAAAGAGAGCGGATATATTCGTAATATTCGGCTGACGATGCTCCGTCAAAGTGCAGATATTTGAAGTGCCACGGTTCGGATTCCGTGTAATATTCGTGTTCCTTTTCGCAGTCGATAAACATAAGAGATCCCTTTTCGAGCGCGTATGTTTTTCCGCCGAAACGAAGCGTACCGCTTCCCGCCGTCGTGTACAAAAGCAGGAGGCTTCTTAAATTATCGCGATGAATATAAAATTCTTTTTTGCAATCGAATTCACCCACCCATTTGGCATAGAAATACAGTTTTTGGGCAATTTCCGTCGGTATGTTAATATATTTTTTTGCTTCAAAGCAGATTTCATTTTGTATAAACATATCTTCCTCAGAACAAATTGTATATTTTATAAGACTATTTGCACTTGAAAAATGCACGAATAACATATATAATATATTATATCACCAAAAATTAAATTGTCAATACGGAGAAAAAACAAATGGGTATTTTTGAAAAGTATGAAGGGAATCCCGTTTTCGGAAATGCCGAAACGGGCACGATGTTCGACGCATACATAAGCCGATGCGGGGAGCTTTACAGAATGGACTTTTCATACAGAAAAATGAAATCATGTGCGGTGGCGTTCAGCTCGGACGGTATAAATTGGAGCGAACCGCATATAACGCTTGCGCCGAACCCGAACAGCGGTTTTGAGGATCGCATAAGCCGAAACTGTGTTCTTTTTATCGACGGAGTTTATAAAATGTGGTACACGGGGCAGGCGAGAGGATACAGCTTTATCGGTGTCGCCGAAAGTGAGGACGGACTTAATTTTTACAGAGTGTCGGACGAACCTGTCCTTGTTCCCGAATTTTCGTGGGAAAAGGAGTCCGTAATGAACCCGTGCGTTCTTTACGAAAACGGAAAATACAGAATGTGGTACTCTGCGGGCGAAACATACGAGCCGAATGTACTTGCATACGCCGAAAGCGATGACGGAGTGAACTTCAAAAAGAGAAAAGCAAATCCGATATTTGTGCGCGACCCCGAAAATAAATATGAGCAGGAGAGAATCGGCGGCTGCCAAGTAATAAAGACCGATGATATGGGCTATCTGATGTTCTACATAGGATATGAGGATATCAACACAGCGAGAATCTGCGTCGCACGCTCGGACAACGGCATTACAGGGTGGGAACGTTCTCCGTTTAATCCGATTATAGAACCCGAAGCGGGGAAATGGGACGGCGACGCCTGCTATAAACCGACTGTAATTCCATACGGCGACGGTTGGAGGCTTTGGTATAACGGCAGACTCGGTAATCTTGAATTTATAGGACTTGCCGAGTGCAAAAAACGTGATCTTTTCGGTGAATAAAAATGAAGTTTGAAGATTATATCAGGGAATTTAACGAAAACGACGTCGAATACATAAAAACCGATATCGGCAACGACGAGGCGCTTGATTTTCTCGGCGGCGAGATACCTATGTTCGAGTGTTCCGATAAGACCGTCGAGAAAACCTACTATTTCAGATGGTGGACTTACAGAAAGCATATAAAAAACACGCCCGAAGGGTACGTTATAACGGAGTTCCTTCCCGACGTGTCGTGGAGCGGCGCGTATAATGTCATAAACGCCGCGGCAGGGCATCATATTTCCGAGGGAAGATGGTTAAGAAACGGTGAACGCTATCTTGTCGACTACATAAATTTCCTTTTCGACCACCCCGAAATCAGTACGAAGTACAGCACATGGCTCCTTTCGGCGGCGGCAGGGCTTGACGCGGTGAAGGGCTGCATAGACGCCCGCGATTTTCTTAAAAAAGCGATGCCGTACTATGAATCGTGGGAAAAACTGCACGGGACGGAAACACCGCTTTTCTGGTCGGTTGACGGGCGCGACGCAATGGAATATTCGATAAGCGGCTCGCCCTGCGGTCACGCGGTAAAGGGAATAAGACCGACGCTCAACAGCTATATGTGCGCGGACGCAAGAACGATTTACAATTTCTCCGTAAAAGCGGGAAATCCCCTTGAAGAGTTCTCACAGAAGTCCGATACCATCAGAGGCGGAATGGAAAAGGTGCTTTGGCGTGAGAATTTCTTCAAGGCAATTCACCCACTTGACGGCGATTTCTCGGAAAAGAATATCTGTTCGTTTGATACGTCGGGTGTCCCGCGCGAGCTTATCGGCTATATCCCCTGGTGCTTTTCGATACCGAACGGAGGAGATGAGGTATTCGAACTTCTTGAAGACAATTCCGTTTTTGCAGTACCCGAAGGACTTGCGACGGCAGAGCGCGGAGCAAATGGCTTTCTCGGCGAATACGACCACGAGTGCCTTTGGAACGGCTATGTGTGGCCGTTTGCAACCTCGCAGACTCTGACTGCACTTCTGAAAGAAATGCAGAGGTCTGAGAAAGCAAAAAATAAATATTCGGCTATGTTCTCGCGGCTTCTTCATCAATACGCAAACCAGCATAAAAGGATCACCGAGGACGGCAGGGATGTTATGTGGATCGACGAAGTTTTGTCGCCGACGTCACATGTCTGGACGAGCCGCGAAATACTCAAAAATCTTGGGTGGCGTAAAGAAAAAGGCGGACTTGAACGCGGAAAAGACTATAACCATTCGACTTTTTGCGATCTTGTCATTTCGCTACTTACGGGCTTCTCGGAGACAAACGGCAACGTGAATTTTGCGCCGATAATTCCCGCGGACTGGGACTATTTTACACTTGATAATCTGTATATCCGCGGAGACCGCTATACATTAAAATACGACAGAGACGGAAAACATTACGGCGAGGCGGGACTTAAAATATACAAAAACGGTAAAATTTACAGTTAAAAAAGGCGGTGCAAAAGCACCGCCTTTTAGTATTTATTTACTTTTTCCGAGGTAGGCGTCTCTGACGTGTTCGTCGCGCAGGAGCTTTTCGCCGCTTCCCGCCATTGCGAGCGTTCCCGTCTCCATAACAAAGCCGTAGTCGGCTGTTTTGAGTGCCATATTTGCATTCTGCTCAATGAGGAGAACGGTAATTCCGTGTGCGTTTATCTCCTTGATTATCTTAAAAATGTCCATTACGACAAGCGGGGCAAGACCGAGTGACGGCTCGTCCATCATTATGAGCTTCGGACGGCTCATAAGCGCGCGCCCGACCGCAAGCATCTGCTGCTCACCGCCGGAAAGGGTACCCGCAAGCTGCCACGAACGCTCTTTAAGTCTCGGAAAGAAGTTGTAAACCGTCCGCAGACTTTCGCTTATGTCGTCGTGGCGTAAGTACGCGCCGATTTTCAGATTTTCAAGCACGGTGAGGTTTGGGAAAACGCGTCTGCCTTCGGGAACGAGTGTCACACCCTTTGTCACGATAACATCGGAGGACGCTCCCGTGATATTTTCGCCGTTTACGAGGATTTCGCCCGACGTCGGTTTGACAAGTCCCGCAACCGAACGCAGAACGGTTGATTTTCCCGCACCGTTAGAGCCGATAAGGGTCATTACCTTTCCTGTTTCGACGTAAAAGGAGACGCCCTTTACTGCCTGTATGCCGCCGTAGTTTACGACAAGATTGTTTATTTCGAGTATTCTTTCAGCCAACGTCGTCACCTCCCAGATATGCTTTGATAACATCGTCGTTCGTTCTGATCTCTTCGGGCTTGCCCTCCGCGATCTTCTTTCCGAAGTCGATGACGTATATTCTGTCCGAAATGTCCATTACAAGGTTCATGTGATGCTCTATAAGAAGGATAGTAAGCCCGAACATATCACGCACGCGGCGGATAAATGCCGTGAGATCTTCCGTTTCCTGCGGGTTCATACCCGCGGCGGGTTCGTCAAGAAGAAGCAGCTTCGGGTCTGTCGCAAGCGCACGGGCAATTTCAAGATGGCGCTGTTTTCCGTACGGAAGTGAAGTCGACGGTGCGTCCGCAACGTCTTCAAGCCCGAGAAGTTCAAGCAGATCGTACGCTCTTTTTCGCATCGCCTTTTCCTCTTTCATGTTGAGCATAAAAGTCGCCGTGAAGAGGTTTGATGTGCGGCGCAGATGCATTGCGGTGAGGACGTTTTCGAAAACAGTCATTGATTTGAAAAGTCTGATGTTCTGAAATGTTCTCGCAATGCCGAGATACGTTATTTTGTCGGGTGTCGGAGCGAGCTTTTTGCCTGCGTAAAGCCCCACGTTCTGCCCTGCGTATGTGCGGAGCATTTTTCCGTGCGGATGGTTTATCACATAAGGCTTGCCGCAGAACGAAATCATTCCGTTCGTCGGCTCGTAAACGCCGGTTACGGCGTTAAAAGCTGTGGTTTTTCCCGCGCCGTTAGGTCCGATAAGCGATACGATTTCGCCTTCGTTTACGTCCATTGAGAAGTTGTCAACGGCAACGACACCGCCGAACTGCATTGTCAGATTTTCGATGTGAAGAACGTTTTTCATATCAGTTTCCCGCCTTTCTTTCCTTGCGGGAGAACAGGGAAGGAATCTTTTTTGTGAAGAATGAGGTCAGCTTGTCCGCGTCAAATTCGTTTTCGCCCATAATTCCGCGTCTGAAAAAGAGAACGATTATCATTATAACAACGGAGAATACAACGAGACGGAATCCCGAACGGAAAACGGACGGCAGATGAATGCCGAGAAAAGTACCGCTGTCAAGGCCGCGAAGCCACCATTCGGAACAGCCGATGTAGAGGAACGAAGCGAGGATAGAGCCGGTTATCGAGCCGATACCGCCGATAACGACTATAAGAAGTATTTCATATGTGAGCGCGGAGGAGAACTGACTTGCCACGAGTGAGGTCTGGTACATGGCAAGCAGTGCGCCGCCTACGCCCGCGAGTGCGGAGCTGATTACAAATGCGATGGTTTTGTGCTTTGAAAGGTTTATGCCCATCGCCTCGGCTGCAATCTCGTCGTCGCGTATCGCTTTCATTGCTCTGCCGTAAGTTGAGCGAATGAGAAGCACGACGATGAGTATTCCGATGCCGACCATTATGACGTAGGGGAACAATTTCTGAAAATAGGGATAGGAACGGAGCGAAACAGAGCCGTTTGTAATTTTTTCAAGCCCCGTCCACTGCGTAAGCGCGCGGACGATCTCGGCAATACCGAGAGTTGCGATGGCGAGGTAGTCGCTTTTGAGTTTCAGAACGGGAAGACCGATGAGAAACGCGAAAAGCCCTGCCACAACGCCCGCAAGAAGAACGCCGACGAGCCACGGGAGTGCAAATTTAATTGCTCCGCCGTCACACATATAATAAACTGACGCGCGCGAGGCGACGGGAATGGTCAGAATTGCGTAAGTATAGCCGCCGAGCAGCATAAATCCTGCCTGACCGAGCGAAAACAGACCCGTAAAACCGTTCAAGAGGTTCATTGAGACCGTAAGGAGTGCGTAGACCGTTCCTTTTTTGAGTACGGAGATGAGCATCGAATATGACGGCAGAGTCATATCGGCGATAAGGAGCGCACCGAATATTATAAGGAAGAAAATTATCGTTTTTATTGTTTTTCCGCTTGCGTGCGGTTTTTTTAATGAGTTTTTCATTTTTCTTCCTTTCTTTATACTTTGTCTATTTTCTTTTCTCCGAAGAGGCCTGAGGGCTTAACACAGAGAATTACTATAAGAAGCGCAAATGTGAACGCGTCCGAGAACGGCGTGAGCCCGACCATTTTGAGGAGGTTTTCGCATATACCGATAATGAACGCACCGACGACAGCACCGGGGATAGAACCTATTCCGCCGACAACGGCTGCAACGAATGCTCGAAGACCCGGCATTGCTCCCGACGTCGGAATTACGGACGGATAGTTGTTGAAGTAGAGAACAGAGCCTGCCGCGGCGAGAAACGCGCCGATGACGAAAGTCATACTTATTACGCTGTTTATTTTTATTCCCATAAGCCTTGCCGTTTCAAAATCAACCGAGGAAGCTCTCATTGCCATTCCTATTTTCGTTTTGTTTATCAGAAGTACAAGGACGACAACGAGCGCGAGCGCAATGAACGGCGTTATTATAGTAACCATATTTGTCGTTGCGCCGAGAACTGTCACGTTCTTGATGAGGAACGGAAGTGTCGGATAAGGCTTCGGAAGACCGCCTGTCACATAGAGCGCAACGTTCTGGATAAGGTATGAAACGCCGATGGCGGAGATCATTGCCGACATACGCGGTGCCGAACGAAGCGGTTTATATGCGCACTTTTCGATGAGGAACGCAAGCAGAACCGTTAAAAGTATTGCTATCGGTATTGAGGCGTAGAACGGCATACTCGTCTGCAAATAGACGACAAGCAGTCCCGCAACCATGAAGACATCGCTGTGCGCGAAGTTTATAAGACGAAGTATGCCGTACACCATGGTATATCCTATGGCGATGAGCGCATACTGACCGCCGGCGGATATGCCGGCAAGTAGATATGCCATAATTAAATCCTTCCTTACTGACTTTTTACGGTCGGTCTCTGTGTCATAAAAAGCGTAAGGCACGGCGACAGGTTGCGCCGTGCCCTATCGAAAAACTTAAAGGGTCAGAATCAATTTGCTTTCTGCTCTTTTACGAAGTCCCACTTGCCCTCGGCAGTGTCAACCTTCTTGATGAATGCGGTGTCGCGAACGGCGTCGCCTGTTGCGTTAAAGTAGATCGTACCCGTAACGCCTGTGAATGCCGTTCCCGCGTCCTTCATTGTCGCAAGCGAATCGCGGACTGCGACGGACGTGAGCTTGCCGTCCTTAACCTCTGCGTGTTCGATAGCATAGAGAGCCGTCATGTAAGCGTCATAACCCATTGCGGAAACAGCCGCTACCATATCGTCGCCGCCGTTGTCTGTGATGAGCTGAGAATCGGAATTGAGCCAAGCGCGGAAACCGTCGTCGAATTCTGCGTTTGCGCCTTCCTGGTAGAAGGTCGTGACCTCAACCTTGACGTCCTTGTCCTTTGCGGCGCTGATTATCTGGTTAGAGTCCCATGTGTCGCCCGCAAGGATCGTTCCCGTGTAGCCGAGAGCGGCAGCCTTTGCGATTATAAGCTGTGCATATGACGTCGATGTGGGAGAGAAGATAACGCCCGCACCGTTGTCGATTGCTTTCTGAACATAAGAGGTAAAGTCGGCATTGTCTTTCGGGAATGTTTCGTAAATGCAATTTTCCTCGCCGAATGCAGCCTTGAAGTAGTTTGAAAGTCCGACGTCGTAGTCGTTGCCCTGCTGGGCGAGAACGTAAGCCTTTTCAACGCCGAGATCCTTTGCGTATCCCGCGAGAACCGTACCCTGGAAAGGATCGAGGAAGCAAACGCGGAAGTAGTAGTCATTGCCTTCCGTCACCTGCGGGTTTGTGCAGGTGACACCGATTGCGGGAACCTTTGCATTCTTGAAAGATTCGCCGGCTGCAATCGAAACGCCCGAACCGTAAGAACCGAGTACCGCAAGCGATTTTGCCGCGATAAGGTCTGCGGCAGCTGAGGGGGCTTTGTCGTTCGAGGACTGGTTGTCAACGATTTTAAGAGTTACCTTGTATTCCTTGCCGTCGAGCGTGACGGTAGGCTTTATGCTGTTTGCATAGCGTATGCCGAGGGTTTCCTGTTTACCGCCGGGGCCGTTGTCGCCCGATGCCGGTTCGTAAACGCCGATAACGATTTCCGAGGCGGACGCGAGGTCGATCTCCGTGCCGTTCTTTTCAGCTCCGCAGGATGCGAGCATCAGGCAGCCGAGAGTGAGAACGACGGCAAGAATGAGTGAAAGTGTTTTTTTCATGATTTCTTGTTCTCCTTGAATAGATTTTTGAAAACGGAACACTGTATATGCAAGAAACTTGTTTCAAAAAAGCATCACATTTTCAAATTTTGCTATATTATAAAACGAAAATTCATTTTTGTCAAGGGTTTTTACGAAAAAAAAGCGATTTTTTTGCGAAAAATGCAATTACAGACATCGAAAGTTGCAAAATATCAACCGCAGGTTGATGAAAAATGCGATTTAAGATTTTTCTCCGTCATAATCACGGGCATCGGAGTAAAAAAACGGACGTTCAATTTGAACGCCCGTTCTGATCTTTGTTTTTGTAAAGTGAAGGGAAGCGGTACTTGTCGGAGACGCACAGGATAGCTACGAGCGTGACGGTAATGATACCGAGAACGCCGATTATAAGCCACGCACGGTTGTATCCGAGACGGTCGATAGCTTTACCGATACCGATGTTTCCGAGTCCCGCGAAAGCGCCTGTTACCGTGTTTACAAACGAATTTATCCGTCCCCAATGCGACGACGGAATACGCCTTGTCATATACGGCTGGTTGCCGAGCGTTGCGAACACCTCGCCTATGGTGAATACTGTCATGAGTACGAAATACATGGGTATAGCGTTCTGGAAAAAGCGGAAGCAGTAGAGACCGCCCGCGATAAGAGTCTCACCTATCAGAACCTTGCGCACGTCCGTAATCTTTCCGAGAAATGTTGTAACTATCGGTGTGGCGGCGATCACGACGAAAGCATTTACGCTTGTCATAAACCCGAATATCGTTGCGCCTTTTGCACCGTACAGGTTCTCCATATTAAGCGGAAGAAGATAGTTGAACTGTCCATAAACGACGGCGGCAAAGCCCATTGCAAGCGCATAGACAACGAGAGTCGGTCTTTCGCGCAGAATTGTAAATATGCCCGTGTTTTCGCGTTTTTCCTCGTATTCGCTGACTGTCTTTTTTTCGACGCTGAGCTGTTTTACAAAGAAAAATATGAGAACGGTCGAGGAAAATGTCGCAAGTCCCGTAATGATAAATGCAAGACCGAGATATTTTTCAAACAGCAGACCGCCGAGCGTGGGTGCGAGCACAAGACCGAGATTCATTCCGAGATATTGCAGGCTGTAAGCCTTTTCTCTGTCGTCGCCGTCGCTGAGATCGGCAACGAGCGCGTCGTATGACGGACCTTCAATCGTCGCAAAAAGTCCCGCAAGATAGAAAAGACCTATGCTGTACTTTGAAAGCGGAATAAATCCGCTCACTATGTAAGAAATTACGGTGACCATATCGCAGATGATTATTATTTTCTTTCTGCTGACGCTGTCGGCGAGCTTTCCTCCGAGGAGTAACATCGGAAACTGCAAGACAGTCATGAACATTGAGATGGCGGCTATTGTCGTTGCGTCGTAGCCGAGCTTGTTTTTCAGTATGAGCGTCATTAGAGGCCAGATGAGCGATCCCATGCTGGTGACGATTCTCCCGAAAAATAATATGTATATTTCTCTGCTGAGATTTTTGTACTGAGTTAAGAATTTCATTTTTCTTCCTTTTTTATATAGCAATAGATTTACTGCCCAATAACTTTTTATGTCAGAAAATTGATATTTTTTGTTTGTATTATTATATCGCAAATGAATTTTCCGTGCAATAATAAATATAAAGATAAGGGCTGTTTTAGTTGGCAACATCAACAGTATATCACTTTTCGAATGTTTTGTCAACCGATACAAGGAATAGACGCTGTTCACGTTATGCAATAAAAAACGGCTCGAAAAACAATTTGTTTTTTGTGCATATTGTGATAGAATGTATAATACATTCGATGACGGCAAGTCGAATTTGCCTAAAAAATATCCGATCTTATAAAAAATATGGCTTATCTCGAAAAAAATCGTTTTTTTATGTGATATAATTTATTTATAAAATAAAAAAAGAAAGGCGAAAAACATGAAAAACAAAATTCTCAGGTTGCTAAGCCTCTTTCTTGTCATCTGCACGGTTGCGTCCGTGGTAGTTCTGCCCGCTTCGGCAGAGGACATGAAGAGCATTCTCGATCTTGACATTGCAAAGATCGGGAAGATCTACTTCAAAGGCGAGACCGATAAGGACTTTACGACTTATAAAGTCGGCGAGGAAATGGTATTTACCATGACGCTTTACGCGGACGGCGAGCAGATTACGGCTCCGTATTTCAGCTATAATATCGTAGCCGATGACGGAACTTCGTCGAGCGGATACGTCGATGCGAAAAGCGGCACGGCGCAGATCAGGACGTCGATATCGAAAGCGGGTGCGGTCAGACTTACCGTCAACCCGTGCGATGCGAGGAAGAACGTTATAAGAGACGATAACGGGATAATCACTCCGTTTGAAGGCGGCGCAATCGCGAATGCGGACGAAATCGCGCTTATTGCCGCAGAGCCGAGCGACTTTGACGCTTTCTGGGAAAGACAGCTTGCTCTTCTTGACGAGTGCGCTCCCAATCCCATTTCGATAGAGCAGGTCGATTCGGGAAACAACAAATTTGTTTCCTACATAATTAAAATAAATTGTATCGGAAACCCCGATCAGATTGCTACGCACGCAACATATGTGGCAGGCGTTCTCACAATGCCTAAAAATGCCGAAAAAGGAAGCCTTAAACTTCGTCTCGGCTTCCAGGGGTACGGCGTGACGAGTGCGTCGGTTAATCCCGTTGCGAATACGGCGTATTTCAGCGTTTGCGCACACAGCATGGAACAGTTAAGACCCGGAAGCTATTACGATAAGGCTTCTCTCGGACTTGACGGTTACGGTTTTTCGAAAGCGGAAAATGCCGATCCCGAAAACAGCTATTTTAAGAATATGCTTCTCCGCGATGTTCAGGCGGTTCGCTTTCTCTGTAAATATTTCGGAGAAACGGGCGTATCCTCTAACGTAGACGGTATTGATACCTCCGCATGGCGGGGACTCTGGGACGGCGTGTATCTTGAAACCTCCGGCGGAAGCCAGGGCGGTTTTCAGTCTCTTGCGGTTGCGGGACTTGTGCCCGAGGTGACCGTATGTTCCCCCGATGTTCCGTGGTTTGCAAATCTTGCCACCGAGACCGACCCGACAAAGTTCCGCCCGACGTTCTATCCGAGCTATGTTGACGGACTCAGATATTTTGATGCGGCGAGCTTCGCAAAACGTATAAAGGGTAAGGTAAATATGTCTGCGGGTACGGGTGATCCGCTTTGCCCGATGTTCACGACACAGACGATATTCAATAACCTTAATACAGAGGCAAAGTTTACGTTCAGACAGGGTAAAAAGCACGGCACGACAAACACCTACCCGATTGATATGACGCAGTATAAGATGCCCGAAATCGGAGTGGGTGACGAATACACTCTTCCGTTTGAAATAGCGTCTGTCTCCGACGAAAACGTTGTTGCAAAGACTTCTCCAAAGGTAGTAACGGGTCTTAAAGCGGGAAGTGTCGCGATTACATTTACAAACGGAACAAAGAGAACATACAATGTTGTAAATCGTTCGGCGGACATCTTTACCGTGAGCGGAAATATCGACGCTTCAAGTTCGGAATATGCCGAATTCAAAGCGGCGTTTGCCGACACATGGAAATCATATACCGGCAATGCGGCACTGTTTGACGGTGCGGATACATCGGCGTATGATACAAAATCCGAAAATGCCCTGATTATCTGTGATACGACCGCTTCTTCTGCGTCAGAAAGCAAAGAGGAAATAAGGAACGCATACGCTTCGTTTGATAACGTCGCGGTTGTCCTTGCAGGGGACAAATCCACTTCCGATTATCACAGAACGCTTATAGAACTCTGCTATGATGAGGATTCAAAATTCTGCCTTGCGGGATTCGGCGGTACTGACTATACGGAGCTCGGCAAAGCAGCCGCCGAACAGTTCTATTCCTCCGTTATCGGTACGGAAACGGATTCCGTTACAATGGAAGCGGTTCTTGAAGACGGTTCGTCTGCGGGTGATTTTATTGCGACAGGTACCGCGGCGGTTGTTCCTTATACCGTGCCTCTCTATATGGCGAAATATGAGGGATTCAGCCAAAATACGATAACAGAGACGGGTGAGGATTACGATATTATCCGCATTACGGGTAAGCACGTATCAAAGGATATAAAAGTTTATTCGTCCGCCGTCGCAAGCGGTGAAGGCTGGATCATAACAGAGAGCGGTAAGCTCGTCGTCTATCCCGATTTTGTCTGCGGTTGGAACGGTTATATTGACAGCGTTACATCGATAGAAGTAAAAGAGGGCGTAAAGGCTCTTTCCGAAGGCGCTTTTGCGCTCGGAAGCGACGGCATGGAAGTCAAGCTGCCGTATTCGCTTGAAAGCATTGACGCTACCGCTTTCGGCGGAAAGAAAGTGAACGTCGTTTCCTATGACGGAACGACGGGCGAAACGTTTGCGGCCGAAAATTCGCTTTCGTTTACAAGTCTCGGCGATGCGGGCGACTGCGGAGCAGACGTGTTCTGGTTCTATAAGGACGGCGTACTCACAATAAGCGGTACGGGTACTACTCCCGAGGTGAAGATAAGCGGTTGGGGCAAACCCGAAACATCGCCGTGGTATAAATATTACGACGATATCGAAAAGATTGTTGTCGACGAAAACGTGACAACGCTTTCGGGAGCCTGCTTCCACTATATGAGAAAAACAAAGCTCGTCGAAATAACGCCGAACCTCAAAAAGTTGTCGGGGACGGTGTTTGAGACTATGGGAGATCTTGTTTCGATCTATTATAAGGGCGAAACACCCGTCACGGGCGAGGCAAATATCAGATCAATAGACAATCTTTCGCTCACATACACTTTCGACGGCTGCGGAAATCTCAAAACGTTCGTTCTTTCGGATAAGGCTGCGGGAACAATAGGCACAGAAGCCTTCAAATCCACGGGAGTAAGCGAGATTACCGCTCCCGAGGGGATAAGAAGCATCGGTGCGCTTGCGTTCAGCAATTCGGGTTCGATAAAAAAGCTGACAGTTCTCGGACTGAACACGGAGATAAACGAATATGCCTTTGCAAACAGCACAAACATATCCGCTGAAAATTACAGAAACTATATAAATAATGTAACTGTCTGCGCATATGACGGTTCTGCCGCACATAAATTTGCGGAGGACAATATGATGAAGTATCACAGCCTCACGACAGGGCTTGATAAGGACTATTCCGAGATCGACGGTTATGAGACCGTCAAGTCGGGTAACATCGGAACGGGCGTCAGATACAGCGTCGTAAAGGCTTCGGACGGTAAGTATGAGCTTATATTTACGGGAAGCGGCTCAAAGACGGACTCCTTCGCCTCCTCGTCGGAGCAGCCTTGGGACGAATACAGAGACGACATTGCCCGTGCGACGATAATGTGCAAAGATCTGACCGACATCGGTGACTTCGTTCTTGCGGATCTGCCGAACCTTGAAACGCTCTTAATAACAGACGCGCTTGTCGCGTTCGGTAAAGGCGCGCTTATGAATTCGGGCGTCAGAACAATATATACATCTGCGGCGGAGGATGGTACAGCCGATATAAGCGGCATATACGAAATCGGCGAAAGCTGCTTTGAGGGGACGAAATTCACCTCCGTAAGGCTCGGAAAGGGTATGACGGAAATAGCACCGAGAGCGTTTGCATCGTCCGCACTCACCGTTCTTGAAATTTCTAAATCCGTAACGGCGATAGGCGATTCGGCGTTTGAAAACTCGGCTTCTCTCGGAAACGTAACCGTCTGTTCGCAGGAGATTACCGTCGGCACGAATACCTTTGCCGGACTGCCTGCGGGCGCGTCACTCGGCGCATACGATGACCTCGGTTTTGAGGAAATATGCGAGGCAAACGGCTACACATTTGTTTCGCTCGGCGAAGTTCCGCATACGGTAGAGGGACAGATAACAGATTCGTGGAACGGAAATATGACCGTAAACAATACGTGGATTTTCGACTACAAAAACAACACTCTCACGATAAAATCAAACAAGGATACGGGCTGGAACGAATGCGGAAATCCGAACAGCACGGGATATTGGAAGAACTATGTAAACAGTATCGAGGAAGTAATTATCGAGGGAAATCAGGGAAAGATTTCGCAAAACGCTTTTAAGGAACATAAAAATCTGAAAAAGGTCACATATACAGGTTGCGGTCAGATAAACAGTTCCGCATTTTACGGATCGCCTATGCTCTCACAGATAATGATTGCGGGCAGTGTAGACATTCCGGGTACAGCCGATTTAACAAATATGACAACGCTCGGCTCAAACGGAAATATTCTTTACGGCACGGCGATAAAGGGAGTAATTCTCGGAAATCAGTACAGCGAATCGAACCCGATTATGAAGTCGAATTTCCCGTCGGGACTTGAAGCGATATACGGCACGGGCGAATATCTCGAAAGCCTTGCGGCAGAGCTTGGCGTAGAGTTTATCCCGTTTGGTAAAGGCATAGGCTCTGTTTACTGGACAGTACGGGCCGGCGTACTCACCGTTTACGGCGAAGGTTCGATCGACGGACTTTCGAACATCGCGAGATTTGCGCCCGATATAAACAGCGTCGTTGTCGGCGCAGGCATAAAAGTGATAGGAGAGGGCGCGTTTGCAGAGCTCGGAACGCTCGAAAAGGCAACCTTCCTCGGAAACGCTCCGACAGCGGGTGCGAGCATATTCGGCACGCAGGGTAAAGATTTTTATGTTGAATGTAATGCGGGCGCAAGCGGATTTAACGGTTCAAAATGGAACGGTTATACGCTTAAAAAGCCGTCTGTCGATTTTGTTGCGGGTGACGTAAACGGCGACGGAACGGTTGATACAAAGGACTCCGTTCTTCTCTCGCAGTATCTTGCAGGCTGGGACGTCACGATAAGTGTGCGTGCCTCCGACTGTAACGGTGACGGTACGGTTGATACAAAAGACTCCGTTCTTCTCTCACAGTACCTTGCGGGCTGGGACGTAAAGCTCG
The DNA here is from genome assembly GCA_934385225.1 of uncultured Eubacteriales bacterium. Lineage (GTDB taxonomy): Bacteria > Bacillota > Clostridia > Oscillospirales > CAG-272 > SIG710. Next base: position 43,805 of record CAKRPQ010000005.1, read on the forward strand.
TCGGCGGAAAGGCGGAAGACCATGATGACGGCGGAAGCGAGGGCGATATCGAGATTGATTATTCGGAAGTATATTGACCTGTCCCGAACTATGCGCAAATAAAGAATACCTTCCCGCGGCTTTGCCGCGGGAAGGTATTTATTTTCTGTATTTGTCTATGAAATTTTTCGGCGACATTCCGTTCTGCTTTTTGAAAAAACGGCTGAAAGAGTATATATCGGGGAAATTAAGTTCGTATGAAACGTCCAAAACGTTAAGATCACTCCGCATAAGCATATCGCGTGTGGCTGAGGAAAGAAGCGAATTTCTGTATTCCGTCTGCGATACGCCGAGGTACTCTTTGAAGAGGCGTCGCAGATGCGGTTTGCTGAACCAGCAGATTTTTGAAGACGACCCCATGCTTTGCGCCGTCGCCATTGTGGACGAACGGATGTGCATAAAGGTGGACTGTTTACGCCCCTCGACGTGTACGTGAATGATATTGTAAAATCTTCACGCAATCTTAACACCGCGATTTGCAATATTCGGTTTGCATACTTTGCATATCGTTACTTCTTTTTTATAGCTGTTGACAAGGGTCTTGCGCATATGCTAAAATATGAAAAAACGGAGGGTTTTGCCATGAATAGCTCGGAACACAATGCCGAAATAGCCCGCTCACTCGAATTTTTCGATAAAACGATAGCGGTACTCAGGCTCGGTGCCGACGAAAAGTCTGTTTTAAGGCTCGAAAGCCTGCTATGCGACTTAGGATTTTACGTATATGAAATAACGCCCGAAAAATTTGCCTCCGACGGCGGAGAAAAAATAGGGAGCATTACCGTGATATGCGACGGTGCTTCCGTGCCGAAATCGCTTGAAGAACCGCTTGAAAGATACCTCACGCAGAACGGCAGACTCTTTATATTCGGCGGACCTCTTTTCGGCCTTGATAATATAACCGAAAAAGCGCCCGTTATAGAGGGAATATGCCCACTTTACAAAACATTCGCCCAGGAAAAATGCGAATCTTTCGAAACACTTGAAAATGCGGTGACGGACGCGACCCTGCACGGAAATGCCGCGAGAACGATCTGTCCGAATGCAAGACCGATCGGCGAAGGCTTCGATATGGGGCGCAGATGCAGGTTCCTTCCGCTTGTGAGCGTAAAAAACGGCGACGACGGCGCAAGGGACGGAGGGAAAAGCGGAGCGGCGGCGTTCTTTATGCTTTCCGATACAATAGGGCATATGGTATTTACGCCCGGAACAAGGCTCGGAAACGTTTCGCCGATAACGATCGGCAGCGAGGTCGGCGTAATAGGCGTACCTCTTTCGGACGCTCTTACAATGGGTGGCGAAAAGCTCATTGCCGATATGACGGAGGCGCTTTCGCGCGGAATATTCCTGTTTGAAGCGGGTACGTCACGCTATGTTCTGCGTCCTTACGAGAAGATCGAACTCGGCGCAAAGATCATAAGCGCGTCGAGGGATTTTGAAGAGGTGACGGTGCGCTTTAAGGTCGGAGAAACGATCGAAGAACATACAGCACTTACGACGGGACAGAATTTCACCTCCGTAAAAACCGTATTCGGCGGACTCGGAGAGGGAGAATACGAAGTCGTCACCGAACTCATAAAGGACGGAAAAGTGATCGACAGAGTGAAACAGGAACTTTTTGTCACGCACGGTAATCATTCGCAAAACAAATACGATTTTATCAGGGTGGAGGACGGTAATTTCAGACTCGGCGAAAAAAATTGGTATTTATACGGGATAAACTATTTTCCGCTTTATCAGATAAGCCTTGAACTAAACGATTATTGGCGAAGTGCGTTCGACAGATCGAATTACATACCCTCCGAGGTCGAAAAAGATCTCTCGCATATTAAAATGCTCGGTCTGAATACCGTTTCGATAAGGGTCGACTGTAATTCGCTTGAAAATCTTACGGATCCGCTCCGCGACTTCTTTTACCGTTGCAAAAGACTCGGACTTCGCGTAATGATGAGCTTCTGCAATATTACAAATCCCCTTTACTTTAATGAAAAGGCGTTCGCAAAGCTCGTACGCGATCTCGGAATAGCCGATGATCCGACGCTAATCGCACACGATATTTTCTGGGAGTCGGGCGGCGGTTTTGCAAGACCCGTCAATGCAAGACATTTTGCTCCCGAATGGCGCGCATGGCTTATAGATACCTACGGCAGTTACGAGAGAGCCGAAAAGAGCTTCGGCGAACCGCTTGACCGAACGGAGACGGGAGATGTGATATGTCCTCATTCCGACAATTATGTTAAGCGCATAGCGGAGAAACGGGTGAAAATGACCGCATTCACGCGATTCCTGACGGATATGACAAGCAGCAGGTGGCGTGACGCTATATCGAAGATGAAGAAATATGACAGCAATCATCTTTATACCAACAGAATAGGGCATCTTGACGATAATGTGCCAAATGTATTCCTCTCACCGGCATCGAAGCATCTTGATTTTATGTGCCTTGAAGCGTACTCGTTCACGCTGGACGATATGGGGTATTATGCCTCTGCGGCACTTGACAGGGCAGCCCATTATGTGAGCGGCGGCAAGCCCGTCACATGGGTCGAATACGGAATAAGCCTGCCCGGAATGAGCGGGCTTGCCGTCGGCACGAAACTGCTCTGGGACGGTGAGAAAAATCAGCCTCTCGAATGGCGACTTGAAGAGCAGAGACAGTATCAGGCGCAGTTCAACCGACTTTTCGGGTTCTGCGCGTCGAAAGGCTCTATGCCATGGTTTTATCCGGGCGGATTTCGCTTTACCGAACACAGCGACTGTGGGTATGTGGCGCAGAACGGCTCTCTTCGCCCTGCTTTTCGCGAATACCTTAAAAGCGGCGACTTTTTCAGCAGCGGAAAAGGCAAGAGAGAGGAAAAGAAGATTACCGAATATGCGCACGTCGATCCCGAAGGCGAGCTTTCGTATTGGTGTAAATTCGTGTACGGAGAAGGCGTTTTCAGCAAGTTTGATTTTGACCGCGCAAGACTTCTTTACGGAAAACAGCTTGAAGATAACAGAGTTGCGGGTGCGGGTATAAGGGCGGCAAAGAGTGCCGAGAAAAACGGCGGTCTGTTTGAATTCGTGACCGACGGCGACGGTACGACATCGGCGAATACCCCGCTCGTGCTTTGCGGAAATGCTGCATTTGAGGGTTACGGTCCGCTTAAATATCTTGACGGAGAGTTTAATTATGTGAAATTCGTGTCTGCGGACGGCAGGGAATATGCGGCGGAAAACGGAGGCGAACTCAGGCTTGACGTCGGCATTTATACCGTTGAAGTCGGTGTCGGGAATCTCGCCGCCGCGACGTGGCTCTCGGGCAGCTGCGACGGCGACGTTATGCTCAAAGTCGGGAAAAAATACATTCCGCTCGAAAAAGACGTTCGGTATCTTTCCGACGGCGTTGCGAGAGGCGAATATTCTGTCGCTTTTGCGGAGGAAATCGAACTGCGGCTCAGCGCACGCGGACGTGCCGATTTCGGGGAAATATTCAGAATAAGTATAAAGATATGAGCAAAAAAAAACAGGGGACTGCCGTTTGTGGGCAGTCCCTTTTAATATCAGTTCTGTTTACCGAGAACGATGCCTTCAAAATTTGCAATGTACTGCATTAAAAGCACCATATCTCTTGAATCGACCGCATCGTCGCCGTTGACGTCGGCATATTCCGCTTCAATATCGACTTTCCAGCCCGCAAGATACTGTGCAAGAAGAACAGAGTCCTTTGTGTCTATCACGCCGTCGGCAAAAATATCCCCGACAGCACGCTTTATCTCGAACTCGTACTGCGCGCTTCCGCTGTAATTCCCGCAGAATTCGACTGTGACGCTTCCGACACCGACCTTTGTGTTTTCGCCGTATGTTACGGTGTAGTCATCGTTTATTTTTAACGTTTTCTGACCGTATTTGACGGTAATTTCGGGCTTGTACGCTTTGCCCGTGAAGTGGTAGAAATCTTCAATGCCCGTAACGGTAATGTCGTTCTTTTTGAGTTCCTTTGCCAATATTGCGAAGCACCAGTCGTCGCTCGTTATGTCGTTTATCGCCTCGCAGATACTGCTTCCGCTTACGTCTATGCGCACGCTGTATTCACCCGCATCGGTCGGAAGCTCTGCCAAAAGTTCGCCGTCACGATAATATTTGATTGTAATGTATCCGTAGTCAACGTTGTCATTCGGCGTTACCGTCGCTATTTTTTCTTCGCCGCTGTAAACGAGGTTGTGCGGAGCGCGGAAGGTGAAGCGTCCCGCCGTCGGAACGGTGTATTCGGTAAGGCACGCGTAAATCTCCGAACTCGTCAAAGACTCGTCCGTAACGGTTTTTACGGCGAATCTGTCGTCGTCGGAAACGAAAATTGTCATACTGACCTCTATTTTGCTATAAACATATTTGCTGTTGTACCCGACGATTCTGCGGCCTTCGTTGGGATCTTTTACGCTCACGCCGATTTTGCCGACAGCTGTGAGTTCGTTGTTTACAATAATGCCATTATGAAAATCTATTTTTCCGTGGTATCCGAGATTTATGTTGTCCTGCTTACCGTCTGTGTTTGTATTATTATAAACATAAGGTGCGTCCTCGAGCATGATCAAAGGATAGCTTGCATCGTCTACACCCTCTGTATAGATTCCTCCGCCCGCCTTCGCAGTGTTTTCCTTTATCGCTCCGCGATAGAGCAGGATTCTTCCCGCCTTATGATATATTCCTCCGCCGTATTCCGTCGCGGTGTTACCGGAAATCAATGTTTCGGAATAAACTCCTATGTTATCTACGGTTCTGTTTTCTTCGGTTCCCACGTTGTAGACAGCACCGCCGTTTTTAGCACTGTTTTTACTTATTTTAGCACCTTCGAGTGTTACTTTTCCGCCGCATGTTCCGCCATCGGGGCAGTCTATGTAGATTGCGCCGCCGTTTTCGGTTGCGGTGTTGTTTTCGATTGCCGTTCCGAATATGTTGAGAGTTATGCCGTCGCCGTCAATATATATCGCGCCGCCGTTTTTGGCACTGTTGTTTTCGATTTTGCAGCCGAAAATCCGAAGATTTTTATCTACATACAGCGCGCGTCCCGTGTGACCGTTTATGTGGGTGATCGAGCCGTAGTTCTCGGGTTTTGCGCAATCCGTGATGAAGAATTGGCTCGGCCTTATGTTGCTTGTCTTTATAATGTCAAAGTCCCCGTCGGCACGAATGCTGTGACCGTTAAGGCATATACCGTCGCAAACGGATTCCCCAAGAGGTTCTGTCAGTGTTACATCTGTTGTCAGATAGTAGTAACCTTGCTTTGTAGGAAGCGATGTAGGATCGTCCCATGGGGCGAATCCATAGGTACTCTCATCAATGTGGTTAAAATAAACTTTGTGCGTACCGCAGATGCAGTGCGTATGCACGGCGGCAACTCCGATGCCGTAGTTGTTTTTAACAAGATAAAAGCCTTTTTTGTCGCATGCGAGCTTTGCAAAGTCGTCGTCTGTAATCGTGTATTTGCTTCCGCTTGCGAGAAGTGTACGTGTGGAAGCTGCGCTGATTCCGACTTTTCCGCCTGTCAGTGCACCTGCGATTTTAACTGCATTTGAAGTGAATATGTTAGCGTCCGAGGTTCTGCCGTCTACTGTTTTTTTGTTGCCTGTAACGGTTACATCGCCAGCTATGTACATATCTCTTGAATTGTAAACGGCACCTCCGTTATCTCTGTGATCGATATTGTCGGTTATAATACCGCCGAATAATCTGAATGTGCCGAAATTGCCGACGGCAGAATAGGGAAAAGTGTCGGTTTCACTCGTTGAGTTGTCGGCGATCCTGCCGCCGTACATTGTAAAGGTGCTGTTTATTCCTACCTTTATCGCAAAACCTGTTATTTTTGTTTCGGAGTAGTTGTGCGTGATAAGTCCCTTGTTTTCCTTGCAGTCACAAAGGGTAAAACTGTATC